>JBEVDH010000122.1:0-5971 GCA_040514115.1 Comamonas sp. | reverse complement strand
GCCGAAGCCGCGACACGCCTTCCCGCTTGGAGCAGTGGCTGCCATGGCCGGGGGCCAGGGCGTGCATCGAGACACTCTGATTACCGTTGCGGGTGCAGTGCAGGGTTTGTGATGTGTCACGCACCTGCTTCCCGTTTCATTCCAGGGCATGGACATGCCGCGGAACACCTGTGATCGGGGCGAATCTTACGCGAAGTCCGCCGGCCGCGCCCCGGCGGGCGGCCGTGCCCCCGGGGTGCGCAGGGCTCGGCGCCCCCGGCTCAGCGCAGGAAGCGCTCGGCCAGCTGGCTCCAGAAAGCCGCGCCGTAGGGCAGATTGACGTCGTTGAAGTCGTACCTGGGGTTGTGCAGGCCGCGCCCGCCCTCGGCCGGGCCGTTGCCGATGCGCACCAGCGCGCCGGGGCAGCGCTGGAGCATGTAGGCGAAGTCCTCGCTGCCCATGAGGCGCGGGAACGCGCTGTCCACCGCCTCGGCGCCGACCAGATCGGTCGCCACCCGCGCCGCAAGTTCCACCGCCGCCGCATCGTTGACGACCACCGGGTAGCCCTCGACATAGTCGATTTCCGCGCGGCAGCCATGGCCCTCGGCAACGCCCGTGATCAGCGCGCAGATGCGCTCCTTGAGCAGCGCGCGCATTTCCGGGGAGAACGAGCGCACGCTGATGCCGATCTCGGCATCGGCCGCAATCACATTGAGCGCATCGCCGGCGCGCAGCCGCCCCACGGTGACCACCGCCGATTCGGCCGGGTCGACATTGCGCGCGACCACGGTCTGCAGCGCCGTGACGACGGCCGCAGCCGCCACCAGCGGGTCGACGGCCAGGTGCGGGCGCGCCGCATGGCCGCCCACCCCGATGATCTTCACGAACACCCGGTCGCCCGCGGCCATGAAGGGGCCGCTGCGCAGCAAAAAGCGCCCCTGCGGCATGCCCGGGTGGTTGTGCATCGCGTAGACCGCGTCGCAGGGAAAGCGCTCGAACAGCCCGGCATCGACCATGGCCTTGCCGCCGCTGTCGAAGCCGCGCTCCTCGGCCGGCTGGAAGATCAGGTGCAGCGTGCCGCTGAAGCCCCGGTGGCGCGCCAGGTACCTGGCCGCGCCCAGCAGCATGGTCATGTGGCCGTCATGCCCGCAGGCATGCATGCGCCCCGGCACGCAGCTCGCATGCTCCGCACCCGTCGCCTCCTGGATCGGCAGCGCGTCCATGTCGGCGCGGATGCCCAGGCTGCGGGCGCCCGCCCCCACCCGCAGCGTGCCGACCAGACCCGTGCCGCCGATGCCGCGCGTGACGTCATAGCCCCACTCCTGCAGCTTGCCGGCAATGAAGTCGGAGGTGCCATGCTCGGCAAAGGCCAGCTCGGGGTGCTGGTGCAGGTGGCGACGGATGGCCACCAGCTCCTGCTCGTAGGGCAGCAACTGGTCGATGCGGGTGTAGTCGGTCATTCGAGAACGATGTTGTTGGCCTTGGCGATGCGTTGGTAGAACTTGATGCGCTCGATGATCTCCGCCTTGTAAGCCTGGGGCTTCACATCCTCGGGCACCATCATTCCCTTGTCCACCCAGGTGGCTTGGGTCGCGGGGTCCTGCAGCACCTTGCGCGTGGCCTGGTACAGGCGCTCGATGATGGGCGCGGGCGTGTTGGCGGGCGCGGCCAGGCCGGTCCACGACGTCAGGTTCAGGTCGGGCAGC
This sequence comes from Comamonas sp., assembly GCA_040514115.1. Lineage (GTDB taxonomy): Bacteria > Pseudomonadota > Gammaproteobacteria > Burkholderiales > Burkholderiaceae_C > Comamonas. The sequence goes on along the minus strand of JBEVDH010000122.1, from coordinate 4,286 downwards.
TTGAGCTCGGCAAAGGTCGGCACGTCAGGCAACTGGGACACGCGCTGGGGCGCGGCCACGGCCAGCGCGCGCAGCTTGCCGTTGCGGATGTTGGCCAGGTTCGACGACAGGTTGTTCCAGGTCAGCTGCACCTGCCCGGCCAGCAGATCGCTCAGCGCCACGCCCGAGCCGCGGTACGGGATGTGCGTCATCGGCAGCCTGGCCTGGTTCTTCAGCAGCTCCATGCTCAGGTGCGAGACCGAGCCGGTGCCGGCACTCGCGTAGTTCAGCTTGCCGGGGTTGGCCTGGGCGTACTTGACGAGTTCCGCGAAGCTGCGCACCGGCAGATCGGCATTGACCAGCAGCACATTGGCCAGGCGGTCGATCAGCGTGATCGGCGCGAAGTCCTTCACCGCGTCGTAAGGCAGGTTGGGGTTGACGGCGGGGTTCACCACATGCGTGCTTTGCGAGGTCACGATCAGCGTGTAGCCATCGGGCTTGGCCTTGGCCACATACACCGAGCCCATGGCACCGCCCGCGCCGCCCTTGTTGTCGACGAGCACCGGAACGCCCAGCTCGCGGCTGAGCCGGTCGGCCATCAGCCGTCCCGAGTTGTCGACCGAGCCGCCCGGCGTGAATGGAACCACCAGCGTGATCGGCTTGGAAGGGTACGCGGCCTGGGCATGCGCAGCCGCCAGCGGCGCCAGGGTGCCGGCGGCTGCCAGGCTTACGAATTCGCGTCTGTTGAAATGCATGTCTTTTGCCTCGATGAAGAAGGCGTGATGGTACGAACGCCCGCGCGCCCCGGCAAACGACAATTTCATCCACGGCGATGACATGATGTAATCGCTCCCCATGAAGATCCGCTCTCCTTCCCTGGTCGAACTGCATGCCTTTCTCGCGGTCTGCCGCCAGGGCAGCTTTCGCCGCGCCGCCGAGGAGCTGTGCGTGACCCAGGCGGCCGTGAGCCGCGCAGTGCAGCGGCTGGAAGAACATCTGGCGGGCGGGCGCTTGTTCGAGCGCCTGTCGACAGGCGTGGTGCTCACGCCGCGCGGGGTGCAGCTGCGCAAGCTCACCGAGCGGCATGTGCTGGCGCTCGAGTCCGCCGCCGAAACCATGGGCCGGCAGGCGCAGCCCCAGCGCGTGCGCCTGAGCGTGATTCCCACGCTGGGCATCCAGTGGCTCATGCCGCGCCTGCCCGGTTTCAACGAGCGCAATCCGGATGTCAATGTGGAGCTGCGCCAGTTCAAGCACGACGAGGATTTCACGCGCGACGATGTCGATCTGTGGATCGAAGTCAAGCGGCCGCGCCGGCGCTGGCCCGACCATATCCACACGCACTACCTGCTGGGCCGCGAGCTGATTCCGGTATGCACCGCACGCCTGAGCCAGGGCTTTCGCGCGCCGCACGACCTGCAGCGCGCGACGCTGCTGCACCACACCAACTTCCCGGACAACTGGGAGCGCTGGTTCGACCAGGCCGGCGCGCCCTGCACGCCACAGCTCGGGCCGGGCTTCGATCTCACGATGCATCTGATCGTCGCCGCCAAGGCCGGCATGGGCGTCGCGGTGGTGCCGGGCTGCCTGGTCGAGCGCGAGCTGCAGCTCGGCGAGCTGGTGATGCCCTTCGATATCGATGTGTCGTGCGGCCGCGGCTACTTTGTCTGTTGGAAGCGCGACATGCCGGCGTTCACCGCCCGGGACCAGTTTGCTGCCTGGCTGGCCGAGCAGGCCGGCGGGCATCGCAGCGCGTAGGCCGCCGGCCCGCGCTCACGCCGTGCGCCGCGGCTGCACCTCGTATGCCGAGGCCGATATCTGGGCCGTGGCGCGAAACGCCGGCTTGGCAAACAGATAGCCCTGCATCAGATGGATGCCGGTATCCCAGAGGAAATCGCGCTCCGCCGTGGTCTCGATGCCTTCGGCCACGACCTGGATCTGCATCTCCTCGCACAGGCGCACCAGGTTGCGCACGATGGCCTGGCGCGGGCGGTCGGTGTCGATGTTGCGGATCAGATCCATGTCCAGCTTGATGATGTCGGGCTGGAAATCCGACAGCAGCTTCAGGCCGGCGAAACCCGCGCCGAAGTCATCGATCGCGGTCTTGAAGCCGCAGCGCTGGTACTCGCGCAGGATTTCCGCGAACCATGGCCCATCCTGCACGCGCTCGCCCTCGGTCACCTCGAAAATGATCCGGTCGAGTGGAAAGTCATGCGCCTTGGCGGCCGCCAGCGTGGTGCGGATGCACAGCTCGGGCTTGTAGATCGCATTGGGCAGGAAGTTGATCGAGATCGCTTCCTGCATGCCCAGCTCGGCGGCCCCCTTGATGGCCTTGACGCGGCAAGCCTGATCGAAGCGGTAGCAGTTTTGCGCGTCGACCTGCGACAGCACCGTCAGCGCGCCCTCCCCGCCCGGGCCGCGCACCAGGGCTTCGTGCGCAAACACCGTGCGGCTCGCCAGATCCACGATGGGCTGGTAGGCAAATTCAAACTGGAAGGGCAGGCGCTCGCCCCTGGCACAGTTGTCGCAGTCCTGCGGCGTACCGCTCAGCGGGACGAAGTCGATGGGAAAGGTGGAACGGGACGTGGGGGTCGAAGGCATGACCGGTATCTCTCCGCAAGGCAATTGCGACGAATGTAGCACTTCACTTTCAGCCTCGGTCACCCAGCGCAGCCGCATTACAGCACCACGGCGCCCCGGCTGACGAAAATGGCCGGATATGCCAATTGAGCGCTATCTAATGCAATCTTCTTCTTTGGATCTCTTCAGACCGCAAGTTAGCATTGGTTGCCATGGAACATGCGTTTCGATAGGGCGGCAAGGCGGGGCCGCAAGGCAGCGCTTCACCGGCGCCTTCGCCAGGGCATCTTCCATGCGTGACGTGCCGACCCACCGCAGCAAGCCCCTGGCTCCTGCGCGGATCAGCCCTCAGCATTTTGCATTCCGGCTTTGCCGGCTGGCGCTCAGTTCTCGAGCGTGATCTTTGCCGCCTTGATCCGCGTGCCCCAGCGCACCGGATCGTCGGCGACGATCTTCTCGAAGTCCTTGCCATGGGTACCCGTGGGCGTGTAGCCCAGCGTGACCAGGCGCTGGCGCACCTCGGGCACGCGCACCGCATCCGCGGCCGCCTTGGCCCAGGCAGCGACCTGCTCGTCGGAGGTATTGGCCGAGGTGACGAAGCCGATCCAGCCCACGAGCTCGTTCATCGAGGGGAATCCCTGCTCGCCGAAAGTGGGCACCTCGGGGAAGGCCTCCGAACGCGTGGCTCCGGTCACGGCCAGCGCGCGCAGCTTGCCGTCCTTGCCCAGATGCTGGCCCGCGGCGCCGAAGTCCGCCACCACCGAGTCCACCTGGCTGCCCATCAGGTCGTTGATCGCGGGCGCCGTGCCCTTGTAGGGCACATGCACCAGCTTGAGCGCGGCGGCGCTGCTGAAGGCTTCGCCCACCACATGGCTGGCGGTGCCCGAGCCGTAGGAGCCGAAGCTCTGCGGATTGCGCTTGGACAGCGCGACATATTCAGCCAGCGTCTTGGCCGGATGGTTCCTGTTGACCAGCAGCACCAGCGGCGTCGTGCCCAGCTGCACCACCGGCTTGACGTCCTTGACGCTGTCGTAGGGCACCTTCATCAGATGCGGCACGATGGCCACCGTCGAGCCCAGCAGCAGGCCAAAGGTCGGGTTGCTGATCGGCGTGCGCACGATGTCGCCCAACGCCAGCGTGCCGGACGCACCGGGCTTGTTCTCGGCCACGATGGTGACATTGAGGGCCTTGCTCATCTCGTTGGCCACGGCGCGGCCCACGGTGTCGGAGCCGCCGCCCGGCGCGAGCGGCAGCACCATGCGCACCGGCTTGCCCGACTGCGCCAGCGCCATGCCGGACACCGCCACCAGGCCGGCGGCCACCACCATCTTCAGAACGTTGCGCTTGGAATTCATGTCTTGTCTCCGGTTGTTATAGTTAAAAAGTTCAGGCGTGCGCGGCCACCAGCTGCTGCGTCGAGCGGCAGGCCTCGCGGTACTGCTGCGTCAGGTCTTCGATGAACGCGCCCGCGGGCTGGATCTCGCCGAGCACCCCGATGCCCTGACCGCACCCCCAGATGTCCTTCCAGGCCTTGGGCTTGGCCGTGCCAGCGCCCCAGTTCATCTGGCTGGCGTCGCCTTGCGGCAGGTTGTCGGGGTCGAGCCCGGCGCGCGCCATCGAGGGCTTGAGGTAGTTGCCATGCACGCCGGTGATCAGGTTGGTGTAGACCACATCGTTGGCGGCGCTGTCGACAATCATCTGCTTGTGGCCTTCGGCCGCATTGGCTTCCT
>JBEVDH010000045.1:0-2667 GCA_040514115.1 Comamonas sp. | reverse complement strand
CGCTCGCTGGCCAGCGTGAGCCGGCCCAGCGCACCCTGGCTGATGTCTTCCAGCCGCTGCGTGAATGCTTCGGCGCTGGCGTTCATCCAGGTGTCGACGTTTTCTTGGGCAATGGACCAGACCACGGCCACCGTCTGGCCCTGCGGGCCGTCCAGCGGCAGCAGCGCAAGAATGCCTTCGGGCGCCAGCCACTGGCGCGCGCTTTCGCCGTGCGGCAGCTCGCAATGCAGGCGCGTGGCAATCGCATGCTGGCCATAGGGCACGACGGAGAACTCGACGCCGAACTCGGCGCGCGTGCGGCTGGCGCGGCCTTCGCAGACCGCGGTGAGCGCCGCGGCCACGGGCGCGTCGACCACCTCGACCAGCGGCTGGTAGCGCACGGCTTCGCCCAGCCGGGCTTCCAGCGCGGGAACGTCGACGATCCAGGCCAGCGCATCGACATCCTGGGCCTGGGCATCGAAATGCACATTGCCGTCGAGGTCGCCATGCACTTCCATGTGCCGCACGGCTGTCGCGTGCTGGGCGTCGGGCCAGCTGCGCAGCGACTCCAGCAGCTGGCGCGAAGCCGCGTTCAGGGCGTAGGCCCGCACGTCGTGGTGGCCCGCGGGCAGCGTCGGCGACGCGACCAGCGCGACGCGCAGGCGTTCACGGGCAAGCAACAGGGCCAGGGTGCGGCCGACGATGCCGGCCCCACGGATACAGATATCAAAGGTTTGCGCCATGCGGGGATTGTAGGAGGCAGGGAATCCCTCGGCCCGCTGCGCCCAATGCACGCGGGAAACCGGGTGGAAATCCACTGTATGGTGAATATAGACAGGCCACGCGCAAGAACGTTCCCCGCGATGCGCCATTGCGCCTGTAAGGCAGGGCCGCATACCGCCTGGCGCGGGTTTTTGCTCCGGGCGCCGCGGCGGGCGTGAATAGAATGGCAGCTGCAAGGCGGCGGCCTGGAGCCCGGCTCCCAGGCCAGCGCCGCCTTGCTTCAGCCGCCGAGACCCCGGTTTTCGACCAGGGCCGAAAGCCTGGCAACGCCAGGCCTTCGGGCTCTGCGTGCGGCTTTCTCGACGCTGCTGCCGCGCGCTGCGCTGTCACGGCCCTTCGGGCCTTCAGCCGGTAGGCGCCGGTGCAGTTCCTTGCTGGCTGGACAGGCGCAAGACGCGCCGCCCCCGCCATCGCCTGAGGCACCTGCCTCTGAAACCATTGCTTCCAGACGCTCGCCCATTTCGGGCTGCGCCAGCTTGACCAGCCCATCGAACAGCGGCGGCGGGAGCAATTGTCCAAAGGAGAGACTTTGATCATGCGCTGCAATTCCCCACGGCTTCTGGCCTGTGCAGTTTTAGGCACCTTCGCGGCATCCATGCCCGCGTGGGCGCAATCCTCGGTATCCATCAACGGCCTGCTCGATGCCGGCATCTACCGCGGCTTCGACGGCGTGAACCAGCTCGGCACGATCCAGCGCAGCAACGTCGCGCTCTCGGGCACCGAGGACCTCGGTGGCGGCCTCAAGGCCATCTTCCGCCTGAGCACGCGGCTGGAGCTCGATACCGGCGCGAGCGAAGGCGCGGGTTTCAAACCCTTCTGGCATGACGAATCCACCGTCGGCCTGCAGGGCGGCTGGGGCACGCTGCGCGTGGGCCGGGCCCTGACGCCGATGTGGGCGCAGGACTGGAAGTTCGACCCCTGGGGCAACTTCAACCGCGTTGCCTCGCCGGCCTGGCACCAGTGGCATTCCCTGGCGCCCAGCGACCCGTTGGGCAACAACGGCACGGCCGAGTACGGGCGCCTGAACAACGGCATCTTCTATGACTCGCCGCAGGTCGCGGGCTTCACGCTGCGCCTGAGCAGCTCGCCCGAGCGCCAGCGCGAGCTTGGCGCCACCGAGCGGCCGTATTCGGCGGTGCTCGAGTACGAGCAGCAGGCATTCGCGGCGATGGCGGCCGTCGAGCGCAACAGCTTTGGCGACCGCAACAGCTTCCTGGCCGGAAAGTACCGCCTGGGCAGCGCCGCGCTGATGCTGTCGCATGACCGCAGCCGCAGCGCCGACAGCCGCAACCAGTCGCGCGCCACCACGCTGGGCGGCACCTACCAGCTGGGCCAGACCACGCTCAAGGCCGGCTACGGCCACCAGCGGCTGAACCAGGGCACAAGCCAGGGCACCAACCGCTTTGTCTCGGTGGGCGCGGACTATGCGGTGTCCAAGCGCACCACGCTCTACGCCAGCCTGGGCCACAAGCGCGATGACGGGCTGAAATCGCGCACCGCGCTGGGCGTGGGCCTGTCGCACGCGTTCTGACAGGGAGGGGCAAAGCGCTGCCAGCAGCCTTCGCTGGCAGGGATATGCCCCAACCGCTTAAAATGCCGGGTTTGTCCCCCGATCTCCAGAAAGCCCTGCCATGAGCCTGAAATGCGGCATCGTGGGCCTGCCCAACGTGGGCAAGTCCACCCTCTTCAATGCACTGACCAAGGCCGGCATTGCGGCCGAAAACTACCCCTTTTGCACCATCGAGCCGAACACCGGCGTGGTGGAAGTGCCCGATCCGCGGCTGCAGCAGCTCGCGGCGATCATCAGCCCCGAGCGCATCGTCCCGGCCATCGTCGAGTTCGTCGACATTGCCGGCCTGGTCGCGGGCGCGAGCAAGGGTGAAGGCCTGGGCAACCAGTTCCTGG
>JBEVDH010000021.1:0-3512 GCA_040514115.1 Comamonas sp. | reverse complement strand
GAAGCCATCGGCCACAACCTGTACGTGATGGCCGAGCTCAAGGTGCCCCTCATCGCCACCATCATCGGCGAAGGCGGCTCCGGCGGTGCGCTGGCGATTGCCGTGGGCGATGCCGTGCTGATGCTGCAATACTCGACCTATTCGGTGATTTCGCCGGAAGGCTGCGCGTCGATCCTGTGGAAGAGCTCGGAGCGCGCCTCCGACGCCGCCGAACAACTGGGCCTCACCGCGCATCGCCTCAAGGCCATGGGCCTGATCGACAAGATCATCAACGAGCCGCTGGGCGGCGCCCATCGCGATCCAAAGCAGATGGCAGTGCTGCTCAAGCGCGCGCTGGCCGACACCCTGCGCCAGTTCACCGGCATGAAAACCAAGGACTTGCTGGAACAGCGTCATCAGAAGCTGATGAGCTACGGCAAATTCAAGGAAACCGCACCAAGCGAAGAGTGAGTCGTCAGCAAGCCGCCGGCTCCGTGTCGGCAACGTTCGCACGGGCGCTCGACGCCCTACGGACGGCAACACCCCTCCCCAAGATCGCAATCGCCTGCAGCGGCGGCCTGGATTCGTCCGTGCTGCTGCAGCTTGCGCACGCCTGGGCGCGCGAGCATGGCATCGCGGTGTACGCTTTCCACGTCCACCACGGACTCAGCCCTAATGCAGACAGCTGGCTGGCGCACTGCGCAGCCAGCGCGGCGGCGCTGGACGTTGCCTTTGACCATAGGCGTGTGGCAATAGAGAAGGGCAAGTCCGGCACCGAGGCGGCTGCGCGCAAGCTGCGCTACGCGGCGCTGGGCGACATGTGCCGCGCCCACGGCGTGGGCCTGCTGCTGACCGCGCACCACCTCGATGACCAGGCCGAGACCGTGCTGCTGCAGCTGCTGCGCGGTTCGGGCCCGGCGGGCCTGTCGGGCATGGATGCGGCCAATACGGCGGCTAGCCTGCTCGGCAACGACCAGCTGGTGATGGCCCGGCCGCTGCTGCCGGTCGCGCGCACCGAACTTGAAGCATACGCGGCAGCGCACCGCGTGAGCTGGGTCGACGACGAGTCCAACAGCGACCCGCGCTATGCGCGCAATGCGCTGCGGCACCAAGTCATGCCGGTGCTTGCGCAGGCCTTCCCCGGCTTTGCGCAGCGTTTTGCGCGCAGTGCCGCGCATGCGCAATCAGCTCAGCGGCTGCTGACCGAGCTGGCCACCGAGGACCTGGCCGCCAGCCTCGACGGCGACGCGGTCGACGTGGCGCGGCTGCGCACGATGAGCCTGGACCGCATCTACAACATGCTGCGCCACTGGTTCTCGACGCGCGGCTTGTCGATGCCATCGACCGCGTGGCTGGCCGAAATGGTGACCCAGCTTCTGGAGGCGCGTTCCGACGCGCAGCTGCTGGTCACCCACCCTGATTGCCACGTGCGGCGCCATCGCGACCGGCTGTACCTGACTCCCAAACTGGCCGACCTCGACGGCATGCGCGACCCTGACGACGAAGGTATCTTCGTCAAGGAAGGCGAGCTGTTCCGGTGGAATGGCGAAGCGCAGCTGCATTTTGCGGCGTATGGCGGCACGCTCCATTTCGAGCGCGCAGAGCAGGGCTTCGAAGCGGAGTGGCTGCGCGCGCAGCAATTGCAGATCGACTTTCGCAAGGGTGGCGAGCGCCTCAAGCTGGCCGCCAACCGGCCGACGCGCAGCCTCAAGGCGCACTACCAGGCGCTGGACGTTCCGGCATGGGAGCGCACCCGGCTGCCGATCGTGACAGCGGCCGACGCGCTGCTGTTCGCCGCCGGCATCGGCATGGATTGCGCCCATTTCGGCACCGGTCCGCAAGAGCTGATCGCCCTGCGCTGGCAGCCTGACCTCTAATACACTCCCCGTGGACGGGTGACCCGTCCAGCATGTGGGTGCAAAAGGCCCGAATACTGTCCAATCGCGGCGCGCAGCGCACAGTTACCCCGCAGAAAACGTATTACTAAATACTAATTCCGTATAGCTTTTCTGCCGCCAGCGCCTTGTGATTTTGCGCTGCAACATGCTAGAGTGAGGGTTACTTTTCATACTTCACAAGCGGGAAACTCCACTGTTATGGCTTTAATAGTCCACAAATACGGCGGTACGTCGATGGGCTCGACCGACCGTATCAAGAACGTCGCTGCCCGTGTCGCCAAATGGCACGACGCTGGACACCAGATCGTCGTCGTGCCATCCGCAATGTCGGGCGAAACCAACCGCCTGATTGGCCTGGCCAAAGAAATCATGGCCCAGCCCGACCCGCGCGAGCTCGACATGATCGCCTCGACCGGCGAGCAAGTCTCGGTGGGCCTGCTGGCGATGGCTCTGCTGGCAATCGGCAAGGACGCCGTGTCCTACACCGGCTGGCAGGCGGGCATCCGCACCGACTCCGCCTTCACCAAGGCGCGCATCCAGTCGATCGAGGACAAGAAGGTCCGCGCCGACCTTGACGCCGGCAAGATCGTGATCATCACCGGCTTCCAGGGCGTCGATGAAGAGGGCAACATCTCGACCCTGGGCCGCGGCGGCTCCGACACCTCGGCGGTGGCTATCGCCGCAGCGATGAAAGCGGCCGAATGCCTGATCTTTACCGACGTCGACGGTGTCTACACGACCGACCCGCGCGTGGTGGACGAAGCGCGCCGCCTGGAAAAAATTACATTTGAAGAGATGCTCGAGCTCGCATCGCTCGGCTCGAAGGTGCTGCAGACCCGCTCGGTCGAATTTGCCGGCAATTATCGGGGACCGACGCGCGTCCTGTCGTCGCTGACCGATCCTTTGATCCCCGTTGAGCAAGAAGCCAACTCGGGCACCCTGATTTCGTTTGAGGAAGAATCAAATATGGAACAAGCCGTCATTTCCGGCATCGCTTTTAACCGTGACGAAGCCAAGATCACCATCCTGGGCGTGCCCGACAAGCCGGGCGTCGCCTTCCACATCCTGGGGCCGATCGCCGACGCCAACATCGAAGTCGACATGATCATCCAGAACCAGTCGGTCGACGGCAAGACCGACTTCACGTTTACCGTCTCGCGCAACGAGTACGTCAAGGCGATGGGCGTGCTGGAGCAGGTAAAGAACGATATTGGCGCCGCCTCGGTGACCGGCGACGCCAAGGTGTCGAAAGTGTCGGCGGTGGGCGTGGGCATGCGCAGCCACGTGGGCGTGGCATCCCAGATGTTCCGCACGCTGTCGGAAGAGGGCATCAACATCCGCATGATCTCGACCTCCGAGATCAAGATTTCGGTGCTGATCGACGAGAAGTACATGGAACTGGCCGTGCGTGCGCTGCACAAGGCCTTTGAGTTGGAACAAGCTTAACTTTTTTCATAAAAAAACGGTGCCCGACTTGACCAAATGGGCACCGTTCGCTATGATTCGTGCTCTCAGCGCTGGCGTTGTTTAGCTGGTCTGAAAGGAGACGTGGCCGAGTGGCCGAAGGCACATCCCTGCTAAGGATGCATACGGCTTATACCTGTATCGTGAGTTCGAATCTCACCGTCTCCGCCA
>JBEVDH010000004.1:0-5410 GCA_040514115.1 Comamonas sp. | reverse complement strand
AAGGTCTGCACTTCTTCGAGTTGCTCGGCGCTCAGGCTCGAAGCGCTGATCGGGTTCTTGGCCTTGTAGCCGAGCTTGACGGACAGCACCGTGAAGCCCTGCGCGGGAAGGGCCTTGGCAACCAGGTCGAGGTCGGTGGGATCGGTCACGAACAGCGTGCTGCCTTCGGACTCGCCGGCTTCGAAATCCTGCGCACCGGCCTCGATGGCTGCGAGCTCGGCATCGGCACCGGCTGCGGCGGGCTCGGCCTCGACCATGCCCACGTGGTCGAAGTCCCATGCGACGGCGCTCATCTGGCCCTTGCGGAAGGCCACGCGCATCTCGGGTGCGGTGCGGTTGACGTTGTCGGTCAGGCACTCGACCATGACCGGCACCCGGTGGGGTGCATAGCCTTCATAGATCACATGCTCGAAGTTGATGGCCTCGCCCGTCAGGCCCGCGCCCTTCTTGATCGCGCGCTCGAGCGTTTCCTTGGGCATGGACACCTTGCGTGCCTGCTCGACCACGAGGCGCAGCTTGGAGTTGGCGGCCGGATCGGCGCCGCCGCGTGCGGCCACCATGATTTCCTTGGCCAGCTTGCCAAACAGCTTGCCCCTGGCATCGGCAACCTGTGCCTTGCCCTTCGATTTCCACTGTGCGCCCATGAATGCTTTCCTTCAGGTGAAAGGCGCGCGCACCCCGACCGGGCACACGCACCCCAAAGGGTGCAGGTTATACACCGGCGGCGCGCCGGCTGCAGCAAAAAATGCAAATGCCGCATGCGCGTGGTGACCGCCGGCGCGTCTTTTGGCCATCAGCGCACGCGCGCCAGCGGGTGCAGGTCGATGCCCTGCGGGTGGGGATTCGTGTCCTGCATATCCTCGGGCAACAGGTTGCCGTCGGCGAGCTCGCCATCGGCGGCGGCGATGTCCGGATAGCGTTCGGGATACAAGTGGCGCTCGGCCGTCCTCGCATCGAAGGTGCCGGCCCAATGGGCCACGACCACCACGGCAACGCTGTTGCCAATGACGTTGCAGGTCGCAATCGCCATCGACAAAAAGCGGTAGACGCCAAAGATCACGGCCAGGCCTTCGACGGGCAGCAGGCCGGTCGAGGTCACGGTGGCCGTGAAGGCCACGAAGGCGCCGCCCGACACCGTTGCCGCCCCCTTCGAGGTCAGCAGCATCACCAGCAGGATGCCGATCTGCTGGTCGATGCCCAGCGGCACGCCATAGGCATTCGAGAGGAACATCACGCCCATCGCCATGAAAAGCGAGGTGCCATCGAGATTGAACGCATAGCCCGTGGGCAGCACCAGGCCCACCGTCTGCTTGGAGCAGCCCAGGCGCTCGAGCTTGATCAGCAGCCGCGGCAGCGCGCTTTCGGAGGACGCCGTGCCCAGCACGATCAGGATCTCGTCCTTGATGTAGTGCAGCAGGCGCCACAGATTGACCCCTGCCAGCCGGGCCAGCAGCCCGAGCACCAGGGCAATGAAAAGAAACACCACGGCATAAAAGCCCAGCACCAGTTGCGCCAGCGCAATCAGCACCGCCGCACCATTGCTGCCCACCGCATAGGCCACGGCGCCAAAGGCGCCGATGGGCGCGAACTTCATCACCAGGTTGATGAACGCGAACAGGACCTCGCAGAGGTAGCCCAGCCCGGCGCTGATCTTCTCGCGCCGCCCCTGGGGCACCGCCAGGATGCCGATGCCCGCCATCACCGCCAGCACCACCACCTGCAGCAGCTCGCCCTTGGCAAATGCGCCAACGAAGTTGTCTGGAACGATGCGCGCGACGAACGCGATGAAGCCCTGCGGCGCCAGGCTGGTGGCCGTTGGCGCCGCAGCGCCCGTGGCCACCTGCGCCAAGCCCTCGCCGATGCCCAGCAGGTTGCCCGCGAAGAGCCCGATCACCAGCGCGAGCGTGGAGACGATCTCGAAGTACAGGAGCGCGCGCCAGCCGACACGCCCGGCACTTCTCACGTCGCCCGCCGAGGCAATGCCATGGACGATGGTCAGGAACACCAGCGGCGCGATACCGGCCTTGATCAACGACAGGAACATGTCGCCCAGCAGCTTGAGCTGCGCGGCAAACTTCGGAAAGGCAAAGCCGACCACGATGCCCAGCAGCATCGAGATCAGCACCTGGGTGCCCAGCCGGCGATACCAGGGCAGCCGGGGGGCCGCGGCGGGCATGCCTGCGGCCAATGCGAAGGCGCCGCCCGTCATGGGGATTCCTCCAGGGACCCGGGCTCCGGCGCCGCGACCAAGGCACCGCGGCGCAAGGCTCCTGTTGCATCGATGCCGCTGAACCGGCGCACTGGTGGAAAAGAAATCGCAGCAGCCAACATGGGGACCCCTTGAAATGGATGAGAACCCACGTTAAGACCCTCCGGAGGGACCGCAAGCAGGAATGCATCCCCAGGCCATGCCCCACCTCCACTGAACGGCATGCACCCGGCATCGATAGCCAGGCGCTGCATTCCGGTTGCGTCGGCAAAGACCGGAAATCGTGCCCTGCTGCTTTGCTTGGTTATATTGCAAGAACCAACCGGAAATCGGCCCTAAAAATCGACATCCGGTCCTTATCACCCGGAACTAAAAAGGATCATGCCAATGCGCCCTGTTCTTGCCCTGCCCCTTGCCGCATGCGCCGCATTGATGGCGCTCAGTGCCCAATCCAGGCCGCTGGCGGCTGCTGCGCCCGCGGCCGACGCGCCGCGCCTGGAAGCCCGGCCGGTGGCCAAAGGGCTCGAGCATCCCTGGGCGCTGGCCTTCCTGCCCGATGGGCGCTTCCTGGTCACCGAAAAGCCGGGGCGCATGCGCGTGGTCGAGGCGGACGGCCGGCTGCTGGCGCCGCTGGCCGGACTGCCGGCCATTGCCGCTGGTGGTCAGGGGGGGCTGCTCGATGTGCAGCTCGACAGCGATTTCGCGCGCAACCGCACGCTGTACTTCTGCTTTTCCGAGCCCGGGCCCGGAGGCAACCAGGCGGTCAACAGCACGGCGCTGGCGCGCGCGCGCCTGTCGGACGATGCCACGCGCCTCGATGAGGTGAAGGTCATCTTCTCGCAGCAACCCAAATATGCGAGCCGGCTGCATTACGGCTGCCGCATCGTCGAGCGCCAGGTGGACGGCAAGCCCGACGGCACTTTGTTCCTTGCGCTCGGCGAGCGCTCGACCGCCAAGGAGGAATCGCAGAACCTGCGCAGCCACTTCGGCAAGGTGGTGCGCGTGGGCAAGGACGGCAGCGTGCCCGCCGACAACCCCTTCAAGCAACGCGCCGATGCGCTGCCCGAGATCTGGAGCTGGGGCCACCGCAATCCGCAGGGCGCGGCGCTCGGGCCCGACGGCCAGCTCTGGGTGCACGAGCACGGGCCGCAGGGTGGCGATGAAGTCAACCGGCCCATGCCCGGGCGCAACTACGGCTGGCCCGTGATCACCCATGGCGAGAACTATGGCGGCGGCGCGATCGGCAAAGGGATCAGCGCGCAGGACGGCATGGAGCAGCCGCTGCTCCATTGGGTGCCCTCGATTGCGCCCTCGGGCATGGCCTTCATCACCAGCGACCGCTACGGCGCGGCGTGGAAAGGACAGATGGTCGTGGGCGCCCTCAAGAGCCGCATGCTCGAGCGGCTGGTGCTCCAGGACGGCCAGGTGACCGCGCGCCACCTGCTGCTGCCCGGGCTCGGCCAGCGCGTGCGCGATGTGCGCGAAGGGCCGGACGGCTGGCTTTACCTGCTGACCGACGCGAGCAACGGCCAGTTGCTGCGCGTGCAGCCTGAGGCTACGCCTGAGGCTGCGCCTAAGGTGCGCTGAGGCCCAGCAGGGGCGCCACCTCGGCGTAGTCGCTCTCATCGACCGCGGCCACCCCGTGCTTGCCCAGCGTGCGCAGCGCCGGCAGCAGCAGCGCCTGCTGCTGCAAAAAGACCTGACGCAGCCGCGCCTGGAGCGCGGGGCAGAGCTGGCGGCGCATCACCAGCGCATCGGTGGGCAGTGGCGGCGAGGTCCACAGCGTGCGCAGCGCGTGCGGCGCCACCACGCCGCGCGCCACGGCCAGCGCCAGCCTGTCGCTCGAGATGAATGCGGCGTCCACCAGCCCGTCGCGCACGGCGCCGAGCGCGCGGTCGTGCGAGCCGGCATACGACACGCGCGTGAAATATTCCTCGAGCTCCATTCCGGTCTGCGCCCGCACCGCCTGGCGAGGCAGCAGCGCGCCCGAGGTGCTGGCCGGATCGACCAGGCTCAAGGTCGCGCCGCGCAGGTCCTGCCAGTGGCGCCAGCGCGAGGCCCGGCGCACGACCAGCAGCGCATGGTAGCGGCTCAAGGTGCCCGGGGCGTTGACCAGCGCGGCAAACGGCAGCGCCACGGCGCCACTGCGCTGCATCTGCACAAAGGTGGCGGGGCCGAGTTCGGCCACGTCGATGCGCCCGGCCTGCAGGCCTTGGACAACGGCGGAATACGACGCCGCGGGAACCACTTCGACCGGCAGCGCCAGCGCGCCGGCCAGCGCCTGGGCCAGCAGCCGGTAACCCCGGGCCTGCGCATCGTCGCTGGTTTTTGGAATGATCGCGAGCCGCAGCCGCGCCAGCGGCTCGCACACGGCCGCACCCGCGTGGGCCCCCGCGGCCCCGGTGCCAACCGCCGACAAGCCCAGGGCCAGCAGCCGGGCCAGCGCCTGGCGCCGCTGCCGCGCAATGTCTGCTGAAGCTCTCATCGGCGCGGCTCGATCATGCGGGGTAGAGATAGGCGGCACGCAGCATGTCCTCGGCCGCGTGGGCGCCCACGGGGCGGCTCAGGAAGTAGCCCTGGGCCTCGTCACACCCGGCGGTCTTGAGGTAGACCAGCTGGTCCATCAGCTCCACGCCTTCGGCGACCACGCGCATCTTGAGGTTGTGCGCCAGCGTGATCACCGAGGTCACGATCACGCCGGCCTCGCTGCTGCTGCGGATGTCGTTGACAAACGAGCGGTCGAGCTTGAGGGTGTCTATGGGCAGGTCCTTGATCTGGCTCAGGCTGGAAAATCCCGTGCCGAAATCGTCCAGGCCTATGGACACGCCCATGGCCCGCACCTGTTCGAGCACGCTCAGCGCCAGCTCGCGCGGCTCGAGCAGGCAGCTTTCGGTGATTTCCATGCTCAGATCGGCGGCCTCGATGCCGTGATGCGCGATATGCGCTGCCAGGCGCTCGGCAAACGCGCTGTCGCGCAGCTGCACGGGCGAAACATTGAAGGCAATCGGCACGGGCTCGAGCCCGTGCGCGCGCCAGTCGGCCGCCTGCTGGCAGCAGGCCTGCAGCACCCAGTCGCCAAGCGCGCGTATCGCGCCCGTGGCTTCGGCCGAGGCAATGAACTCGCCGGGATAGATCAGGCCGTACTCGGGATGCTGCCAGCGCACCAGCGCCTCGAATCCCATGATGCGGCAGTCGTGCAGT
>JBEVDH010000276.1:0-15410 GCA_040514115.1 Comamonas sp. | reverse complement strand
GATCAGATTGGTCGCATCGTTGACATCAAGGCTGGGCGTGAAGGTCGCCGTCCAAGTGAGGCCGCCACCATCGTTGGTCAGCCCGGTGACCGTGCCGTTGGCGACTGTCAGGTCGGCAGTCGTAAAGCCAGTCACCACCTCGCTGAAGGTAATGGTCACTACCGAGGTTTCGCCGGCGCTCAGGGCCGTGTCGGCCACGACGATGCTGGCGGTGGGGCGCACCGTGTCGATCGCGTAGTTGTTCGAAGTAGTGGTGCCGGTGCCCACATTTCCCGCCAGGTCCGCGACACCGGTATTGGCCAGCGTGATCAGATTGGTCGTGTCGGTGACATTGGCGGTGGGCGTGAAGGTCGCCGTCCAGGTTATGCCGCCATCGCTGCTGCTCAGCCCAGCGACCGTGCCGTTGGCGGCTGTCATATCGGCCGTGGTGAAGCCGCTGACCGCCTCGGAGAAGGTGATGGTCACCAGCGAGGTTTCGCCTATCCTGAGAGCAGTATCGGCCACCACAATGGAAGCAGTGGGCGCCACGGTGTCGTTGACCACGTAATTGTTCGACGCGGTGGTGCCCACGCCGGCGTTACCGGCCAGGTCCGCAACGCCTGTGTTGCTCAGTGTGATGACGTTGGTGACGTCGGCGATGTTGCTGGCCGCGGTCAGGGTTGCGGTCCAGGTGATGCCGCCGTCGCTGCTTGTAGGCCCGGTGAGCGTGCCGTTCTGCACCGTCAGATCCGCCGCAGTAAGGCCCGTTACGGCCTCGGAGAAGGTGATGGTCACCAGCGACGTCCCGCCGGAGTTCAGATTGGTAGTGGCGACCACGATGGCCGCGGTGGGCGGCGTCACGTCCGGCACATAGTTGGTGTTGATGGTGCCGCCATCGCCGTAGACATTGGCCACCGAAGTCGGCGAAACGCCTGCGCTGCCGGCACTTTGCCCTCCAAGGCCGCTGCCACCGATGTTGCCCGCCAGGGCCGCGAAGTTGGCAGCAGTAATCTGCACCGAACCCTTGTTCCAGATGGCGCCGACACCCACGCCGCCGGCGCCGCCCGTTTGGGTATACCCCCCCCCGGCCCCGCCGCCGCCGCCGCCGCCGCCCGCGCCAACGTTGTTGGAGATGACGGAGTTGCCGATGATTCTCAGGGTCGCGCCGGAGTCGTTGTAGATACCGCCGACCGCCCCCCCACCGGCACCGCCGATGTCGTTGTATCCGTCTCCGCCGCCGCCGCCGCCGATGGACAATCCCCCGCTGGAGGCCGTGCCGCCGGCCGAACCGCTGCTATAGCCTGGATAAGCGCTACCGCCCGCCCCTCCGGTGGAGGAGCCCCCACGGCCACCTATATTGAAGAAGCCACCACCGGCACCGCCCTGGCCCGTCGAGCCGTTGGAGCCTGCGGAGTTCAGCGTATCGCCCCCGCGACCGCCTGTGCCGCCAGTGATCGCGCCGCCGCCCCCACCGCCGCCACCGGCGTATTCCGGCGTCACTCCGCCGCCGCCGCCGCCGCCCGATGCGGCATTCCCGGTGACCGTGCTGTTGTTGATGGTCAAGGTGCCGGCGTTATAGATGCCCCCGCCCATGGACACCAGCGCATCGGTGCCGCCATTGCCGCCGTTGCCCGCCGACATGCCGCGAGTAATTACCAACCCATCCAGGGTTGCCCCAGTGCCGGCGGTCACGCTGATGATCTGGGTGCGGTATTGCCCGTCGAGGGTGACGTCGGCCACGTTGTCGTTGTTGAGGTCGCCATCGATCGTGATGTTCTTGTTGATCACCAGTGTCTGCGTCAGCGCGACCGTCATGCTCGTATTGAAGCTGACGTAGTCGCCGTTCTGCGCAGAAGCGACGGCAGCCCTCAACGAACCCACACCAGTATTGGCGTTGTTCGTAACGGTCCAGGTAGCCAGGCCCCACGCATAGTCGCTCAACGCCTGATCGGAAAGCACAAAGGCATTGTCAATCACACCGGTGCTGATCTCGAGATCCCAGTCACCATCCGCTCCAGTGCGGTTGTTGCTGGCTGCCACATCCGCTCCCGTCAGCGCCGCCAGGCTGGCAACAAACTGGGTTCCGGCTTCGCCTTGCGCCAAATTGCAGGCATACACCAGAAGGTCGCCATCTGCGGTCAAACCGCGGCCGATGGCAGCCAGCGCATCGCTGTGCCCAGCCAGCGTGCTGGAGTCCATGAAGGTGTTGCCCAGCCACAGTTGGCCTTCGCTGCCATGGCCCAACACGTGCACCGCCCCGACATCCCCTTGCTGCCCCAACACTTCAGCCATTTGCGCAAGGCCGTCCTCTCCAGCCTGGAGATAAAACACCTGGGCATTGGGCGGAAAACCTTTGAGCAGCGTCTCCACATCCTTCACGCGGCTGTCCACAAAAATAATTTCCCGCGCAGCTACGCCATTGCCTAAAGGGGTGTTGGAATCAGAGGTCATAACGATGATGTGGAATGGGGGGACGGGTTCGTCTGACTGCGCTGTTGAGCCCCGTCCTTTCGGGACGGAGCGCTTGCCTCACCAGCGCAGTCAATCTTGTTTAAGGTGTTTGCACCGGAGCCGCCGCGGGCAACTTGGCGGTAACGACATGGGCCCGGCTGTTTGCCTGGTCCTGCCAGAACGAGAGCTTGCTGTACTGCTCGAACAGGTCCGGCGGCAAGATGGTTTCGCGCCGCTGCAGCGCAACCTGCGGACGCACCTGGTGCAGTCCGTGCAGGCCCAGCGCTTCATCAAACTCCGGCGCGTCATACTGCACTTGCTCGAAGTTGTGTTCGTGCTCGGGCTCGCCCAGGAACTGATAAATCAGTGGCAGCACTTTCTGGGGCGCCTGCGCCAGCAGCTCATAGTCCACCAGCAACAGTGAGCTGGCGTGTTCGCCATAGAAGGCTTCCTTGAGCGCTGTCCAGGGGTAACCGACCAGGCGGTTGCGCTGGGCCAGGGTTTCCACACGGCTATAGACGGTGTTGCGCTCGGTGTCGTCGCTGAACAAACGGGTGATCTCGTAAGGGTTGGCGCGGTAGCGGCGCTCGATGCTGTCCATCACCCACGCCACATTGCGCACACAGGCAATGAGTTTGGCACCCGGGAAGAGGTCCATGAGTGCCGGCATCTGGGCACTCCACATGCGGTTGGTGTCGAAGATGACATCCTTGCTGTGCGCATAGTCTGCGTAATAGCTGTCGAAGAGGCCGCGTGACAGCCTGCGCCTTTGCTCGGTGGTGACCACAGGACCAAATTCGCTGCCGGCTCCCAACTGATTGAGCATGCCGCGAAACAGTCCACCTACCGGGCTCGTCATGCCGGCGTGAAAACGGGGGTTTTGCAGCAGCAGGGCAGAAAGCAGGGTGGAGCCTGCACGCGGCAGCCCCGTGATGAAGTGGTAACGGGGTGTTGCGGTAGCGGTCATAGATAAGGTTGGTGGGAACAGCCTCAGGGCTTCAAAACTTCGAGAGTCTGATTCACCGCTTGAAAAACATTCAAGCCCGATTTCCGGCTCCTGATAGGCCGGTGAACCGCCAGGTGGTGGCGGTCTCTATGATCATGAGTGGGAGAAATAGCCTATTTCACACCTAAGCACGTACCGCTCTCGCGAACAAGTTAAAGGGTTACAAGTAGTATTTATATTAACAAAGCTTCCTTTTAAAAAGTGTCACCACATGTGTCACTCTTTTTTGAAAAGATGGAAGCGACCTTGGGGCAAGCGCTGCTGCGGCACCCACCATCAGTCCCAGCTCGCGCCCTCAGTGATGACCACTTGAACCTCCGCGCCCTGGCGCTGCAGGTAGGCCATGCGGTCACTCAGTGGCGCCTTGCTCATTAATGAAATAGGCTTCCAGAGTTGCTCGGGATCGGGCGCAATGAAGAGTGCGCTGGGCTTGGCATGGGGGAGATGTTCCGAACGTCAGGGGTAACAGTGGCCCAATGCATACGTCTCGTCCGTCATGAGTCATCCATTGGCCCGACCAAGGAAGAACTAGAGGGCCTTGGCCTGGCGGATTGAGTTCGAAGAAGCAGCATTTAAGGAGCTAGCCAAGCTGGACAAGCCAGTGTCCCGCCGCATCCTGTCGTTTTTGCGAGAGAGGGTTGCAGTGCTCGATGACCCGCGCAGCGTAGGCGAGGCCCTCAAGGGGTCCAAACTGGGCGATTTCTGGAAATACCGTGTGGATGACTATCGGGTCATCGCCAACATCGAGGATGGTGCCTTACGCATTCTCGTGCTGAAGGTCGGCAACCGGCGCGAGGTTTATCGTTAGCGGTCTAGCTCGCGATATCTGCCCCCACCTTTTGCGGCACATTCACGCGCATAGCCCACAGTGCCAAAAACGCGCTCAAACTAAGCAAGGAAGAAACCCATAGAGCCCCCAACCCCCATTGGGAGACAGCCATGCCGAACAGGAATGGAGAGCCCGCCTGCACGATACGCGCAGGCACCATCAGCCATCCCTGCCGCTGGCCATAGCCCTGGGCTCCAAACACTTTAAGCGGCAGGGTGCCTACCGCGATGGTCAGAATACCGTTCCCGAGCCCGTGCAGAACAGCAAAGACACTGGCGGCCGGAGCGCCAAGTAGGCCCAGACATATGGCAGCAATGGGATGCGCAAGGATCGCCAATTTCGCGGACAGCAGCGGCTGGGCATTCTTCAGGAATCCGTATTCCACCAGGCGCCCGGCCACCTGCGCAGGCCCCACCAGCGCGGCAGCGCCTATGGCAACTGCCGCTGCGGCACCTGTGCTTTGGAGGAGTTGCGGCAGATGGGCTGCCATGGCTGTGCTGATAAACCATGAGACGGCAAACACATAGGCCATAAGGTATGCGGTATGTCTGTGTGGCTGCGCTCCCGCGCTGGAGCCCTGGGCGTCGGCTGGTGGGCCGTCACTTTGCTCCGGCCCGGCTGCTTGCACAGCCCGCGGAAGCAGTAGATTGAGCGGCAGCCCCAGAAGAAGGTGAAGCAGCGCCCATGCTAGACACGCTTCGCGCCATCCAAATTCATGCGCGAGATAGCTGGAGAGGGGCCAGCCAGCGGTGCTGGCGAATCCCGCAAACAGCGTGATCCCCGTGATGGCGCTTCGGGCACCCTGTCCGTACAGGCGCACGACAGTGGCAAAAGCCGCTTCGTACAGGCCGCTGCCCATGGCGATGCCCATGATGCCCCAGGCCAGGAATACCTGGCTGGCTTGCGTGGCCTGGCTCAGAATGACCAGCCCAGCGGCAAATACCAGGTTGCTGGCGATCAACACCGGACGGCCACCGAAACGGTCAATGAACCGCCCGGCCACAGGCCCTGTGGCCGCTGCAACCAGCAGCGCCGTCGAGAAGGCCGCGAACACGGTCGAGTACGCCATTCCAATGCCACTGCTGATCGGCTCGGCCAAAACGGCGGGAAGGTAATACGACGAGGCCCACGACAGTGTCTGAGCCACACCCAGCATGACGGTGGTCCGTGTGCGGCGCTGCATCTTCGGGTCGCCTTAAATGCTGCGCTGGTTGACCCGCTGGGACAGCGCCTCCGCGGTTTCGCGCCGTTCGCTGTAGCGGTCCACCAGGTAGTCCGCGCAGTCGCGGGTCAGGATTGTGAACTTGACCAACTCCTCCATCACGTCCACTACCCGTTCGTAGTAGGAGGACGGCTTCATGCGACCTGCTTCATCGAACTCCGCAAAGGCCTTGGCGACGGAAGACTGGTTGGGGATAGTGAGCATGCGCATCCAGCGACCCAGCACACGCATCTGGTTGACAGCATTGAAGGACTGCGAGCCCCCGGAGACTTGCATCACCGCCAGGGTCTTGCCCTGGGTCGGCCGCACTGCACCTACAGACAGGGGAATCCAGTCGATTTGGGCCTTCAGGATGCCGGTCATGGCCCCATGGCGTTCGGGCGAGGTCCACACCATGCCTTCTGCCCATTGCGCCAGCTCATGCAGCTCCTGCACCTTGGGGTGGTCTTCCGGCGCATCGTCGGGCAGCGGCAGCCCGCGCGGGTCAAAAATCCGCGGCTCTGCCCCCATTGTGCGCAGCAGCCGGGCCGCCTCCTCGGTCAGCAGCCGGCTGTAAGAGCGCTCCCGGGCCGACCCGTAGAGCAGCAAGATGCGAGGGGGATGTGTGGCGCGCTGCAGCGGCAGCAGGCGCGCCAGGTCCGGCACTTCGAACGATTGAATATCCAGGTTGGGCAGATCAGTGCTTTGCAACACGTTGTCCTTTCGCGTCGATAACGGCTTCGCCGTCTTCCTTGGAGAGTGCGCCTTGTTGGGGCCGAGGCAGGATGTCCAGCACGGCCTCGGAAGGGCGGCACAGGCGGGTGCCGAGCGGCGTCACCACGATGGGGCGATTGATCAGGATTGGATGCTCGAGCATGAAATCGATCAACTGCGGGTCGCTCCATTTCGGGTCGGCCAAGCCAAGTTCATCAAAAGGCGTGCCCTTTTGCCGCAGGAGCTCGCGCGCGGGCATTGCCAACTCGGCCAGCAGGCGCTCCAGCGTCGCCCGGTCGGGTGGCGTCTTGAGGTATTCAATGACGCAGGGCTCCTCGCCGCTGTTGCGGATCAAGGCCAGCACATTGCGGGACGTGCCGCAGGCGGGGTTGTGGTAGATGGTGATGGGGTTCATGCCAGGTCCAGAACACAGGGGTGCTTCAAGCAAAAAGGCCCAGGCGCAATGCCAGGGCCGCGAGGGTGGCCAGCAGGACAGGCACGGTCAGCACCGCACCGACCCTGAAATAGTAGCCCCAGCCAATCGTCATGCCCTTCAGGCGCATCGCCTGCGGAAGGATCCGGGTAGCCCCAGTGCGCCGTGGCTGGGTGCCCCGGCCAGATCGGGCACACCTCGCCTGCAGCGTTATCGCAGACGGTAATGATCAGATCCATGTGAGGGGCTTCAGGCGCGGCGAACTCGTCCCAGGTCTTGCTGCGCAGGCCATCCACCGACACGCCGGCGCGCTGCAGTACTTGCAGGCCTAGCGGGTTGGGCTGCTGGCTGGCACGTGGGCTTGCTGCCGGCCGAATAGGCTTTGAAGCGGCCCCGGCCCATGTCGTTGAGCAGGGCTTCGGTCAGGATGCTGCGCGCCGAGTTGTGGGTGCACAGGAAAAGGACATTCAAGAGGGCCGTGGTATTGGTCATAAGGTTTGGCAGCAGGACTTGGACGAGGTCGAGTGGTGCGAGGCGCGCAGACGGTCACCGCTGCGGCATGCGGGGAAAGCACAAAGCCGGCGATGGCAGTAAAGGGTGCCGCCCGCTTGATAGGTCAGCAGTCGCAGGAGAGGACGTCTGCAGGCGTGCAGACAGTGCCGCCCTGGCAGCAGTTCTCAGTGAGGTAAGCGAGCAAATCGTTCATGGCGGGAAATGCCGCGCGGTACAGCACGTTGCGACCCTGGCGCTCCTGGCTGACCAGCTCGGCATGCGACAGCTCCTTGAGATGAAAGGACAGCGCGTTGGGTGCAATGCCCAGCTGCTCGGCGAGGGCGCTGGGAGTGAGGCCCTGTGGGCCGGCCACCACCAGGGCCCGGAACACGCGTAGGCGGGCTTCATGAGCCAGAGCAGAAAGAGAGCGGATGACTTGTACTTCTTGCATAACCCAATAGTACAACAAGTGTTGAACTATTGAATAAAAATATCAAAACGCGCTTTCAAGTGCTCACTGACAGCACTGCGCAAAAATGCCGAACGGAATTTGTAACTTACTGCGAAAAATAGCCCATGCTGAGCGCTCAAGGCACCCATGCACAGCGTTGGCAGCCAGATTCCCTGGCTGCGCACCGCAGGGACACACAGGATTATTCAGGGCTTGTGTCCAGGCACACAGTGGAAATTCACCGCAGTTCTGTCATCAGCCCTGGTCACCGCCGCCGACGGGCAGCACCGTGCCGGTGATGTAGGAGGCGTGGTCCGACGCGAGGAACAGGATCGCCTCGGCCTGCTCGTCCAGCGTGCCATAGCGCTTCATCAGCGTGCTGGCCACGGTCTGGTCGACAATTTGCTGGTACCACGCCTTCTCCTCGGAGCTGGGCTCGGCACTGTTGCGCGGAACGCGGCGCGGCGGCGCCTGGGTGCCGCCGGGCGCCACCGCGTTGATGCGGATACCGCGCTCGCCGTACTCGAAGGCCAGGCAGGCGGTCAACGCATTGACTCCACCCTTGGCGGCACCGTAGGGCACGCGGTTGACGCTGCGCGTGGCGATCGACGACACGTTGACGATGGCGCCCTTTTCCTGCTCGAGCATGTACGGCAGCACGGCCCTGCAGCCCCAAAGCGTCGGAAACAGCGAGCGGCGCACCTCGGCCTCGATCTCCTGCGGCGCGTAATGCTCGTAGGGCTTGGCCCAGATCGTGCCGCCCACGTTGTTGACCAGAATGTCGATGCGCCCGAACCGGGCATGGGTCTGCGCCGCTGCTTGCTCGGCGCCGTCGAACTGCTCCAGATCGGCCTCGATGGCGATCACTTCGGTCAGTGCCTCCAGGCGGGCGCGCAGATCCTGCACCAGCGCCGAGCGGTCGACCAGCGCCAGCCGGGCGCCCTGCGCCGCAGCCAGCTCGGCCACGCGCTCGCCTATGCCCTGGGCCGCGCCGGTGATGAGCATGACCTGGCCTTCGAATGTCCTGTTCATGGCGTGTGCTCCTGCGCTCATGCCGCCACCAGGCTGGGCGTGAACTTTTCGTAGTGGAAATTCGCGGGCGTGATGTGCGCGGCCTTGAAGTGCTGCTGCACGGCGTCCACCATGGGCGGCGGGCCGCACAGGTACACGTCCACGTCGCCGCCGTGCAGCACGTGCGGCGGCAGGTACCGGGTCACGTAGCCCTGCTGCGGGTGTGCGGTTGCGGGGTCGGCGACGCAGGTGCTGAAAGTGAAGCCCGCGATACGCGCTGCGAAGTCGGCCAGCCGGTCCACCAGCACCAGGTCCTGGTCGCGCGTGACGCCATAGACCAGATGCACGGGCAGCTGCGACTGCTGCTGGGCGAGAACTTCAAGCATCGACAGGAAAGGCGCGAGCCCGGTGCCCCCGGCGAGCAGCAGCAAGGGGCGGCGCAGTGCGCGAAGATAGAAGCTGCCCAGCGGCCCTGTCAGCTTCAGCGGCTGCCCGGCCCGGGCGCTGTCGAGCCAGTGGCTCATGAGGCCGCCAGGCACCTGCTTGATCAGGAAAGTCATGCGCCCGCTGCCGGGCGCGCAGCTGAACGAGTAGGAGCGGTGCTGCGTGCCCCCGGGCACCTCGATGTTGACGTACTGACCGGGCAGGAACACCGGCGCCTGCGCCGTGATGTCCAGCACCAGCTCGTAGGCGGCATCGCCCAGCGGCGCCACCTGCGCGACCGAGGCCTCGAACTGCGCCATGCCCGTCTTGCAGGCGGTCGAGGGCAGCGGCACGGCGACCACGCAGTCGGACCGGGGAACCATCTGGCAGGTGAGCACCAGGCCTTCGGCCGCCTCGCCGGGCGTCAGCGCGTCCTCTATATAGTCGTCGCCGAGGTCGTAGGCACCGCTTTCCGCGCGGCATTTGCAGGTTCCACAGACTCCGTCCGAGCAGTCCATGGGCAGGTTGATGCGCTGGCGGAAGGCGGCGTCGAGCACCTTCTCGCCGGCCCCGCAGTGGATAAAGCGGGTCACCCCGTCTTCGAAGTTCAGGGCAATGTGGTAGCTGGTCATCGTGTTTTCCCGCCTCTCAGATGTGATAGATGTCGATGACCTGGCGGATGTAGTCGTTCTTCAGGACGATCTTCTTGCGCGCGATCAGGTACTGGCCAGCGGCGGATCTTTTGAGGCGCACGAAGATCACGCCGAAGAAGTGGTCGGTGGACTTGTAGCGGTGGCTGAGCGTGTGGAAGTTGTAGCGCAGGTCCACGACGTCGCCCTGGTCTTCGAGCACCTCGACATTGCTGATCATGTGGCTGGTGCGCGGCTCGGGCATGGAGGCGCTGGAGCGCTCCGTCCTGATCCGGAAGACGCGGTCCTCCAGGCCACTGCGGTCGGGGTAATAGATCAGCGAGATCTGGCTGTGCGGGTCCTGCGTCAGCTGGTCGTCGTCGTCCCAGGCCGGCATCCAGTACTCGGCTTCGGGCGCATACAGTTCCAACCAGGCTTCGAACGCACGGTCGTCCAGGTGGCGGGCCTCGCGGTACAGGAAGGCGCAAAGGGCCGCGTAGTCGGCGGGCATGGCGGCGTCGAGGGTCGGGTTCATGGCTGCTCTCCTTCGCGCTCGTGCTGCACGGCCTTGCGCAGGGACCGGGCCCAGTAGTCGTGCTGGCAGACGAACAGGCCTTCGTCTTCGCTGCGCCCGCCGCTGATCAGCGGGGTCATGCCCATCTTCCTGGCATTCTCGTCAGGGCCCTCGACCCACAGGGGCGCGCCACGGCTGAGGTCGTTCCAGGCGGCGGACTTGCCGGCGTAGCCCGCCTGGCAGGAGCGGAACTCCTCCAAGTCGTCGGCCGTGCCCATGCCCGAGACATTGAAGAAATCCTCGTATTGCCGGATGCGGGTGGCGCGGTCCGCGGCGCTTTCGCCCTTGGGAGCGAAGCAATAGATAGTGACCTCGGTCTTGTCCACGGCGATCGGCCGGGTCACGCGGATCTGCGTGGAGAACTGGTCCATCAGGTAGACGTTGGGGTACAGGCACAGGTTGCGCGTCTGGTTGACGATGCAGTCGGCCTTCACTTCGCCCAGGCGTTCCTTGAGTTCTTCGCGGTGTGCGTAGACCGGGCGCACCTCCGGGTTCATGGTCTTGGTCCACAGCAGGATGTGGCCGTTCTCGAAACCATAGACGCCGCCCACGCTCTTGCTCCACCCGCCGGCATCGAGCGCCTTGGTGCCGCCGTCCTTGCGGTGGCCCATGGTGGCCGCATAGTTCCAGTGCACGGAGCTGACGTGGTAGCCGTCGCAGCCGTTTTCCATCTGCAGCTTCCAGTTGCCGTCGTAGGTATAGGTGGAGTTTCCGCGCAGCACTTCCAGCCCCTCGGGGGCCTGGTCCACGATCTGGTCGATGATGAGCTTGGTCGCCCCGAGGAACTCCTCGAGGGGCAGCACGTCGGCGTTCAGGCTGCCGAACAGGAAGCCCTTGTAGCTCTCGAAGCGCGCCACCTTCTTCAGGTCGTGCGAGCCTTCGGTGTTGAACTGCACCGGGTACTCGGTGGTTCTCTCGTCCTTGACCTTGAGCAGCTTGCCGGCATTGCTGAAAGTCCAGCCGTGGAAGGGACAGGTGAAGCTGCCCTTGTTGCCGTGCTTCTTGCGGCACAGCATCGCACCGCGGTGGGCGCAGGCATTGATCACCGCATTGAGCCGGCCGTCCTTGCTGCGGGTGATGACGACCGGCTGGCGGCCGATGTAGGTAGTGAAGTAGTCGTTGACTTCGGGGATCTGGCTGTCGTGCGCGAGGTAGACCCAGTTGCCCTCGAAGATGTGCTTCATCTCCAGCTCGAACAGCTGGTTGTCCGTGAAGATGTCGCGGCGGCAGCGGAAGACGCCGTTGTCCTTGTCGTGCTGCAGGGCCGTGCCCAGCAGCCGTTCCACGTCGCCATATTTGTCGGTGGATGTCGTGTTCATGGGAAGTCTCCTTTTTTCGGGTTCCGGCCGTGCGCCGCGATGTGCAGACGGCCGGGTGGCTGCAGCGAGGACTGACGCGGCGGCCCGGCCATTGAATGCGGCGCGCCGGCCGGCGTCGTGGTGCGCGGGTGTCAGGTGGCCAGGCGCTGGCGTTCGACGATCTGGTTGTCGACCCCGCCCACCAGTTCGCTGAGCGTGATGTCGAAGGCGATCTCCGCGAACGGGCCGCTCAGCCCGTTGGCATGGATGCTGGCCTCGTCCTTGCGCTCGACCACGGGTGGCACCAGGCCCTCGCGGGTGGCGTGGGCGAAGTCGTCGAACACCAGTGGATCGCCGTCGATGTTGATCTGCGTGGTCAGCTTGCGATGGCCCGCGGCCGACACGAAGAAATGGATGTGCGCGGGGCGGTTGCCGTGGCGGCCCAGCTGGTTGAGCAGGGCTTGCGTCGGGCCGTCCGGCGGACAGCCGTAGCCCACCGGCAGGATGCTCTGCAGGCGGTATCGGCCCTGCGCGTCGGCAATGATGGTGCGGCGCATGTTGAAGGGCTTTTGCGCGCCCGTCGGGTCGAAGTGCGAATAAAAGCCCTTGGTGTTGGCGTGCCAGACCTCCACGGTGGCGCCCGGCAAAGGCTTGCCGCCGGCGCCATAGACGGTGCCGTGCAGGATCAGCGTGTGGCCGTTCTCGTCGCTGCCGTCGTCGAGGCGCGCGAAGCCTTGCGCCACCGGCGCGCCCGCTACGTACAGCGGGCCCTCGATGGTGCGCGGCGTAGCGCCGGACACGCCCTGGGCGGCGTCCTGCGCATCCATGCGCATGTCGAGGTAACGGTCCAGGCCCAGCCCGGGCGACAGCAGCCCGGCTTCGCCGCGCGCGCCCAACTGGTTCAGGTAGGCGATACCGGCCCAATATTCATCGGCGCTGAGGTCCAGCTCCTCGATGGCCCGGTACAGGTCGGACAGGATGCGGTGGACGATGGCCTTGGTACGCGCATTGCCGCCGTCCTGTTGCAGGCCGCTGACCAGGCGCAGGAAGTCCTGAACCTCGGGGGTGTTGAAAATCCGGATTGTCATCAATGTCTCCAATTTCATCTGCGGGTGGAAGCTTTCTCGTGCGGCAGGGCCGGTGCATTCAAAACGACTGCGGCGCTGAATGGCGAGAACCTGCATGTCTTGATTGGACGCCCATGCCCCGGTGGCAAGCCAACACCGAATTGGTCTGGACATATACCTTTTAGGTATGCTGGCTCGATTTACCGTTGCAAAACAATGGCTTAAGATCCAACCATCCGAGCCATGCATCGTTTACCCCTATGGACCTACGCCAGCTGCGCTATTTCGTCGCCGTTGCCACCACACGGAACTTCACGCGCGCCGCGCAGCAGATGCATATCGCGCAGCCGCCGCTGAGCCGGCAGATCCAGCAGCTCGAGGACGAGCTCGGCGTGCAGCTGATCCAGCGCAACCTGCGTCCGGTGCGCCTCACGGAAGCGGGCCGGCTGTTCTACGAGCAGGCCCTGCAGGTGCTGCACCGGGTTGAAAAGATGAAGGACAGCGCGCAGCAGGCTGGCCGGCACCACCGGCCGTCGATCTCGATCGGCTATGCCGCCTCGACGCTGTATGGCGGGCTGCCCATGCTCATCAGGATGTTCCGCAAGAAATATCCGGACACGGATATCAAGCTTGTCGACCTCAACTCGGTCCAGCAGATCCAGGAACTCAAAACCGGGCGCATCGACCTGGGCTTCGGCAGGATCAGAACCCGCGACACCTCGGTGGCGCGCAGCGTGCTGCGCGAGGAACGGCTGGTGCTGGCCCTGGCGCCCGGCTCACCGCTTGCAGCCAGCCGGGGCCGCATCCGCCTCCAGGAGCTGGAAAACCAATGCCTGATCGTGTTCCCCAAGGAGCCGCGTCCGAGTTTCGCCGACCATGTGCTCGGACTGCTGCATGACCAGGGCATCCGGCTCGGCGAGATCCACGAGGCGCGCGAGCTCCAGGCCGCACTGGGGTTGGTCGCCTGCGAGATGGGCGTATGCATGGTGCCGACGACCGCCCGGCTGCGCTCGGACCTGGTTTACCGGCCCATCGAGGACGAAGAGGCCACCTCTCCGATCATCCTGAGTCACCGGCTCAACGATGACTCCTGGTATATCCCGGCCATCCGGCAGCTCATCGCCGAGATGTATGCCCAGGATCCGTCGTGGCTGGATTTCGAGACCCATGCCAGTCCCGCTGCCGCCGTCGGTGCAGCGCTCCAGCCGTCAGCGCCGAAAAAGCGCGTTGCATCCAGCAAAACCAGTCCCCGGGCAAAAAGCAAACCTCCTTCCTGACCACGGGTCTTGCGCTGCTTCGAATTCATTGCAGCGCAACCCGGCTTGAATCGCACCGGCCGGCCGCGACATGCCGCGGCAGCTTCCTGCGAGGCTCTTCTTCCTCTGATGAGACAGCGCCGGAACTGCTAGGATCAGCCGCACTTCCTTGAACGTCTTCCTTGAAAACCCCATGAAAAAACCCCGTTTTTTCCGCAGCGCCGCGACGGGCCTGATGGTGACACTCGCGATGTGGCTGAACCCGGCGCATGCGGCCTGGCCCGACAAGCCGATCAGGTTGGTCGTCCCCTTCCCACCCGGCCAGGCCACGGATATCTTTGCGCGCGCCGTGGCCGATCAGCTCGGAAAACGCCTGGGTCAAAGCGTCGTCGTGGACAACAAAGCCGGTGCCGGCAGCAATATCGGCACTGAACTGGTGGTCCGTGCCGCGCCCGATGGCTATACCTTGCTGGTGGCCGGCAGCGCCATGGCAGTCAACCAGACGCTCTACAGCAAGGTCAACTTCGATCCGACCAAGGACCTCGTGGGCATCTCGCTCATTGCCAAGGTACCGCTGATCTTCCTGGCCACGCCAGGCTCGGGCATTGGCTCGGTGCAGGAGCTGGTGAAAAAAGCCAAGGCCGCGCCTGGCCAGCTGAACTATGCCAGCGCCGGCATCGGCGGCACCCAGCATCTTTCCGGCGAGATGTTCAAGAACCAGACCGGCGTGTTCATCACGCATATTCCCTACCGGGGCAGCGGGCCGGCACAGGCAGATTTTCTGGGCGCCCAGGTACCGCTGATGGTCGATTCGGTCACGGCCGCGCTGCCGCATATCCAGGCCAGGCGCGCCGTGCCGCTGGCCGTGACTTCGGCCACGCGTTCATCGCAGCTGCCCAACGTGCCCACGATGCGCGAAAGCGGCATGAGCGAACTCAAGGACTTCGAAGCCGTGGGCTGGCTGGGCCTCATGGCTCCCAAGGGCATACCTTCAGATATCGCCAGCCGTCTGAACCGCGAAGTCACGGAGATTCTGAAAAGCGAAAGCATCGTGCAGTTCATCCGCGACAGAGGCGCAGAGCCCGCCCCGACCACGGGGCCCGAGTTCGACCGTTTTGTGGCCAGCGAAATTCAAAAATGGGGCCGAATTGTCAAAGCCTCGGGGGCCAGCGCTGATTGACACCACAGGTTCGTATCAAGCGTCCACCTCAACCAGCAGCGCGGCCATCGCCGCAGCCTCTCATTTCTTGACGGAATCCGCCCATCGTGTCACGCCCTACCCTGCTGCACCTCGAGACAGCGCTTTGCGTGGCCCATATCGGTACCTTCAGCGGCGCGGCGCGCAAGCTCGATGCCACCCAACCCGCGATTTCTGCGCGTGTGCGCGAGCTGGAAGCGTCGCTCGGCTACCGGCTGTTCATCCGCCGTGGCCAGCGCATGGAGATCACGCCGAAGGGGCGCCAGTTCCTCGAACAGGTCGAGCCACACTTTCTCCAGCTGCAGTCCATCCTGAGCGAACGCGAGTCGCCGGTGCCTGGCGACCAAAGCGCGAGCGCAGTTCGCCGGTGACGTAATCCAGGGACTCCACGTCCGAGA
>JBEVDH010000212.1:0-3989 GCA_040514115.1 Comamonas sp. | reverse complement strand
CGCCCAGCACCAGGTCGGGCGCGATGATGGCGGCCAGTGCACAGGCCGGCGCGTAGCGCAGCACTTCCTGCACCCGCTTGGGGATGGTGACCCGGTGGCCGACCAGCCACAGCCCGCTGCGGCAGGCGGCGGTGGCCAGCGCCAGCACCACGATCACGGTCCAGATTTCCCAGTCGCTCATGGCCGGCCTTTCAGTTTTTCCTGCGTTTCCTCGACCGCCATCGCGGTAAACATGCCCACCACCACCGCCAGCAGCAGGCCCAGCTTGTACGGCAGGCTGTAGGCCATCACCGCCACCACGCTGGCCACCAGCACGCCGCACAGGGCGGCGCTGTTGATGACCAGC
This sequence comes from Comamonas sp., assembly GCA_040514115.1. GTDB lineage: Bacteria > Pseudomonadota > Gammaproteobacteria > Burkholderiales > Burkholderiaceae_C > Comamonas. The sequence continues at coordinate 3,643 of JBEVDH010000212.1, read as the reverse complement.
GGGATCAGGATGCACAGGATCGCCAGCGTGCCGGCAAAACCGAGGCCCCATTCCGAGGGCACGGCGCTGCCAAGGAAAATGCCGGCCAGCGAGCCCGCCTGCCAGGCCAACCAGTTGGGATAGATCAGCGCCTTGAGGAAGGTCACCTTGCCCGGCTCCGGCTCGGGCGACGGGTAGCGCTGCAGATACTGCGCCACGGTCATGTCGCCGGTGAGATAGCCGTACAGCAGGCGCTGGCGCCATGGCAAGTGGGCGAAGTGCGGCGCCAGCAGTGCCGAAAAGATCAGGAAGCGCAGGTTGACCACCAGCGCGGTCGCAAAGATGACCCAGACCGGCGCCTGCGCGGCGATCAGCGGCAGCGAGGCCAGCTGGGCCGAACCGGCGAACACCAGCAGCGTCATGCCGGTTGCCTGCAGCGGAGTCAGGCCGGATTTGACCATGGCGATGCCGACCACCAGGCCCCAGGCGGCGATGCCGAACAGGGTCGGCAAGCCAGCCTTGAAGCCTTCGCGCCATGCCACGGCGTCGTGCGGTTCGGGAGTCGGCCGTTGACTGGCCGTGGGGGAGGCGCTCATGTGGTTTTCTTGCAACAACGCAGGCGGACTGCGACGGCGATGAATGTGAACGGTCGGGCCAGCGCGAAAAACGCGCCGCGTGAAACAGACGAGCCCAACTTTAGTGGGCGTTATTCTACCGATCATTCCGGCATGCTGCCTGAATCGTCTAAAATCCTGTCTTTGCCCAACCTTGCAGCGACACGGAGAACCAGATGAACGACAAGACAATGCCTGTAGTGGAACTTGAGGCCAAGGACCTGCCTGCCTACTGCCCTAGCCCCTCGATGCCGCTGTGGTCGTCGCATCCGCGCGTTTTCCTGGATTTCGATCCGAACGGCGACGCCAAGTGCCCGTACTGCGGCACCCGCTACCACCTGGCAGGCGGCGCCGCCGGCCACCACTGATCGTCCCTTGAGCAGCACGCCCAGCGACAGCGCGGCCACGCCCTACCGCGCGCCCGTGTGGCTGCCGGGCGGCCACCTGCAGACCATGTATCCGGCGGTCGCCATCGCCAAGCCGGCGGTGGCGTACCGGCGCGAACGCTGGGACACCCACGACGGTGACTTCATCGACGTCGATTTTGTCGATGGCGAACCCGGCAAGCCGCTGGTGGTGCTGTTCCACGGCCTCGAAGGGTCATCGAACAGCCACTACGCGCGCGCGCTGATGGCGGCGCTGGCCGCGCGTGGCTGGTCGGGCGCGGTGCCGCATTTCAGGGGCTGCTCGGGCGAGGCCAATCGCGCTCCGCGCTTTTACCACTCGGGCGATGCGGCCGAGGTCGACTGGGTGGTACGCCGCCTGCGGCCCCGTGCCGGGGGCAAGCTGTATGCGGCCGGCGTCTCGCTCGGCGGCAACGCACTGCTGCGCTGGCTAGGGGAATCGCAGCACAGCGCAGGCATCGTCGACGCGGCTTGCGCCGTGTCGGCCCCGCTCGACCTGGCGCGCGGCGGCGCGGCGCTGGGGACGGGGCTGAACATGATCTATACCCGCATGTTCCTGCGCTCGCTGAAACCCAAGTGCCTGTCCAAGCTGGAGCAGTTTCCCGGCCTGTTCGACCGCGCCGCCCTGCTCGGCGCACGCGACCTTTACGCCTTCGACAACGTGGTCACCGCCCCGCTGCACGGCTACCGCGATACCGACGATTACTGGGACCGCGCCAGCGCGCGCCATGTGCTGGGAGACATCACCGTGCCGACGCTGGTCATCAACGCGCGCAACGATCCCTTTTTGCCGGGCGAGTACCTGCCGGCCACGGCCGCGCCTTGCGTCACGCTCGAGTATCCGGCCGGGGGCGGGCATGTGGGCTTTGCCACCGGACCGCTGCCGGGACACATCGACTGGCTGCCGCGCAGGCTACTGCATTTCTTCGATGGCGAGGCGGGTAGCCGCGCGCCGTCGGGTGGGGAACTGTGCGATTCTGTGAGCCAACATGGATGACATCGTAAAACAGGCAATGGCCAAGTGGCCCAACGTTCCGCACTGCTACGGCTGGCTGGCGCTCGACGCGCGCGGCGCCTGGCGCATGCGCGACGAAGCGGCGCAGCAGGCGGGGCTGCCGGGAGACCGGCTGAACAATCCCGCGCTGGTGGGTTTTATCAACCGCAACTACGGGCACGATGAGCGCGGCTGCTGGTATTTCCAGAACGGGCCGCAGCGGGTGTACGTGAACCTGGAGGCGACGCCGTATGTCGCCCGCACCGATCCAGCCGAGGGTTTGCTGCTGCAGACCGGCGCGCCGCTGCATGCGATCGACGCGGTGTTTCTTACTGAAACCGGGGAAGCGATCGTGCAGGGCGGCGATGTGATCGCCCAGCTGGATGATCGCGACGGGGCGCAGCTGATCGAGGCCTTGCGGCTGGACGGCGAGGCCGTGGCGGGTGATGCGCTGCTGGGGTGGCTCGATGGCGCGCCTGGCAACATGCAGCTGGATTATCGGGGGCAGACCGTGCCGGTCGAGCGCGTGGCGCGTGACGACATTGCGCGGCGGTTTGGATTCGTGAAGGTACCTGCACCGTAGGGTGGGCACCTGTGCCCACCCCACGTCGACGACCGAATCGCCCTGACCTACCTGTCCTTCTCTTCCTTCTCTTCCTTCTGGCGCTTTTCCAGCTCGCGTTCGCGCGCATCGATCACCGACTGGTCGTAAAACGACACGTCGCTCGACTTGCGCGCCAGGTTCAGCTGCGCCACCGCGGCCGGCAGCGCGCCGGTAAGCACATACGATTCGGCCAGCGCCATGTGCTGCAGCGCAATCTTGCCCTGCGCCGCATAGGTCTTCGCGAGCTGGTCGTACAGCTTGGGCTCCTCGCGATATTGCTGGACCTGGTCGCGCAAAAAGCGCGCCGCTTCGTCGAGCTTGCCGGCCGCGATCAGCGCGTCGGCGTACTGGCGCGCGATGCCGCGCGACAGCGGATATTTATAATGCGCCTGCTCGGCCTCCTTGACCGCCTGCTGCGCGACCGCCGCCGACTGCCCCGGCGCCAGCCTGATTTCGAGCGCGAGGCTGGCAAACATCGTTGCCCCATCGCCGCCTACCCGCTCGACCGATGCCGTGCCTTCGCGCGGGCGCAGGGTGGCGCGCGCCTTGTCGAGCCAGCTTTGCGCGCTCGCCAGGTCGCCCTGCTTCAGCGCCAGGAAGGCGAGCCCGTACTGGCCGGCCGTCTGCTGCTGGCGACTCAGGTGGGTGAGCTGGCTGTTGAAAACGGTCCTGGCCTCCGCCCTGCCCTTGGTGCTCGGGTCCTGCAGCACGCGGGCACGCGCCCGCACCAGGTGGAAGTCGAGCGAATCGACACGGGCGCGCGCCGGGGTTTCGCGAATCCGTGCCTGGATGTCGGCGATGCGCTCGCCAGTCAGCGGGTGGCTGCTGAGGTAGGCCGGCATCTCGTTGTACACCTTGCTGACGCCCTGCAGCCGCTTGAAGAACGCCACTGCACCGCTGGGGTCGTAGCCGCCTGCGCTCATGATCTGGAAACCGACGCGGTCGGCTTCGCGCTCGGCCTCGCGGCTGAAGTTGAGCTGCCGCTGCAAGGCCAGGCCCTGCCCGCCCATCAGCACGCCCATCGCGGCGTCCGGGCTGGACTTGGCCG
>JBEVDH010000244.1:0-17107 GCA_040514115.1 Comamonas sp. | reverse complement strand
GTGCGCATGATGCGCTTGAGGTCGCTGCCGGGCATCTGCGTGACGTCGGCGACGGCCTGCTGCAGCGCCACCTGGATCTCGGCCAGCGCCGGAATCGGCACCCACAGCGGCAGTTCCTCGTCGAGCACATGGTCCTCGCGCACATAGGCGTGGGCCAGCACGTAGTCGCCCAGCTGCTGGGTGTTGCGCAGGCCCGCGCAGTGGCCCAGCATCATCCAGGCATGCGGGCGCAGCACCGCGATGTGGTCGGTGATGGTCTTGGCATTGGCCGGGCCGACGCCGATGTTGACCATCGTGATGCCGCTGCTGTCGCTGCGCACCAGGTGGTAGCCGGGCATCTGCGGCAGGCGCGGCGGCGGGCTGCCGAATTCGTCGATGGGTTCGGCCGGCAGGCCGGTGCGCCGCGTGACCACGTTGCCGGGCTCGACAAACGCGCAGTATTCGCTCTCGGGGTCGGCCATCTCGGCCCGTCCCAGGCGGATGAACTCGTCGATGTAGAACTGGTAGTTGGTGAACAGCACGAAGTTCTGGAACCACTCGGGCGCGGTGCCCGTGTAGTGGCGCAGCCGGTGCAGCGAATAGTCGACGCGCGGCGCGGTGAACAGCGACAGCGGCAGCGCGCCGCCGGGCTGCGGCTGCCAGGTGCCGTTGGCGATGCCGTCGTCCATCGAGGCCAGGTCGGGCAGATCGAACACATCGCGCATCAGCATGCGGCGCTCGGGCGTGAGCGTGCCTTCGATGTGGTCGTTGTCGGCAAAGGAAAAGTGGATCGGGATCGGCTTGTCGCTGAGGCTGACTTCGAAGTCGACATCGTGGCTCGCGCGCAGCAGGCGCAGCTGCTCGGCGTAGTACTTGGCAAACAGGTCGGGGCGCGTGAGCGTCGCTTCGTAGATGCCCGGGCCCTCGACAAAGCCATAGGCCAGCGTCGTGTCGGCGCGCGCCACGGTGTGCGTGTGCACGCGCACCTTGGGGTAGTAGGCATGAACCGGCGAGGAGGGCGTTTCGCCCGCCACAAAGCGCTGCATCGCGTCGCGCAGGTGTCCAATTTGCTCGCGGTAAAGCTGCTGGACATGGGCGAGCGCCTGCTCGGGGGAGGAGTGCCGGACGATGGCACGGTCATCGGTGAACTGTTCCATGGCCTATTGTGCCTGCAGCTTGTGACAGTAATCTTGCTGCCATTGCAACAATTGGTCGGCCGGCATCGGCGGGGCAATGAAATAGCCCTGCGCCAGCTCGCAGCCCAGCGTGCGCAGCAGCGCCAGCTGCGCGGCCGTCTCCACGCCCTCGGCCACGGTGTGCAGGCGCAGGCTCTTGGCCATCTGCACGATGGCCGTGACGATGGCCGCGTCGTCGTCGTTCTCTGTGAGGTCGGTGATGAACGAGCGGTCGATCTTGAGCTGGTGGATCGGGTGGCGCCTGAGGTAGGCAAGCGACGAGTAGCCGGTGCCGAAGTCGTCGATGGCCAGCCGCACGCCCTGCTGCTGCAGCGCGTGCAGCGTGCGCAGCACCTGCGCGTCGGAATGCATCAGCGTGCTCTCCGTGAGCTCGATGTGCAGCAGCTGCGCGGGCAGGCCGGTCTCGGCCAGCACCGCGGCCACGTCGCTGGCCAGATCCGGGTGGCGAAATTCCTGCGCCGACATGTTCACGGACACGGGCACGCGCGGCATGCCCTGGGCAAACCAGGCACAGGCCTCGTGGCAGGCGTTGCGCAGCACCCAGCGGTCGATGGCGGTGATCAGGCCGCGCGCCTCGGCCAGCGCCACGAACTCCTCGGGGCTGACCAGGCCGCGCTGCGGATGGCGCCAGCGCACCAGCGCCTCGAATCCCGCGAGCGCGCCGGTGTCGGTGCGCACCTGCGGCTGGTAATGCAGCTCGAAGCCGCCCAGCGCGATCGACTGGCGCAGCAGCTGCTCCTGGTTGAGCATGCGGCTGGCGCGGCTCTCCAGCGCCGGTGTGTAGAACTGGAATGGCTGGTGGTTGTTTTCCTTGGCCAGGTGGCGCGCCGCGCCGGCATTGCGCAGCAGCGTCTCGACGTTCTCGCCATCCTCGGGAAAGATCGCCACGCCGATGGCCGGTGCAATGACCAGTGCCTGCGCGGCGACATGGCAGGGCATTTCCAGCAGCGCCAGCAGCTGGCGCGTGAAGATTTCGGTTTCGGCGCGGGTCGTGCCTTCGGCCAGCACCACGATGAATTCGTCGCTGCCCGCGCGCGCCACGAGGTCGCTGGCATGCACGCAGCCGCACAGGCGCCGCGCAACTTCACACAGCACCTGGTCGCCGGCCTGGTGGCCCAGCGAATCGTTGATGGCCGAGAAATGCTTGAGGTCGATGCTCAGCACCGCCACCGCGCGGTTCTGCTCGGCTGCGCGCAGGATCAGCTGCTCGAGCTGGTCGCTCAGATACCAGCGGTTGGGCAGCCGGGTCAGCGCGTCGTGTTCGGCCATGAAGCGCACCTGGGCCTGGGCCTGCTGGTGCGCGGTGATGTCGCGCAGCACGACCAGGCGGTAGTCCTGCGTGCCCTTGCCGGCGGGCATGACCATGGCGTCGATCTCCACCGGGATGCTGTGGCCGTCCTTGTGCCGCACCGTGGCTTTGTATGCCGCACTGCGCCCGCTTTGCATGGCATCGAGCGCGAGCGGCCAGAACTCCTTGTCCAGGTGCTGCAGCGCCGGCTTGCCGCGCAATTCGTCGAGGCTGTAGCCCACGAGCCGCAGCAGCGCGGCATTGGCATCGAGCACCACGCCGTCGCGGTGCAGCAGGATGGCTTCGTGGGTCGCGGCCGAGAACAGCCGCATGCGCTCTTCGCTTTCATCGAGCTGCTGCTGCACCGAGCGGCCCTGGCTCAGGTCGAGCACCTGTACCACGGCACCGCGCAGCGTTTGCTGCTCGAGGTGCGGCGTGACGCGCACTTCGATCTCGTGCAGCTCGCCCTGCGGTGACCGCGCATGGCGCACATAGCGCACCGGTTCGCCGCGCAGGCAGCGCTCGACATGCTGCGCAATCGCGTCCCAGCCCTCCTGGCCCATGATCTCCCAGGGACGCTTGTCCAGGATCTCGGCGGGATCGAATCCGTAGTGGCGCGCGAAGGCCTGGTTGGCAAACCGGCAGCACAGGGTCCCGGCCTCGAAATACGCCATCATTCCCGCGGCGGCATCGATGATCAGGCGCAGCAGGGCATTGCTGTCGCTGTTGCTGCCGTCGAGGCGGGGCGCACTGGAGCTGGGGGGCATGTGCCTTCCTAAGGGGATAGCTGTTTATAGCGTAAAAGTACGCATTGACGCAGCGGTCAAGCCCCCGACTCTACAGCCCTGCGCGGAGCTGGCTGGCGCCAAGCCGGGATAATCGCGCCCATGAACGCCTCTTCTTCTTCCGCCAGCACCGGTTTCGACACCCTGGCCCTCGGTCCGGCAATGCTTGCCAATCTGCAACAGCTGGGTTACCAGCAGATGACGCCCATCCAGGCGGCCAGCCTGCCGCCCGCGCTGCTGGGCAAGGACCTGATTGCCCAGGCCAGCACCGGCAGCGGCAAGACCGCGGCCTTTGGCCTGGCGCTGCTGACGCGCCTGAACCCGCGCTGGTTCGGCGTGCAGTCCCTGGTGCTGTGCCCCACGCGCGAGCTCGCCGACCAGGTCGCGACCGAGATCCGCCGGCTGGCCCGGGCGCACGACAACATCAAGGTCGTCACCGTGTACGGCGGCGTGCCCTCGCGCGCGCAGATCGCGAGCCTGGAAAACGGCGCGCACATCGTCGTTGGCACGCCGGGCCGGGTCATGGACCTGCTCGAGCGCGGCGCGCTCGACCTCAAGGGCCTGAACACGCTGGTGCTCGATGAAGCCGATCGCATGCTCGACATGGGCTTTCATGCCGACATCGACACCGTCGTGCGCCAGTGCCCCAAGGAGCGCCAGACCCTGCTGTTCTCGGCCACCTACCCCGAGGGCATTGCCGACCTGAGCGCGCGCTTCATGAAGCAGCCCCAGCGCATCACCGTGCAGGCCCAGCACAGCGAGGGCAAGATTGCCCAGCGCTGGTACGAAGTCAGCGAAGGCCAGCGGCTGCAGGCCGTGGCCGACCTGCTGCTGCATTTCCGTCCCGAGTCGAGCATTGCCTTTTGCAACACCAAGCAGCAGTGCCGCGACCTGGTCGGCCTGCTGCAGGCGCAGGGCTTCAGCGCGCTGGCGCTGTTTGGCGAGCTCGAGCAGCGCGAGCGCGACGAGGTGCTGGTGCAGTTCGCCAACCGCAGCTGCTCGGTGCTGGTGGCGACCGACGTGGCCGCGCGCGGCCTCGACATCTCGAACCTGGCAGCCGTGATCAATGTCGATGTCACGCCCGACTCGGAAATCCACATCCACCGCGTCGGCCGCACGGGCCGGGGCGACGCCGAGGGCCTGGCGCTGAGCCTGGCCAGCCTCGACGAGATGGGCAACGTCGGCAAGATCGAAGTGCTGCAGGGCCGCCCCTCGAGCTGGTTCCCGCTGGACGAGCTCACGCCCGCCAGCAACGAGCCGCTGGTGCCGCCGATGCAGACCATCCAGATCATCGGCGGGCGCCGCGAGAAGATCCGCGCCGGCGACGTGATGGGCGCGATGACGGCCGACTTCGGCTACACGCGCGAGCAGATCGGCAAGATCAACGTCAATGATTTCTCGACCTATGTCGCCGTCGAGCGCCGCATCGCGGGCCCGGCCGTGGCCAAGCTGAACGCAGGCCGCGTGAAGGGCAAGGCCGTCAAGGCCCGGCTGCTGTGATCAGCCTGCTGCAGCGCGTGCGCTCGGCGCGCGTTGAAATCGCGGGCGAGATCTGCGGGCAGATCGGGCCGGGCCTGCTGGTGCTGGTCTGCGCCGAGCGCGGCGACACCGAGGCCGAGGCCGACCGGCTGCTGGCCAAGCTGCTCAAGCTGCGCATCTTTGGCGACGAAGAAGGCAAGATGAACCGCAGCCTGCAGGACGTGGCCGGTGGCCTGCTGCTGGTGAGCCAGTTCACGTTGGCGGCCGACACCTCCAGCGGCAACCGCCCGAGCTTCAAGCAGGCCGCGGCGCCTGACGAAGGGCGGCGTCTCTATGACTACCTGCTGACCCAGGCGCGTGCCGCGCATGCGACGGTGCAGACCGGGCAGTTTGGCGCCGACATGCAGGTGCATCTGGTGAATGACGGGCCGGTGACGGTGCCGTTGCGGGTGGGGCCCAAAGGGTAGGGCTTGCTGCTTGCTGGAGGGCGGCCATTCATGGTTCGATCGGGCCGCGCAGGCAAGCTCACCACGAACGGGGGGAGCCGTTCGTCCTGAGCCTGTCGACGGATGAAGGGCCTGCCCTCAAGATCCGAGGCGCATCACTTCCCATAGGGATCCGCAAACCCCAGCTCCCCCATGATGTCGCTCTCATAAGCCTCCATCTCCTCGGCGTCTTCCTCCCCGGTCTCATGGTCCCACCCCTGCGCATGCAGCGTGCCGTGGACCAGAAGATGCGCGTAGTGCTCCTCGAGCGTCTTGTTTTGCTCCAATGCCTCGCGCTCGACCACCGGGGCGCAGAGCACCAGATCGGCCATCACCGTCGGCTCCTGCTGGTAGTCGAAGGTCAGCACGTTGGTCGCATAGTCCTTTTGCCGGTATTGCAGGTTCAGCGCCTGGCCTTCCTCGGTGTCGACGATGCGCACGGTGATCTCGGCGTCGACGGCCAGCGCGTGGCGGATCCAGCGCGTCACTTTGCTGCGCGCGAGCACCGCGCGGTGCGCCGGGGCCGCGTCGAAGCGGCCGAATTGCAGGGAGAGTTGCAGTTGTTGCAGGGGCATGGGATCAGACGGAAAACGGGTCATTCATCGCGGGCACGTGCCCGGCTGCGCGGCGCGGGCGGCGTGCCGCGCGCTTCGTAGGCATCGACGATGCGCGCCACCATCGGGTGGCGCACGACGTCGGCGCTGGTGAAATGCGTGATGGCAATGCCCTTGACGCGCTTGAGCACGCGCTCGGCGTCGATCAGGCCGCTGAGCGCGCCCTTGGGCAGGTCGATCTGGCTGACGTCGCCCGTCACAACGGCCTTGGCGCCGAAACCGATGCGCGTGAGAAACATCTTCATCTGCTCGGGCGTGGTGTTCTGCGCCTCGTCCAGGATCACGAACGCATTGTTGAGCGTGCGCCCGCGCATGAAGGCCAGCGGCGCGATCTCCAGCACATTGCGTTCAAAGGCCTTTTGCACCTTCTCGTAGCCCATCAGGTCGTAGAGTGCGTCGTAGAGCGGGCGCAGGTAGGGATCGACCTTCTGCGTCAGGTCGCCGGGCAGGAAGCCCAGACGCTCGCCGGCTTCCACCGCCGGGCGCGTCAGCACGATGCGCTGCACCGCGCTGCGCTCGAGCGCGTCGACGGCGCAGGCCACGGCCAGATAGGTCTTGCCGGTGCCCGCGGGGCCGATGCCCAGCGTGATGTCGTGGCTGGCGATATTCTCGAGGTACTGGTTTTGCGTGGTGGTGCGCGCGCGCAGGTCGGGGCGGCGGGTCGACAGCTGGATCGCGCCGACCGGTGCCTCGACCAGTTCGGCGTCGCCGGCGAGCATCAGCTGCAGGTGGGCTTCGGGGATCGGGTCGTCCGCCATTTCGTAGAGCGCCTGCAGCAGCTCCAGCGCCTGCTGGGCGCGCGCCTTGGGGCCGTCGATCTTGAACTGTTCGTGGCGGTGGGCGATGGACACCTTGAGCGCGGTTTCAATGGTGCGCAAGTGCGCATCGGCGGGCCCGCAGAGGTGGCTCAGGCGGCCATTGTGGTGGGGAGTGAAGGTGTGTCGCAGGATCACGCGGATAATTCCAATCGAGAGCTGCCAACGGGGCGGCAAAGGACTTCAATGATAGGCAAATTGACCGGCACGCTGCTGGATAAAAACCCGCCCACGGTACTGGTGGACTGCCACGGCGTCGGCTACGAGGTGCAGGTGCCCATGAGCACCTTCTACAACCTGCCCGCGACCGGGGCGCAGGTGAGCCTGCTCACGCACTTCATCGTGCGCGAGGATGCGCAGCTGCTGTTCGGCTTCGGCACGCCCAGCGAGCGCCAGACCTTTCGCGAACTGATCAAGATCACCGGGGTCGGTCCGCGCACGGCGCTGGCGATCATCAGCGGCATCGGCGTGGAAGACCTCGCGCAGGCGGTGACGCTGCAGGAGATGGGGCGGCTGATCAAGGTGCCGGGCATCGGCAAGAAGACCGCGGAGCGGCTGCTGCTCGAGCTCAAGGGCAAGATCGGCGCCGACATGGGCTCCAAGTCGCTGTTCACCAACGAGCACCAGAACGACATCCTGCAGGCGCTGCTGGCGCTGGGCTACAACGACAAGGAAGCCGCGGCCGCGCTCAAGGCGCTGCCACCCGATATCGGGGTCAGCGACGGCATCAAGCGCGCGCTGCAGGCTCTCGCCAAGTAACTATCCATGACCATCCAGACCGACGATTTCGCGCCCGCGCCCCCGAAGCGCGCCATTTCCGCCGCGCCGCTGTCGCACCACGAGGAGGCGATGGAGCGCGCGCTGCGCCCCAAGCTGCTGCAGGAATACGTGGGCCAGGTGAAGGCCCGCGAGCAGCTCGAGATCTTCATTGGCGCGGCCCGAAAGCGCGGCGAGGCACTTGACCATGTGCTGCTGTTCGGCCCGCCGGGCCTGGGCAAGACCACGCTGTCGCACATCATCGCGGCCGAGCTCGGCGTGAACCTGCGCCAGACCAGCGGCCCGGTGCTGGAAAAGCCCAAGGACCTCGCGGCGCTGCTCACCAACCTCGAAGCCAACGATGTGCTGTTCATCGACGAGATCCACCGGCTCTCGCCCGTCGTCGAGGAAATCCTCTACCCCGCGCTCGAGGACTATCAGATCGACATCATGATCGGCGAGGGCCCGGCCGCGCGCTCGATCAAGCTCGACCTGCAGCCCTTCACGCTGGTCGGCGCCACGACGCGCGCGGGCATGCTGACCAACCCGCTGCGCGACCGCTTCGGCATCGTCGCGCGGCTCGAGTTCTACACCTCGGAGGAGCTCGCGCGCATCGTCGTGCGCAGCGCCGGGCTGCTGGGCGTGCCGCTCGATGCCGAGGGCGGCTGGGAGATCGCCCGCCGCTCGCGCGGCACGCCGCGCATCGCCAACCGGCTGCTGCGGCGTGTGCGCGACTACGCCGACGTCAAGGGCGACGGACGCATCACGCAAGACATCGCCAACCGGGCGCTGGCCATGCTTGACGTGGACCCGCAGGGCTTCGACATCATGGACAGAAAGCTGCTCGAGGCCGTGATCCACCGCTTCGACGGCGGCCCCGTGGGGCTGGACAACATCGCGGCCAGCATTGGCGAGGAAGCGGGCACCATCGAGGACGTGATCGAGCCCTATCTGATCCAGCAGGGCTATCTGCAGCGCACGCCGCGCGGGCGCATCGCCACCAAGGCAGCCTATCTTCACCTGGGCGTGATGCCGCCGGCGCTGCCCGACGCCTGAGGGCGCGGCGCGCAGAGCATGCCGGTGACGATCAGCGCCTGTGCCAGGTAATAGCTGCCAAGTATTCCCAGCGGCGCCCAGGGCAGGGGCTGCACGAAACGGTGGGTGGCCAGCAGCGCATCGCTGAGCACGAAGCTGCTCGCGCCCAGCGCGACCAGCAGCGCTGCCCGCCGGCCGCTGCCCCCGGTGGCGTGCCAGCGGCCCCAGGCCTGCGCGGCCATCAGCGCAATGGCCAGCACATAAGCCGCGATCGGCAGCCGCAGGGCCGCGGGCAGTCCGCCATGCCACATCAGTGCATACATCACCGCGCCGGCCAGCAGCAGCGCGGCCAGCGCGCCGCGCTTTGCAAACCAGCGCTGGCCCTGCCTGAACAGCGCAAGATAGCAAAGCTGCGCCAGCACAAAGGCGACGAAGCCTGGAACGAACAGGCCGCGCAGCATCAGGAACACATCGCCGGCCAGCGATGCGGCGAGCGCGGCCAGCAGCAGCCAGTCGCCACGGCCCGGTGCCTGGCGGCGCAGGGGCAGCGCCACCGCGGCCATGGCACACAGCATGGCCAGCGGCCTGAACACCAGCGGCCAGGCTTGAAGCCCCAGGGCGCTGCCGGCCGTGGCCAGCGCGCCGGCCTGCAGCATGCAGGCCAGGGCCGGCGACAGGCGGCTGCGCAGCGCGGCGACGCCCGCGATCAGGCTGGCCAGCACCGTGGCCCAGGCAATGGCGAATTCGGCCAGCGGCGGATGCGCGGTATCGACGGCCAGCACCCGCCAGGCAAACGCCAGCGCGCAGCAGATGCCCAGGGCCGGGCCCAACCAGAACAGCGCGTAGCGGGGAAGATGCATGCAACGGATTGTGTCGCGCGCACACTCTGCTGGCGATGCTGGGGAACCCTTGGGCAGCCAGCGCGCCGGGCCCCTCGGGTTCAAGGGCGCAAGCTCAATGCCCGCGTCCGAGGAACTGCTGCAGCTCCGGTGTCTGCGGCGCGCCGAACAGCGCCTCGGGCGTGCCGACTTCATGCACCTTGCCCTGGTGCATGAACACCACGCGGTCGCTGACCTTGCGCGCGAAGTTCATCTCGTGCGTGACCATGACCAGCGTCATGCCCTGGTCGGCCAGGCTTTCGACGACCTGCAGCACCTCGCCCACGAGTTCCGGGTCGAGCGCCGAAGTGACTTCGTCGCACAACAGGATTTCCGGGTCCATGGCCAGCGCGCGCGCAATGGCCACGCGCTGCTGCTGCCCGCCCGAGAGCTGGTCGGGCATGGCATCGAACTTCTCGGCCAGGCCCACGCGCGCCAGCAGGCGCTCGGCGTTCTGGCGCGCCACCTCCCTGGGCTGGTTCGTCACCAGCGTCGGCGCGAGCATCACATTGCGCCCGACCGAGAGATGGGGAAACAGGTTGAAGCTCTGGAAGATCATGCCCACGTTCTTGCGCAGCTCGCGCATCGCCGCGGCGTTGTCGGCCTGCAGCGGCTGGCCGTGCACCGTGAGCGTGCCTTCCTGGAAGGCCTCGAGGCCGTTGATGCAGCGCAGCAGCGTGCTCTTGCCCGAGCCGCTCTTGCCGATGATCGACACCACTTCGCTGCGCGCGATCTGCAGGTCCACGCCCTTGAGCACTTCGTTGCTGCCGTAGCGCTTGCGCAGGCCGCGGATGTCGACCAGCGGGGTGTGCGCCGCGCTGGGTAATGTGGGGGCGGGGGTGGGGGCGATGGAAGTCATGGCATAAGTCCTGAAGAAAAGCCAGCCCTCAGGCGGCGGGGCGCAGGCGGCGCTCGAGGCGCTGGCTCCACAGCGACAGCGGAAAGCACAGCGCGAAATACATCAGCGCCACGCAGCCGTAGATCAGGAAAGGCTCGAAGGTGGCGTTGGCGATCAGCTGGCCGGCCTTGGTGACTTCGACAAAGCCGATCACGCTGGTCAGGGCCGTGCCCTTGATGATCTGCACCATGAAGCCGGCCGTGGGCGCGACGCCCACACGCAGGGCCTGCGGCAGGATCACATGGCGCAGCTGTTCGCCGAAACTCAGCGCCAGGCTGGACGACGCTTCCCATTGGCCCCTGGGCACGGACTCGACGCAGCCGCGCCAGATGTCGCAGAGATAGGCGCTGGCATAGAGCGTGAGGCACACGCTGGCGGCCAGCAGCGGCGAAGTGTCGATGCCCAGCATCGCCAGCCCGAAATAGATCAGGAACAGCTGCATCAGCAGCGGCGTGCCCTGGAAGATCTGCACATGGCAGGCCACCAGGCGCACCGCGCCCGGCAGCTTGCTCAGGCGCAGCACCAGGAGCGCCAGCGCCAGCAGGCTGCCGCAGGTGAAGGCAATCAGCGACAGGCCGACGGTCCAGCGCAGGGCCAGCAGCAGCTGGCGGGCGATGTCCCAGGAAGTGAATTCAACCATGGTGGTCCTTTCAGCGGCGGCGGCCGAACACGAAACGCGGGCCGAACCAGTTGAGCCACTGGCGCAGCAGCACCGCCAGGCCCAGATAGATCAGCGTGACCACGATATAGGCCTCGAAGCTGCGGAAGGTGCGGCTCGAGATCAGGTTGGCCGCATAGGAGATCTCCTCGGTGGAAATCTGGCTGCACACGGCCGAGCCCAGCATCACCAGGATGATCTGCCCCGTGAGCGCGGGCCAGACGCGACCCAGCGACGGCGGCAGCACGACGCGCGTGAAGATCTGCCAGCGGTTCAGCGCCAGGCTCTGCGCGGCCTCGATCTGCCCGCGCGGCGTGGCCTGGATACCGGCGCGCACCTGCTCGCAGGCATAGGCGCCCAGGTTCAGCGTCATCGCCAGGATGCTTGCCGTCTCGGGCGACAGGCGCAGGCCCAGCGAGGGCAGGCCGAAGAACAGGAAGAACAGCTGGATGATGAAGGGCGTGTTGCGAAACACTTCCACATAGGCGCCGACCACGAAGCGCAGCCCGGCGCCGCCGTTGAGCCGCATCCAGGCGCAGGCCACGCCCAGCGCCACGCCCAGCGGCGTGGCCACTGCCGTGAGCAGCGCGGTGAGCGCCAGGCCCTTGAGAAACAGCGGCCATTGGGCCAGCACCGTGGCGAAATCCATAGTCATGGGGTGGTCCGTGAACAGGGGGATGGCGAGTAGAGACACACCCTATGAAACTGGCGTGCTCCAGCAAGGGGGCAGCGAGGAAGGGCCGCCCCGCACCGAGGCTGCCGTCCCCCTCCACCGAAGGTTGAGAGGGGGAAGCCGGGGCGGCCCAAGCCGCGCAAGCGGCTCAGGGGGTGTGTTTTTAATCCGGAAGATTGCCCATGCCACGACCCAGCCATTTCTGCGAATAGCCCTCGATGGTCCCGTCGGTCTTGGCCGTGCGCAGGATGGCGTTGACCTGGTTGAGCAGCGCGGTCTCGCCCTTGCGCACGCCGATGTAGTTCGGCGAGTCCTTGATCAGCAGCTTGTATTCGGCCTGGACCTTGGGGTTCTTCTGCAGCGCCGCGGCGGCGACGGCCGCGCCAATGGCGACAAACTGGGTCTGCTGCGACATGAACGCAGCCATGGTCGCGTTGTCATCCTCGAAGCGCTGGATCTTCAGCGTCTTGGGCGCCAGGCCCTGCAGCGCATCGTCCTGGATGGTGCCGCGCGTCACGGCCAGCGTCTTGCCGCCGAGGTCGTCAAACGACTTGAGGGCCACATCCTTGGGGCCGAACACGGCCTGGAAGAACGGCGCATACGAGACGGTGAAATCGATCACCTTGGCGCGCTCCTCGTTCTTGCCCAGCGACGAGACGATCAGGTCGACCTTCTTCGCCTGCAGGTAGGGAATGCGGTTGGGAGTGCTGACGGGCACGAACTCGGCCTTGACGCCGAGCTTGTCGGCAATCAACTGGGCCACGGCCACGTCGATGCCCGTGGGCTTGAAGTCGGGGCCCATGTAGCCGTACGGCGGGTAATCGGTGGGAATGCCCAGCGCGATGCTTTTCTTGGCCATCACGGCCTTGAGCGAATCGTCGGCATGCGCGCTGACGGAAAACGACAGCGCGGCGGCGGCGAGCAGACCCGACACAGCGGTACAGACTTTGAACTTCATGGCGCAGGACCTTTGGTGAAAAGAAGTGGATGCACCTGGGTGTGAGCAGGATGCGTGCCAGCTTGAAACAGGCATGCCAGGAAAAACCAGCGTCCCACCGTGGTGTTCCTCGAAACGCAGCCGCTGTCAGGGGGAGAACGCCGATCCGCTGCCAGTTCAGGCATTGGTCTTGCTTGGCAAGACCGTGCCATATGAAACTTTGGTTTCTTTTAATTGTTTGTATGGAACAAAAATTTCACAGTGGTGCGCGTTGGCCCCGGGTTGGTGCGGGCCGCACCTGAATGGAGCAATGCAATGGAACAGCAATCAGCCATACCCCCCGATGCGCGCATCCGCGAGGTCTACGCCGACCTGTCGGCCGCCGAGCGCAAGCTGGCCGACGTGGTGCTGGCGCATCAGCATGATCTGCGCGGCTATTCGGCCACCGAACTCGCGGCGCTGGCCGATACCTCCAAGTCGAGCGCGGCACGGTTCTTCCGCCGGCTGGGCTATGCGGGGTTCGAGGAATTTCGCCTGCAGGTGCGCGCACGCTCGACGCAGCACTCGCCGCTGGCGCGCCTGGCACAGGTGCCGGCGCTTTCTCCGGCCGACGACGGGCTGCAGGCCCATGCGCGGCGCGATGCGCAGCGGCTGCTCGAATGGTCGCAGGAGCTGCGCGACGAGGACGTGCAGGCCGCGCTGGCCCAGCTTGCCCGTGCGCGGCGCGTCGGCGTGCTTGGCTACCGCCACAGCCAGGTGACGGCGCAGTACGCCAGCTTGCTGCTCGACCAGGTGCGCCCCGACGTGCAGCTGCTGGCCACGGGCGGCGGGCGCGAAGCCGAAGCGCTGGCCGGCCTGGGCGCCAGGGACCTGCTGTTGGTCGTCGATTTCCGCC
This sequence comes from Comamonas sp., assembly GCA_040514115.1. GTDB lineage: Bacteria > Pseudomonadota > Gammaproteobacteria > Burkholderiales > Burkholderiaceae_C > Comamonas. The sequence goes on along the minus strand of JBEVDH010000244.1, from coordinate 3,736 downwards.
GCCGCAGCGCCCAGCTGGCGCGCGTGCTGGCCGCGGCGCGCGTGGTTGACATTCCGCTGGTCGTGCTCAGCGACGCGGCGCCCGGCGAATGGCTCGAGACCACGGCGCAGGCCGACGTGGTGCTGCGCTGCGCGCGCGCCGACGCGCCCCGGCCGCCCGAGCCCACGCCGCTGTTCGACACCTATGTCTGCGGCATCAGCCTGGTGAACTTTCTCGCGACCGCGCTGGCCGCGCGCCTGCGCGCCAGTGCCCAGGCGCGGCTCACGCGCATCGAACAACTGCATGCCGCGCTCGGCGACCTGCAGACACCCACCTGATTTCTTGTAGAGGTATTTCCATGTCATCCCTGCCTTCCCTGTCGCTCGAACTCGTCCTGAACCCCGCCAACCCCCAGCGCAGCCGCGACGAAGCCTATGGCGCGCGCCGCGGCGAAATCCTGTGCGCGCCCGCGCTGGACCAGGCCGAGCGTGAACTGTCGGCCTGGCAGGGCTATGCGCCCACGCCGCTGCACGCGCTGCCGGCGCTGGCCAGCGCGCTGGGCGTGCAGTCGCTGCACTACAAGGACGAAGGCGGGCGCTTCGGCCTGGGCAGCTTCAAGGCGCTGGGCGGCGCCTACGCGGTCGCGCGGCTGCTGTGCCGCGAGCTCGGCGCGCGCCTGGGCCGCACGCTCGATACCCGGGACCTGCAGCGGCCAGACATGCGCGCACTGTGCGCCGGCATCACCGTCACCTGCGCCACCGACGGCAACCACGGCCGCTCGGTGGCCTGGGGCGCGCAGCTGTTTGGCTGCGCCTGCGTGATCTATGTCCACGCCACGGTGAGCCCGGGCCGGGCCGAGGCGATCGCCGCCTATGGCGCGCAGGTCGTGCGCACGCCGGGCAATTACGACGATGCCGTGCGGCGCGCCGATGCCGATGCCCGGGCCCAGGGCCGCTTCGTCATTTCCGACACCTCCTACCCCGGCTACATGGACGTGCCGCGCGACGTGATGCAGGGCTACCAGCTGATGGTGCAGGAAGCCGCCACGCAGATCGGCGAACGGCCCACGCACATCTTCGTGCAGGCCGGCGTGGGCGGGCTCGCGGCCGCGGTCTGTGGCTATTTCTGGGAGCGCGACGGCGGCGCGCGCCCGCAGTTCATCGTGGTTGAACCGGAGCGCGCGGCCTGCCTGCTCGAAAGCGCGCGCGCCGGCCAGCTGCGCGCGATCGACGGCGAACTCGACACGCTGATGGCGGGCCTGGCCTGCGGCGAAGTCTCGCTGCTGGCATGGGAGATTCTGGAAAAGGGCGCCGATGCGTTCTGCGCCATTTCCGACGCCGCGGCCGTGGACTGCATGCGGCTGCTGGCCCACCCTTTGGGCGGCGACCGCGCCATCGTTGCCGGCGAATCGGCGGTGGCCGGCGTGGCCGCCGCCATCGCGGCGCTGCAAAGCCCGCAGGCGCGCGCGCAGCTGAAACTGGGCGAAGGCAGCCGCATCCTGTTTTTCGGCAGCGAAGCCGCGACCGACCCCGCGCTCTATGCCCAGCTCGTGGGCGAGAGCGCTGATGCCGTGGCCTTGCGCGCGGAGGCCGCATGAGCGCGGACCTGCGCATCGACGGCGCGCGGCTGCTGGCCAGCATCGACGCGCTGGGCCGGCACGGCGCGCTGCCTGGCGGTGGCACCAACCGGCTCGCGCTCAGCGACGCCGACCGCGCGGCGCGCGACTGGACGGTGGCGCAGATGCGTGCGCTGGATATGGGCATAGAAATCGATGCGATCGGCAATGTGTTCGCGACCTATGCGGGTGACGAAGATATACCGCCCGTGGCCACCGGCAGCCATATCGATACCGTGCGCACGGGCGGCCTCTACGACGGCAACTACGGCGTGCTCGCTGGCCTGGAAGTCGTGGCCACGCTGCGCGCCGCGGGGCGGCGCACGCGCCGGCCCATCCAGGTCGCATTCTTCACCAACGAGGAAGGCGCGCGCTTTCAGCCCGACATGCTCGGCAGTCTGGTGCATGTGGGCGGCATGGCGCTCGAAGAAGCGCTGGACGTGCGCGCCGTCGACAACGGCGCGCGGCTCGGCGACGAACTCGCGCGCATCGGCTACGCCGGGCCGGCGCCCGTGGGCCGGCCGCGCGTGGACAGCTTTGTCGAACTGCACATCGAGCAGGGCCCGGTGCTGGACCGCGAAGGCATTGCGATCGGCGTGGTCGAAGGCGTGCAGGGCATCTGCTGGACCGAGTTGACATTCACCGGCCGCAGCAACCATGCGGGCACCACGCCCATGGCCTTGCGCCAGGACGCGGGCATGGCCGCGGCGCGCGTCGCGGCTTTCGCCCACGAACTGAGCCGGCGCTACGCCGGGCGCCAATTGGCCACCGTGGGCGCGCTCACGCTGCAGCCCAACCTCGTCAATGTGATTGCCCAGAGCGCGCTGATGACCGTCGATCTGCGCAACACCGACGGCGCGCTGCTGCGCCAGGCCCAGGACGAGCTGCTGGCCGGCGCGCGCCGCATCGCCGCCGAGCACGGCGTGCAGCTGAGCCATCGGCTGCTGGCCGATTTCGCGCCCGTGGCCTTCGACGCCGCGCTGGTCGACAGCGTGGAGCGCGCGGCCCAGTCCCACGGCCTTTCGACGCTGCGCCTGCCCAGCGGCGCCGGCCATGACGCGCAGATGCTGGCGCGCATCTGCCCCACGGCCATGGTGTTTGTTCCCAGCCGCGACGGCCTGAGCCACAACGTGCGCGAGTTCACCGCGCCCGAGCAGCTGGTGCAGGGTGCCAACGTGCTGCTGCAGGTGCTGCTCGAACGCGCCGACCGCTGATCCCCTCACCGTTTTTATCGAAGGAATTCCAGGATGTCCCGAATCGTCAATGTCGCCCTGGGCCAGCTCGGCCCGGTGCAGCGCGCCGACTCCCGCGCGGCCGTGGTGGCGCGCCTGTGCGCCATGATGCGCGAGGCCCACGGCCTAGGCGCGCAGGTGATCGTCTACCCCGAACTCGCGCTGACGACGTTCTTTCCGCGCTGGTACATCGAGGACGCCGCCGAGATCGACAGCTACTTCGAGCCGACCATGCCCAGCCGGGAAACAATGCCGCTGTTCGAACTCTCGCGCGAACTCGGCGTGGGCTTTTATCTCGGCTATGCCGAGCTGGCCGAGGAAGGCGGGCAGCGCATGCGCTACAACAGCGCCATCCTGGTCGACCGCAGCGGCAGCATCGTTGGCAAGTACCGTAAGATCCATGTGCCCGGGCATTTCGAGCACGAGCCCTGGCGCAAGTTCCAGCATCTGGAGAAGCGCTATTTCACGCCGGGCAAGTCGTTTGACGTGCACCAGGCGTTCGGCGGCACGATAGGCATGGCGCTTTGCAACGACAGGCGCTGGGCCGAAAGCTACCGCGTGATGGCGCTGCAGGGCGCGGAGATGGTCTTCATAGGCTACAACACGCCGGTGCACAACGCGCCCGCGCCCCAGCACGACGACCTGTCGCTGTTCCACAACCAGCTTGCCGTGCAGGCCGGCGCCTACCAGAACGGCTGCTGGGTGGCGAGCGTCGCCAAGGGCGGTCTCGAGGAAGGCGTGGAAAGCATTGCGGGCAGCCTGCTGGTCGCGCCTTCGGGCGAAGTCGTCACGCGCTGCATCACCAAGGACGACGAGGTCGTGGTCGGGCGCTGCGATCTCGATTTCTGCGCGGTCTACAAGCGCACGACCTTCAACTTCGACCTGCACCGCCACCCCGAGTGCTATGGCA
>JBEVDH010000199.1:0-5677 GCA_040514115.1 Comamonas sp. | reverse complement strand
CGCGCACCAGCACGCAGCGCAGCGCCGCATGCCGCTCGCGCCAGTCCACGATCGGATCGATCACCTGCGCCTGCTGCGCCGTGGCCGCATGCAGGAAGTCGCCCAGCACCACCAGGCTGCGCGCATCGAGCGCGTCGATCAGGCCGCTCAGGCGCTCGAGGTTGTCGCGCGTGGTGCCCGAGGGCACGGGCTGGCCCAGCGCGCGAAAACTCGCGGCCTTGCCCAGATGCACATCAGCGACAAACAGCGCGCGCTCGCGCGGCCACCACAGCGCACGCTCGGGCAGCAGGGCCACGGTTTCCTGGGCCAGCGACAGTGCCAGCGCGCCCGGTGGGGGTGCATAGGGTTTCATCTTGGGTTTCCAGGCCTGCTGCGCTCGCGCTTGCGCCGCGGCGGACTCTCGCTGCGGGTCTCGAGCGCCAGCGCGGCATCGATGGCCCACTCGGGCGATTCGCGTTCGGCAAACACCTGCTGCGCCGATGCATGCGCCGTGCCCACGGCCTCGCCGCCCGCGCTGCGCTCGAGCTCGGCGACCATGCGCGCAATGCGCTGCGCCAGCGGCTCGTTGCTGAGCTTTTCGCGAAAGCGCTCGACCATTAGCGGAAAGGCCAATGGCGAGGGCTTTTGCAGCGCATGCAGCGACAGGCGCTGGCCCTGGATGCGTTCGAGCGCGCGGGCGAGCTGGCGCACATCGAGCTCCTGCGTCAGCAGCTCCTGCTCGGCCTGGGCCAGCAGGCCATTGCGCGGGTCGTAGCGCTGGAACACCTCGTAGAACAGGGTCGCCGAGGCCTGCAGCTGGCGGTTGCTGCGGCGCTCGCCCGGGTGGCTCTGGAAGATCAGCCCGGCGATGCGCGCGATTTCGCGAAAGCGCCGGCGCGCCAATTCCGTGGCGTTGAGGCTGCCAAGCACTTCGGCCAGCAGTTCCTCGATGGGCGGCAGCGCCAGCAGCGCGGGCAGCCGCTCGGCCCAGTCGATGGCTGTGGCGCTGAGCAGCTCGAAGCCATAGTCGTTGAGCGCAATCGAGAAGGTGCCGGTCTGGGGCTGCGCGGCACGCCACGCGATCAGGCTCGCCAGCCCCAGATGCACCTGGCGGCCCGCGAACGGGTAGACAAACAGATGCCAGCCCTCGCGCGACTTGAAGGTCTCGGCCACCAGCGTGCCCGGCGTGGGCAGGCCCGACCAGCGCTGCTGGATCTCGAGCAGCGGCCGCACGCATTGCATCTCGGGGCTGTCGAAGCGCCCCTCGTCCGCGGCCTGGAGCTCGCGCAGCACCGCATCGGCCAGCGTGTTGGACATCGGCATGCGCCCGCCGTTCCAGCGCGGCAGCGCCGCGCGCCCGGACACGGCGCGGCGCACGAAGGCCGTCATCTGCTCGACGCGCACGAGTTCCAGCAGCCGGCCACTGAACATGAAGGCATCGCCGGGTTTGAGCCGCGCGATGAAGCTTTCCTCCACGCTGCCCAGCTTGGCGCCGCCCAGGTATTGCACGCTGATCGAGGCGTCGGCCACGATGGTGCCGATATTGACGCGGTGGCGGCGTGCCAGGCGCGCATCGGGCACGCGCCAGACGCCCTCCTCGTCGGGCACCACGCGGTGATAGTCGGGATAGGCGGCAAGCGACGGCCCGCCCTGGCGCACGAAGTCCAGGCACCACTGCCACTGCTCGTCATTGAGCTCGGCATAGGCGACGGTGCCGCGCACCTCGGCCAGCAATTCCTCCGGTCTGAAGCCCCCGCCCAGCGCCACCGTCACCAGGTGCTGGACCATGACATCGAGCGGCGCGCGCGGGCTGCTGCGGGCCTCGATCTGCCCGGCATGCACCGCCACGCGCGCCGCTGACGCTTCCAGCAGCTCCAGGCTGTGCGTGGGCACCAGCGTGATGCGCGAGGGCCGCCCCGGCGCGTGGCCGGCGCGGCCCGCGCGCTGCACCAGCCGCGCCACGCCCTTGGCCGAGCCGATCTGCAGCACCCGGTCCACGGGCAGGAAGTCCACGCCCAGGTCCAGGCTCGAGGTGCAGACCGCGGCCTTCACGCGCCCCTCCTTGAGGCCCAGCTCCACCCATTCGCGCACGCCCCGGTCGAGCGACCCATGGTGCAGCGCCAGCACCCCCGCCCAGTCGGGGCGGGCCTCGAGCAGCGCGCGGTACCAGCGCTCGGCCTGCGAGCGCATGTTGGTGAACACCAGGCAGCTGGCGCTTTCCTCGATCGCCTGCACCACCTGGGGCAGCATGCGCAGGCCCATGTGGCCGGCCCAGGCAAAGCGCTCGGCGGCCGCGGGCAGCAGCGTGTCGATGATCAGCGTCTTGTCGGTCTCGCCCTGCACCATCACGGCGGGCCTGTCGGCGGTTTCGGGCGCGCTGCCCAAGAGCGTGCGCAGCGCCTCGTCGAGGTTACCGAGCGTCGCCGACAGGCCCCAGGTCATCAACGCGGGCTCGAACGTGCGCAGCCGCGCCAGCGCCAGCTGCGTCTGCACGCCGCGCTTGTTGCCCATCAGTTCATGCCATTCGTCGACCACGGCCACGCGAATATGCTTGAACAGTTCGCGCGCATCGGCGCGTGCCAGCAGCAGCGTCAGGCTCTCGGGGGTCGTCACAAGCACCGTCGGCAGGCGTCGGTCCTGCGCGGCGCGCTGGCCGGAAGTCGTGTCGCCGCTGCGCAGACCCGAACTCCAGCTGGGGCACAGCGCGTGCATCGGTGCTTCGATCGAGCGCAGCGTGTCGGCGGCCAGCGCGCGCATTGGCGTGATCCACAGTACGGCCAGTGGCGGCGGCTTGGCCTTGAGCTTGGCGTTCTCGCCCTCGGATGCGACGTCCTTGCGCAGCGCGCCCAGGGCGCCCAGCCACACGGCCAGCGTCTTGCCGCTGCCGGTGCTTGAATGCAGCATGCCGCTGGCGCCGCGCGCCATTTCGCCCCAGACCTGGCGCTGGAACGGGAAGGCCTTCCAGCCACGTTCCACGATCCAGGCTTCGAGCTCGGGGTCGGCGCGCAGGCGCTTGCGGGCTGCCATCAGCCGCCCCCTGGCAGCAGCGCCTGCAGGGTGGCGAGCGTATCGGCCTCCTCTATGGGTTTGTCCTCGCGCCGGCGCAGCATGCGCGGAAAGCGCACCGCGATACCGCTCTTGTGCCGGGTGCTTTTGGCAATGCCCTCGAAGCCCAGCTCGAAGACCATCGTCGGCGTGACGCTGCGCACCGGCCCGAAGGTTTCCTGGGTGGTCTTGCGGATCACGGCATCCACGGCGCGGATCTCGGCGTCCGTCAGGCCCGAATAGGCCTTGGCAAAGGGCACCAGCTGGCGCGCGGGGTCGTCCTGCGCGCCGTTCCACACCGCAAAGGTGTAGTCGCTGTAGAGGCTCGCGCGCCGGCCGCTGCCGCGCTGCGCATAGATCAGCACCGCATCGATGGACAGCGGATCGATCTTCCACTTCCACCACACGCCCACATCCTTGGTGCGGCCCACGCCATACTGCGCGTCCAACCGCTTGAGCATCATGCCCTCGACGCCGAGCGTGCGCGCCTGCTCGCGCTGCACGGCGAGCTCTTCCCAATTGCCGGCACGCAGCAGCGGGCTGAGCTCGAACTGCGGATGCGGGAAGGCCGCGGCGAGCTGCTCGAGGCGCGCGCGGCGCGCGTGCTGGGGCAGCGCGCGCAGGTCGGCGCCGCCCTCCTCCAACAGGTCATAGACGCACAGCACCACCGGCAGCTCGCGCAGCATCTTGGCGCCCAGCGTCTTGCGGCCGATGCGCTGCTGCAGCTCGGCAAAGGGCTGGGCGCGGCCCTCGCGCCAGACCAGGATCTCGCCATCGAGCACCGTGCCATCGGGCAGTTCCGCGCCCATCGCCTGCAGCTCGGGATAGCGGTCGCTGACCAGCTCCTCGCCGCGCGTCCACACCGAGACCTGCCCCGCGCGCTTGACCAGCTGGGCGCGGATGCCATCCCATTTCCATTCGACCAGCCAGCCGTCGGCCGGGCCGAGCACCGCATCGAACTGCGCCAGCGGCAGGTTGAACGGGTGCGCGAGAAAAAACGGATAGGGCTGCCCGCCCTGCGCGCCCGTGCCCGCGTCGGCATCCTCGGGCGCGACCAGCGCCGCATAGTCCTCGGCCGCGGGCTGCGCGCCAATGTGGGTGTAGCCCATCAGGCGCTGCGCAATGACCTTGGCATCGATGCCGCTGACGGCGGCGAGCGCCTGCGTGACCTGCAGCCGCGAGACGCCAACGCGGAACGCGCCGGTGATCAGTTTGAAATACACCATCCGTTGTTCGGCGGCGAGCATGCGCCACTGCGCCTGCAAAATGCCGGTCAGTTCCTCGGGCGGCTTGCCACGCAGCGGCAGCAGATGCTGCTGCATCCAGTCGGCAAGCGGCAGCTCCAATGCCGCGTCGGGATCGGGCAGCAGCAGCGAGATCGTCTCGGCCAGGTCGCCCACGGCTTCGTAACTCTCGTCAAACAGCCATTCGGGCAGATCGGCCGCCAGCCGCGCCTGCTCGCGCAGGAGCTTGACCGGCACCAACTGGCGCGGCTTGCCGCCGGCGAGAAAGTACACCGCCCAGGCTGCGTCGCGCGCGGGCGCGGCGCGCAGGTACTGCTGCAGCGCGGCCTGCTTGGCCAGGCTCGCGGTGGAGGCGTCAAGCTGGCGATAGAGTTCGGCAAAGGCTTTCATGCGGCGGGGGGCGCTTGCTCGGCGGGGCTGTGCGCCGAAGCGTCATCCGCCTCGTCGTGGTCGCCATATTCTGTGGTGAATCCCTGCGCCTGCAGCCCCTGCTCGGTGAGCCAGCGCACCATGACCGCGACGCTGCCATGCGTGACGAAAATCCGCTCGGCGCCTGTCGCCAGGATCGCCGACTGCAGGCCCGGCCAATCCGCATGGTCCGAAACCACGAAGCCCCGGTCCACCCCGCGGCGGCGGCGCGTGCCGCGCAGCTTCATCCAGCCGCTGGCAAAGGCGTCCGACGGGTTGGGAAAGCGCCGCATCCAGCTGGTGCGCCCGGCCGAGGGCGGGGCGATGACCAGCGCGCGCCCGAGCATCGCTTTGTCGAGCGCTGGATCGGTGGCGTGGAAGGTCGGCGGCAGCACCACGCCGGCCGCGCGGTAAATTTCGTTGATCGGCTCGACGGCGCCATGCGCGACAATCGGCCCGATCGAGGCATCGACGCCAAACTGCAGCCGCTGCGCCTTGCCCAGCGCATAAGCGTAGAGCACCGACGCACGCCCGGCCTCGGCGTTCGCGCGCCACCAGGCGTTGATATCGGCAAACAGCTCGGGCTGCGTGGGCCAGCGGTAGATCGGCAGGCCAAAGGTCGATTCGGTGATGAAGGTGTCGCAGCGCACCGGCTCGAAGGGCGCGCAGGTGCCGTCGTCCTCGAGCTTGTAGTCGCCAGACGCCACCCAGACGCGCCCGCCGTGCTCCAGGCGCACCTGCGCCGAGCCCAGCACATGCCCGGCCGGGTGCAGCGACAGCCGCACGCCGTGATGCTCGATGGTCTCGCCATAGGCCAGCGTCTGCAGCGTGATGTCCTCGCCCAGACGGCGGCGCAGGATCGGCGCGCTGTCGTGGTGCGCGAGGTAGTGCGCGCTGCCGTAGCGCGCGTGGTCGCTGTGGGCATGGGTGATGACGGCGCGCTCCACGGGCCGCCAGGGGTCGATGTAGAAATCGCCGGGCGGGCAATACAGCCCTTCGGG
>JBEVDH010000196.1:0-2535 GCA_040514115.1 Comamonas sp. | reverse complement strand
ACCATTGCCGCGTTCTTTGCCGAGCCGATCATGGTTTCGGGCGGGGTCATCGTTCCACCCAAGACCTATTTCGCCAAGGTGCAGGCCGTGCTGCGCAAGTACGACATCCTGCTCGTGGCCGACGAGGTCATCTGCGGCTTTGCGCGCACCGGCAACATGTTCGGCTCGGAAACCTTCGAGATGAAGCCCGACATGATCACCTGCGCCAAGCAGCTGTCCGCCGGCTATCTGCCGATTTCGGCGCTGATGGTGAATGAAACCATCTATCAGGCGATGGTTTCCCAGAGCCAGAAGATCGGCACCTTTGGTCATGGCTTCACTTATTCGGGTCATCCTGTCGCGGCCGCCGTGGCGCTCGAGACGCTGAAGATCTACGAGGAAGAGAACGTGCTCGAGCATGTACGCAGCGTGATCCCACATTTCCAGAAGCGCCTGCACGAGCTGGGCGGCCACCCGCTGGTCGGCGAAGTCCGCGGCCATGGCCTGCTGGGTGCCGTGGAACTCGTTGTCGACCGCGAGACCAAGACACCGTTTGCGCCTGAACTGGGCATGGCACAGCGCGTGGGCGTGGCAGCGCTCGCGCATGGCGTCATCACGCGGGCCCTGGGCGACACCGTCAACATGTGCCCGCCCCTGATCATCACCCCCCAGGAAATCGACCTGCTGTTTGACGGCATCGAAGGCGCCCTGGAAGATACCCATTCATTGGTTAAGACAGCCTGAACTAAGCAAGAAAGAAACTGAGCAATGCGCGATTTCCAGAAACCCGGCCGTTCCGTCGTCATGTCCACCCATGGCATGGCCGCCACTTCCCACCCTGCCGCCACCCAGGCCGCGGTCCGCATCCTCGAAGCCGGGGGCACGGCAATGGATGCCGCCATCGCCGCCTGCGCGGTGCAGTGCGTTGTCGAGCCGGGCTCGACCGGCATTGGCGGTGACTGCTTTGCGCTGTACAGCGAAAAAGGCACCGACCAGATCACCGCATACAACGGCGCGGGCTGGGCGCCCAAAGCGATCTCCATCGACGCGCTGCTTGCCGCCGGCGAGAAGAAGGTCCTGCCGCGCCAGTCGCCCCATGTGGTCACGGTGCCCGGCGCGGTGGACGCATGGTTCGCGCTGACGGAGAAATTCGGCCGCCTGCCGATGGACCGCATCCTCGAAGACGCGATCCGCTTTGCCGAAGAAGGCTATGCCATCGCACCGCGCTCGGGCACCGACTGGGCCATGAACACCCAGCTGCTGGCGGCAACGCCCGCGCGCGACATCATGCTCGTCGACGGCAAGGCGCCGGCCATCGGCTCGGTGCACCGCCAGCCGCAGCTCGGCGCCACGTTCCGCAAGATCGCCGAGAAGGGCCGCGCGGGCTTCTACGAGGGCGAGGTGGCCGAAGACATCGTTTCGTACCTGCGCAGCCTGGGCGGCGTGCACACGCTCGAAGACTTCGCGACCTACCGCGGCGAGTTCGTGCAACCGGTCAAGAGCCCGTTTCGCGACTATGTGGTGCATGAGTGCCCGCCTCCGGGCCAGGGCATCATCGCGCTGCTGCTGCTCAACATCCTGCAGGGCATCGAGCCGGGCACCGACCCGCTGTCGCCCGAGCGCCTCAAGGCCGAGATCGACGCCACGCGCATGGCGTACCGGATGCGCGACGCGCTGCTGGCCGACCCCCGCTTTGCCGATGTCGACATCGACTACCTGCTGTCGCAGGAGCTGGCGACCGAGCTGCGTGCGGGCGCGTTCCCGGCGCAGTTCGATACCTCGGCCACCAACGCCGCGGGCGAGCACAAGGACACCGTCTACATCTCGGTGGTGGACAAGGACCGCAACTGCGCGAGCTTCATCAACTCGGTGTTCCACCCGTTTGGCTCGGGCCTGATGGCGGCCAAGTCCGGCGTGCTGCTGCACAACCGCGGCCAGAGCTTCGAGCTCACCAAGGGCCACCCCAACTGCATCGGCCCCGGCAAGCGTCCGCTGCACACCATCATTCCCGGCATGGCCACCAAGGACGGCAAGGTGGAACTGGTGTTTGGCGTCATGGGCGGCCACTACCAGGCGATGGGCCACGCCCACTTCCTGTCCAAGGTCATCGACTACGGCTGCGACGTGCAAGCCGCCAGCGACCTGCCGCGCCTGTTCCCCGTGCCCGGCACCGACAACGTGGAGTTCGAGAACACGATGCCGCAGGAAGTGCGCGAAGCGCTGGAAAAGCAGGGCTACAAGCTTATCGCCCCGGTCTCTCCGGCCATCGGCGGCTGCCAGGCCATCCGGATCGACTGGGAAAACGGCGTGCTGCAAGGCGCATCGGACCACCGCAAGGACGGCTGCGCGATGGGCGTGAACCTCTCCTGACGCGAGATCTCTTGGGGCTGGCGGTACCGTGCCTCAGCGGTGCTGATTGGCCTGGAGAATGCCGGGCAGCGTGCGCAGGATATGCGCGCGCATCAGCGCCTCGACCTGGTGCCCGTCGCGGGCCTTGAGCGCCGAGATCAGCTCGTCATGCTTGTCATGCACATAGTCGGGGGACGGCCCCCCCTC
>JBEVDH010000175.1:0-8336 GCA_040514115.1 Comamonas sp. | reverse complement strand
CATGTCGCGTGAAACTTTGACCGTCATCATTAACATCGTGTTAATGGTCGTCGGGGGAAACACTAAAGCCCTCGCGCTCCATCACGCGCGCCAGCACCTCGACGAAGGCCTGCGCCGGCTGCGACATCGGCTCGGTGCGCAGCCGCACCAGCGTGGCCTTGAGCACCGGCGCATGCAGCACCGGGCGCACCACGAACTTGCTGGCCGCCCAGCTGTTGGCCGAGAACTCGTCGACCAGCGCGATGCCCGCGCCGGCCTGCACCAGGGCGCAGGCGTTTTGCGGCGAGCCGGCCTCGATCGCGGCGCGCGCGGTCTCGCCGCTGGCCGCGAACAGCGCATGCACCATCGCGCCGAACGGTGACTCGCGGTCGTACGCAATCAGCGGGAAGGGCAGCAGATCGGCCACGGTGAGCGTCGCGCGCCGCGCCAGCGGGTGGTTGTAGGGGCAGATACAGACCAGCCGGCCGCTGCCGAGCTCTTCCATCTCGAGGTTCGGGTGGTTCACGGGGAGGATCGTCACGGCCAGGTCGGCCTGGCGGTTGAGCAGCCGCTCGGTCAGCGGCGCGTGGCCCAGGTACTGAAAGGTGAGCTTGACCTGCGGGTTGCTGTGGCGGAACTCGGCCATCGCCATGGGAATGACCGCCTGCCCCACGCTGGGGCTGGCCACCAGGTTCAGGATCCCTTCCTGGTGCTCGCTGAGTTCGCGCGCCAGCTCGTTGACCCGCTTGACGCCCGCATAGACCTGCTCGACCTCGTGGAACAGCTTCTTCGCCTCGGGCGTGGCAAACAGCCGCCCGCGAATGCGCTCGAACAGCGGGAAACCGACGCGCGCCTCGGTGTGCGACAGCAGCCGGCTCACCGCGGGCTGCGACACGAACAGCAACTGCGCCGCGCCGCGGATCGAGCCGGTGATCATGACGGCGCGGAAAACTTCGATCTGGCGGAGATTGAATGCCATGGGTAAATGCGCTGATGGATAACAAGGTGTTAATCATGACGCATGAATTGGCAAGTGTCCAAGTGCCCAACCGCTCCTACACTGCAAAACTTCGGAGCCGCCTTCGCAGGCTCCGCCAAGCCACTGTGGAAGGCCGTCCCATGCGCGACACGCTCTATGTCATCAATCCCAACAGCAGCCCGCTCGTCACCGCCGGCATCGACAGCGCCATGGCGCCGCTGCGCCGCGCGGGCGGCCCGCGCATCGAGTGCGTGACGCTCACCGACGGCCCGCCCGGCGTGCAGACCCAGCAGGACGTGGACCGCGCGGCGCTGTCGGTGCTGCGCTTTGCGCAGGAACACCAGGACACCGCCGCGGGTTTCGTCACCGCCTGCTTCAGCGACCCGGGCCTGCACATGCTGCGCGAGCTGCCGGGCGTGCTGTCCCTGGGCATCAGCGAATGCGGCGCGCTCACTGCCATGACGCTCGGCCAGCGCTTTGGCGTGGTGGCGATTTTGCAAGGCTCGATCGGCCGCCATTGGCGCACCTGGGGCGCGATGGGCATCACCCAGCGCGTGGCCGGCGAGGTGGCGATCGGCCGCGGCGTGACCGCGCTGGCCGACCGCGAGGCCACCCTGTCGGCCATGGTGGCCGCGGGCCTGCGCCTGCGCGATGAACACGGCGCCAATGTGCTGGTCATGGGCTGCGCCGGCATGGCGGCATTTCGCGAGCCGCTGCAAGACGCCACCGGCCTGCCGGTGGTCGAGCCCACGCAGGCCGCGGTCTCGATGGCGCTGGGCCGCATCCAGCTCGCGTGGTGAACCCATGAGCACGCTGCACCCCCAACTTCTCAAGCGCCTGCACGCGGCCGTGGGCGACGCCGGTCTGGTGCGCGACAGCGCGGGCAAGGCGCCCTATGAGACCGACTGGCTGAAAAAGTGGACCGGCCGCAGCTCCATCGTGGTGCGCCCCGCCAGCACCGCCGAGACCGCCGCGGTGATGTGCATCTGCCACGAGACGCACACGCCCGTGGTCACCCAGGGCGGCAACACCGGCATGAGCGGCGGCGCCACGCCCGACGGCAGCGGCGCGCAGGTGGTGCTCAGCACGGTGCGCATGAATGCAATCCGCGCGGTCGATCCGCTCAACAACACCTTGACCTGCGAGGCCGGCGTGCTGCTCGCGCACATCCAGGCCGCGGCGCAGGAAGTCGACCGCTTCTTCCCGCTGAGCCTGGGCTCCGAGGGCAGCTGCACCATTGGCGGCAACCTGGCGACGAATGCCGGCGGCATCGCGGTGCTGCGCTACGGCAATACGCGGGAGCTGTGCCTGGGCCTCGAGGTGGTGCTGCCCGACGGGCGCGTATGGCATGGGCTGCGCGCGCTGCGCAAGGACAACACCGGCTATGACCTGCGCGATCTGTTCATCGGCTCCGAGGGGACGCTGGGCGTGATCACCGCCGCGGTGCTCAAGCTCTCGCCGCGCCCGGTGGCGCGCGCCACCGCCTGGGTCGGGGCGCGCGACATCGAAGCGCTCGTCGGCTTGCTCGCCCAGCTGCGCGCCGAGTGCGGCGAGCGGCTGGTGGCGTTCGAGATGATGTCGGCGCCGTCGCTGGCATTGATCGTGGCGCATGTCGCCGACGTGCGCGCGCCCCTGGCTGGCGCGCATGCCTTCCATGCGCTGATCGAGCTGGCCGACACGCAAGGCGATGGCTTGGGGGCGCTGCTCGAAGGCAGCCTGGAGGCGGCGCTGGAAAATGACAGCGTGCAGGACGTGGCACTGAGCGTCAGCGGCGCGCAGACCCAGGCGTTCTGGAAGATCCGCGAAGGCATCTCGCAGGCGCAGATGCGCGCGGGCAAGGCCATCAAGCACGATATCGCGCTGCCGATCTCGGCCATTGCCGGGTTTGCGCGCCAGGCGGACGCGGCGCTGCGCGCGCTCCACCCCGAGGTGCAGATCATCAACTTCGGCCATCTGGGCGATGGCAACCTGCACTACAACGTGCTGCTGCCGCTGGCGACCCCGCCCGAGCAGCTCGCCGCCACCACGGCGCAATTGAACCGCGTCGTGCATGACCTCGTGGCCCAGGCCGATGGCTCGATCAGCGCCGAGCACGGCGTGGGCCAGCTGCGCCGCGACGAGCTGCGTCACTACAAATCGGAAGTCGAGTTCGATCTGATGATGCGCATCAAGCAGTCGCTCGACCCGAACCAGATCATGAACCCGGGCAAGCTGATCTGACGCTTGCCCTTTACCTCAAGGAAAACACCATGGATCTCGGACTCAATGGAAAAACCGCGCTGGTGCTGGGCGCCGGCGGCGGCCTGGGCAGCGCGATCGCGCGCACGCTGGCGCGCGAGGGGGCGCAAGTCGCCTTGGCCGACATCGACCTGGCCGCCGCGCGCGCCGTGGCCGATGAAATCAACGCCACCGGCGCCAAGGCCATCGCGCTGCAATGGGACCTGGGCGACCTGGAGGTGATCGAGCCGAACATCGCGCACATCGAAAGCGCGCTCGGCCCGGTCGACGTGCTGGTCAACAATACCGGCGGCCCGCCGCCCACGCCCGTCGCCGGCCAGACCAGCGCGCTGTGGAGCAAGCATTTCCAGAGCATGGTGATGTCCGTGATCGCCATCACCGACCGCGTGCTCCCCGGCATGCGCGAGCGCCAGTTCGGCCGCATCGTCACCAGCACCTCCTCGGGCGTGGTCGCGCCGATTGCCAACCTGGGCCTGTCCAATGCGCTGCGCATGACGCTGCTGGGCTGGTCCAAGACGCTGGCACGCGAAGTCGGCCGCGACGGCATCACCAGCAACATCGTGCTGCCCGGGCGCGTGGCCACCGCGCGCATCCAGTTCCTCGACGAACAAAAGGCCCAGCGCGAAGGCCGCGCGGTGGAAGACGTGTCGCGCGAGAGCACGGCTGCCATTGCGGTGGGGCGCTATGGAGATCCACAGGAGTATGCGGATGTGGTGGCGTTTCTCGCCAGCAGCAAGGCTTCCTATGTGACGGGGTCGGTGGTGCGGGTGGATGGGGGATTGCTGGCGAACGTCTGAGTTCCTTGCTGGCAGGGGTGAAGCAATACACCCGTGCCTCCTTCGACGGGGCCGCCGAGGCAAGCTCCGGATCGGGACAAGCGGGGTGGGAGAGCGGACACGGCCACGAGCGCGGGCGCGGGAGTGTCCCGCCCCGTTCGTCCTGAGCCTGCCTGGCCGGCCGCGTCGAAGGATGGACGGCCAGACTTCGGAAATTGGGCGGTTGTCGGACTCCCACCCTTCGACAAGCTCAGGGCCAACGGGGGTGGGAACGGGATCGAACGCGAAATAGGAAACGGCGACTGCTGCCTCCCATCCCCTGCAAGGTTTTTGTCAGCCTCCCAGCACCTCGGGTAAACCCGTGGCAAAATACTTTGCATGCAAACTAATTCCGCGCTGGCTTCCCCCGACGCGCCTGAGCTGTCTCAGGCGCGTTCGCGTTTCGGGCTCCTGATTGCGCGCGTCTACCGGCAGTGGCGGCGCCAGGTGGATCTGAGCTTCAAGGACCTGGGCCTGTCGGATGCCACGCGCACGCCGCTGCTGATGCTCCACGACCGGGGCGGGCCGCTGCGGCAAAAGGACCTGGCTGACGCGCTGTACCTGGACAGCTCCTCGCTGGTGCGGGTGCTCGAGCAGCTGCGCCAGCTGGAGCTTGTCGACTGGGCGTGCGATCCGGCCGACCGGCGCACCAAGTGCATTGCGCTCACATCCAAGGGCCATGCCACGGCGGCCCTGATTCTTGCCAAGAGCCTGGAGATCGAGCGCCTGCTCCTGGCCGACCTGTCTGCCGACGAGCAGCGGGTCACGCGCGCCGTGCTCGAGAAGATCTCGCAACGCTTTGCGGCGCTCTGAAGCGCTCGCCCCCCGAAAAGAAAAACGGTAGAAAAAATGAAACTGAAAGCATCGCCCTTTGCCTGGGTGAGTTTTGCGATGATCGTCGGCGTGATGGGCACGGCGCTGATCAGCCCGCTGTATGCGCTCTACAAGGAAGCCTGGGACCTGCAGGCCAGCGATATCTCGCGCATCTATGTGATCTACATGGGCGGCGCGTTGTGCACCCTGCTGTTTCTCGGGCGGCTGCCCGACCGCGTGGGCTTTCGGCCGGTGATGCTGTTCGGGCTGGGCATGGCCATTGTCGGCACCTTCATCAGCCTGATCGCGTGGAACGTCGCGAGCCTGAGCGTGGGCCGGCTGATTGTCGGCGTGGCTTCGAGCATGGTCACGACCAGCGCCACGCTGGGCCTGGCCAAGCTCTCGCCGCCGGGCAATGTGCAGCGCGTGGCGATGATCAGCGGTTTTCTGATCGCCTTTGGTTTTGGTGTCGGGCCGCTGGTGGGCGGGCTGATTGGCCAGTGGGCGCCGTATCCGCTGGTGACCACCTATGTGCCGACGCTGGTGCTGGCAGCGCTGGGCATGCTGGCGCTGGCGCGGCTCGAATTGCCCGAAAATGCCACGCCCAAGGACCAGCATCCGCTGCAATGGAAGGACGTGCTGCCCAAGCTGACCTGGCCCACGGGTGAGGCCTCCAAGGCGTTTGCGCTGACCAGCAGCCTGCCGTTCCTCGCGTTTGGTGTCTTTGGCCTGTATGCCGCGATGTCACCGCTGTTTCTCGACAAGCTCGTGCCCTGGCATGGCCCGGTGGTCAGCGGCACGGCGATCGCCATGATCTTGCTGCTGTCCGCCTGCACCCAGATCCTGGCCGGCCGCATGCCCACGCACTGGTGCGGCGCGCTGGGCCTGCTGGGCCTGGTGCTGAGCAATGCGCTGCTGATGATCAACCTCTGGGCCGGCTCGGCGACGCTGTTCGCGCTGGGCGTGCTGTTCACCGCCGCGGGCCACGGCATGAGCATGCTCGCGGGCATGAGCATGGTCAACCGCATGGCGACGCCCCACAACCGCACCGGCCTGCTGTCGACCTATCTGGTCATCGGCTACATCGGCTCGATGGTGCCGATGCTGGGCATTGGCTGGATTGCCGACAACTGGGGCATGGACACGGCCGTGCGCATGTTCTGCACCCTGGTCATCGTGCTGGGCATGGTCGCGGCCACGCTGTTCCAGCGCCACCCGCGCATGCAGCCCGCGTTCGCCCCCGCATGAGCGTGCGTGCGCCGCTGTGGCTGCTGGTGCTGGTCACTTTCAGCGGCACCATGGCGATGCACATCTTCGTGCCGGCGCTGCCCGTCGCGGGCGCGGCGCTCGGCGCCTCGCCCGCGAGCATGCAGCAGACGATCACGCTGTATGTGATCGGGCTGGCGCTGGGGCAACTGGTCTATGGACCGGTCTCGGATGCGCTGGGCCGGCGCCCGGCGCTGCTGCTCGGGCTCACGGTGTATCTGAGCGCGGGCGTGATGGCCCTTTTCGCGCCGACGCTCGAATGGCTGCTGGTGGCGCGGCTGCTGCAGGCGCTGGGCGGCGCGGCGGGCATTGCGCTGGGACGGGCCATCGTGCGCGACACCGCCGCGCCCGCACGCGTGACGCGCGACCTGGCTCTGCTCAATCTGCTGACCCTGGCCGGTCCGGGCCTGGCGCCCATCATTGGCGCCTATCTCGCGGACCTCTTCGGTTGGCGCGCCATCTATGTATTCCTGGTCACCATCGGCAGCGCGATGCTGCTGTTCACCTGGCGTCTGCTGCCTGAGACCAATACGAATTTGCGGCCGCTGAAGGTCGCCTCCATTGGGCGTGACTACCGCCTGCTGCTCGGCCACCCGGGCTTTGCGGGCTATATGCTCGGTGGCGCCTGCATCACCTCGGCGCTTTATCCCTATCTCGCATCGGTGCCGTATATCGTGCACGGGCAGATGGGGCTGCCGATCAGCGCGATTGGCTGGTTCGCGGCCAGCACCATTGTCGGCGCCAGCCTGGGCACCTATCTCACGCGCCGGCTCTCGGGCCGCTGGCCGGCCGAGCGTTTCCTGTTCCTGGGCGCGGGGCTCGGGCTGCTGATGTCGGGGACGCTGCTGGCGTTTCACGCGCTGGGCTGGCTCACGCCGGCCTGGCTGATCGCCATCACCGTGACGATGACCTTTGGCGCGGGTTTCGCCAGCCCGGCGGCACTGGGCTGCGCGCTGTCCGTCGTGCCAACGCTTGCCGGCTCCGCAGCTGGGCTCTACGGCTTTGGCCAGATGGCGATGGGCGCGATAGGCACGCTGCTGGTCGGGCATGGCGACGACCCGGTCGTCTCCTGCGCCGTCACGCAGATCTGCATCACCGGGCTGGCGCTGGCGAGCTTTCGCTGGGCGCATGCGCATCGCGCGCATTCAGGCAAATAGACCCGGTTGCCCTTGGCAGGGCAGGCATTGCCGAAACGCTGCGTGCAAGTCGGCTAAAGCGAAAGATATTCTGGCTGATGGCTGCCATGCCATGCCATGCCATGCCATGCCATCCCGTGATCCGCATCTGACCGTGCCGCGTCACTGCGTGCGCAGCACGTGGGTGAAGCTGTCATCACTCCCGGCACCTCGCTCGAAATATAGTAAATAACTATTGATATATATTTGTTAATAGTTAAACTTGTATCTGGCTTGGGTGGCAATGCTTCGAGGCAGGCGCCTGCAGCCGTTCCTTCGAGTCAAAAATCTTTCAAGAGGCAACCAGCATGGCATTTGAGAACCCTGACGAATCGGCAGCAACGCCCGTGCAAGCGCCCGAAGTGGCGCCAGACCATCGGCTGGAAGTGGCGCACGCCGCCGAAGCTGCCGAGGCAGCCGCCGCGCAGGCACATGTAGAAGCCGAGGCAGCCGCTGCCGCCCAGGCACATGCGCAAGCCGAGGCCGAGGCAACCGCTGCTGCGCAGGCACATGCAGAAGCTGAAGCAAGCGCTGCCGCCCAGGCACATGCAGAAGCCGAAGCAGCCGCCGCTGCCCAGGCGCGCGCAGAAGCCGAGGCGGCTGCCGCCGCACAGGCACATGCAGAAGCCGAAGCAGCTGCAGCCGCGCAGGCGCGTGCAGAAGCCGAGGCCGCTGCCGCCGCCCAGGCGCGCGCAGAAGCAGAAGCCGCTGCCGCCGCCCAGACGCGCGCAGAAGCCGAGGCCGCTGCCTCCGCCCAGGCACATGCAGAAGCTGAAGCAGCCGCCGCTGCACAGGCCCATGCAGAAGCCGAAGCAGCTGCAGCCGCTCAGGCACATGCAGAAGCCGAAGCCGCCGCAGCCGCCCAGGCGCGTGCCGAGGCCGATGCAACTGCTGCTGCACAGGCACATGCAGAAGCCGAGGCCGCTGCTGCGGCGCAGGCGCGCGCAGAAACCGAAGCAGCTGCCGCCGCCGAGTTACGTGCAGAAACCGAAGCGGCCCAGGTCCCTGTCACTGCCGAGCTGGGCGAAACCGCGCAGCCGTTCCACGCCACCTGGGACCTCGGCGGCCTGA
>JBEVDH010000051.1:0-33856 GCA_040514115.1 Comamonas sp. | reverse complement strand
GTGAGGGCCAAGGCCGTTAAAGTGGAACATCTGCGCATTCCAGCCGCTTCAGGAGACCCCATGACTTCCACCTCTGCCTCCGCCGTCACAGGTACCACCACCGTATGGGACAACCCCATGGGCACGGACGGCTTTGAATTCATCGAATACGCAGCCCCCGACCCGGCAGCCATGGGCGCGGTGTTCGAGCGCATGGGTTTCAAGCCGATTGCCAAACACCGCCACAAAAACGTCACGCTGTACCGCCAGGGTGGCATCAACTTCATCATCAATGCCGAACCGGATTCGTTTGCCCAGCGTTTTGCGCGCCAGCACGGCCCCAGTGTCTGTGCCATCGCCTTCCGGGTGCAGGACGCCAAAGCCGCCTACGAACGCGCGATCACGCTGGGCGCCTGGGGTTATGCCCACACGGCCGGCCCGGGCGAGCTCAACATCCCGGCGATCAAGGGCATCGGCGACTCCATCATTTATTTCATCGACCGCTGGCGCGGCAAGAACGGCGCCAAGGACGGCGACATCGGCAACATCGGTTTCTTTGATGTGGACTTCGAACCCCTGCCGGGCGCCGAGCTGAACCCGGCCGGCCACGGCCTGACCTACATCGACCACCTGACCCACAATGTGCACCGCGGCCGCATGGCCGAGTGGTCGGGCTTTTACGAGCGCCTGTTCAATTTCCGCGAAGTGCGCTACTTCGACATCGAGGGCCAGGCCACCGGCGTCAAGAGCAAGGCCATGACCAGCCCCTGCGGCAAGATCCGCATCCCGATCAACGAGGAAGGCAATGAAAAGGCCGGCCAGATCCAGGAGTACCTCGACTCCTACCATGGCGAGGGCATCCAGCACATTGCGATGGGCTCGGACAACCTGTATGCGACCGTGGACGCGCTGCGCGCCAGCGGCGTGCGCCTGCTCGACACCATCGACACCTACTACGAGCTGGTCGACCAGCGCATTCCGGGCCATGGCGAGCCGCTCGACCAGCTGCACCAGCGCAAGATCCTGATCGACGGCAAGCAGGACGCCATCCTGCTGCAGATCTTCAGCGAGAACCAGCTCGGCCCGATCTTCTTCGAGTTCATCCAGCGCAAGGGCGACGACGGCTTCGGCAACGGCAACTTCAAGGCGCTGTTTGAAAGCATCGAGCTCGACCAGATGCGCCGCGGCGTGCTCTGAGTCCGTACGCCCCCTGCGGGAGACAAGCCATGGGACAGGCTCCAGTGGTCTACGGACAATCCGAGCGCCCGCCGCGCGGCGACTACAGCCGCGCCGCGGGCGACTTCACCTGCGCGCAGGACTATGCGGCCTATACCGAAACCGACCACGACACCTACCGGCGGCTGCATGCACGCCAGTCGGCGCTGCTGCCGGGCCGGGCCTGCGCCGAGTTCATGGCCGCGCTGCCCTCGCTGGGCACGCATGAGCGCATTCCGCGCTTCGAGGACATCAACGCGCGGCTGATGCCGGCCACGGGCTGGCAGATCGTGGCCGTGCCGGGGCTGATTCCCGAGCTCGCGTTCTTCGAGCTGCTGGCCGAGCGCCGTTTTCCGGTCACCGACTGGATCCGCACGCCGGCCGAGTTCGACTACATCGTCGAGCCCGACATCTTCCACGACCTGTTTGGCCATGTGCCGCTGCTGTTCAACCCGGTGCTGGCCGACTACGTGCAGCGCTATGGCGAAGGCGGCATCAAGGCGCACCGCCTGGGTGCCTGCGAGATGCTCGCGCGGCTGTACTGGTACACGATCGAGTTCGGCTTGATCCGCGAGGCGGGAGGGCTGCGCGCCTATGGCGCGGGCATCCTGAGCTCGGGCGGCGAGCTGGTCTACGCCGTGGAAAGTGCGCAGCCGCAACGCGTGCCGCTGACGGTGGAGCGCGCGATGCGCTCGCGCTACAAGATCGACAGCTACCAGCAGACCTATTTCGTCATTGACGACCTGCAGCAGCTGTTCGACATGACCGCGGACGATTTCGCACCCCTCTATTCCCAGCTGCGCGCGCTGCCCGAGTTCGCAGCCGATGGCAGCGCTGCATCCGCGGTCACGCCTGCTTCACCAGCGCCAAGGAGTCCTGCATAAGACGGGGCTCGAAGGCCATCTGCACATGGGCCAGATCGACCACGAGCCGGTTGTCGGCGCCGGGATAGCACGCGGCGCGCGCCGGAAACACCAGGTTGTCGCAGTTCGAGTACCAGCAGGTCATGCGCGCCGCCAGCGCCTGCGGTTCGTGGCGCGCCAGGTCCAGCAGCCAGTCGCTGCGCTGGCGCATCTGCCGGCCGTTGGCGCTGCGGCTCATCTCGGCCAGCGCCGTGCCCTGGTGCGGCGTGCCGATGGTGATCACATGCGCCACCAGCGACGCCAGGCGTTGGCCCGCATCGGCTTCTTCCAGGCCCTGGCAGACCACCGCGCCGCGGCTGCGCAGCCAGGCGCGGATCACCAGCCCGCCCATGCTGTGGCCGATCAGCACCGGCGCGCGCCCCGTGGCCGCGGTCATGCGCCGCACGGCCGCATCGAGCCCGGGCGCGCAGTCGTCGATGGAGCCCCAGACCGGTTCGAGCGTCACCGCCATGCAGGGAATGCCGCGCGCCGCCAGCAGGCGCTGCCAGGGCTGCCAGAACGCGCGGTTGCAGAGGTAGCCATGCACCAGCACCACGCCGGTACGCGCCACCGGCTCCAGCGCTTCCTCGGGCACCGTGTCGGCCACCACGCGATGGCGAAACGGCTGGCGCCAGCCAAAGATCCGGCAGGCCAGAGCGACCTCCGCGCGCCAGGCACGCAGCAGCGCGCCCAGGCCCACTGCGGGGATGGATGCGTCTGCGTCGCGCGGCGCGGCGCGCATGCAAAGGAACTGCAGCGTCACGCTCCATGCGGGCAGCAGCACCAGCGCAACCACACCGGCCAGCGCCAGCGCAGGCGAGCGCGGCCACTGCCACCAGAGCCATGCGAGAGCAAGGAGCAGTCCGCCGAGAATGGAAGCTTGTTGCCAGCGTGCGTTCATGTCGCGATATTTACCACGCCGCGCGGCCCCCGGCTGTACGCGCACAGCGCGTCTTGCCACCGCGTTCGCCCTGCGCCCTGGCCTGTCGAAGAATGGACGGTTTCTGTTGCACCCTGTCCTGCACGGGACATTCCCTGGGACAAGCCCGGGGCACAGACCACGGCGCAACACGACACAATGAACAGACCGCACCGCGGCCTGCAACGCCAGGCCCTTCTTCAGACATTCAAGGCTTGACCCGCATGAATCCTCTCTGGCTGCAGAACTATCCCGCCGGCGTGCCCCACAGCATCGATCCCGGCGCTTACGCGTCAGTGGCGCAGCTGATCGAGGAATCGCTGAAGAAAAACGCCGACCAGCCGTTCTCGGTCTGCATGGACCGCTGGATGCACTACCGCGATCTCGACCTGCTGTCGCAGCGGCTGGGCGCGTGGCTGCAGGGGCTGGGGCTCGAGGCCGGCGCGCGCGTGGCCATCATGCTGCCCAATGTGCCGCAGTTTGCCGTGACCATGGCCGCGGTGCTGCGCGCGGGCTACACCTGCGTCAATGTGAACCCGCTCTACACCGCGCGCGAGCTCGAGCACCAGCTCAAGGACTCGGGTGCGAGCGCCATTGTGATTCTGGAGAACTTCGCCCACACGCTGGCCAGCGTGCTCGAGCGCACGTCGGTGCAGCAGGTCTGCATCACCTCGCTGGGCGATCTGCTGGGCCCGGTCTACGGCCGCTGGATCCGCTTTGCCGCGCGCCATCTGGCCAGGATGGTGCCGGCCTACACGCTGGCGCTCACCGGAGGCCGCCAGGTCACCACTTTCCCCGAAGCGCTGGCCCTGGGCGCGCAGCGCACGCTGCGCCCGAGCCCGGCCACGCTCGACTCGATGGCCTTCCTGCAATACACCGGCGGCACGACCGGCCTGTCCAAGGGCGCGATCCTGACGCACCGCTGCATCATTGCCGCGACGCTGCAGGCCGAAGCCTGGTTCGCGCCCGCGCTCGGCGGCCTGCCCGACCAGCGCAAGCTGCACAGCATCGCGGCGCTGCCGCTCTACCATATCTTCGCGCTCACGCTGTGCCTGCTGGTGATCCGCCAGGGCTCGAGCCTGAGCCTGATTCCGAACCCGCGCGACATCGCCAAATTCGTCGGCGTGCTGCAAAAGCGCCCCTTCCATCTGCTGCCCGGCGTCAACACGCTGTTCAATGCGCTACTGCAGAACCCGCAGTTCCGCGCGCTCGACTTCTCCAGCCTGTGCCTGACGCAGGCCGGCGGCATGGCGGCCTCCGAGGGCACGGCGCGCGAGTGGAAGAAGGTCACGGGCAGCACCATGATCGAAGGCTGGGGCATGAGCGAGACCTGCGCCGTCGGCACCAACAACCCCGTCACCAACCCGCAGTTCACGGGCCACATCGGCCTGCCGCTGCCGGGCATCCTGGTGGCCATCAAGGACGAGCAAGGTCAGGACCTGCCGCTGGGCGTGCCCGGCGAGCTGTGCATCCAGGGGCCGAACGTCATGACCGGCTATTACAACCAGCCGCAGGAAACCGCGCGCGCCTTCACCGACGACGGCTACCTGCGCACCGGCGACGTGGCGCAGATGGATGCCCTGGGCTGCGTGCGCATCATCGACCGCAAGAAGGACATGATCCTGGTCAGCGGCTTCAACGTCTACCCGAACGAGCTCGAGAACGTGGTCTCGCTGTGCCCGCATGTGGTCGAATGCGCGGCCATCGGCGTGCCCGACGAAAAGCAGGGCGAGGCCATCAAGCTGTTCGTGGTGCGCAGCAGCGAGGCGCTCGATGAGGATGCGTTGCTGCGCTACTGCAGCGAGCATCTCACTGGGTACAAGCGGCCCAAGTACATCGAGTTCCGCGACGCGCTGCCCAAGACCAATGTCGGCAAGATCCTGCGGCGCGAGCTGCGCGCGCCGCAGTGAGCGCTGCCCGGGCCGGCGCGCTGTGGCCGGAGATGACCGTGCTCGAGCGCGGCTGGCTGTCGGCCAACGGCATCCTGTTCACGGGGCCGGAGGGTGCCGCGCTGGTCGACACCGGCTACTGCACCCATGCCGAGCAGACGCTGGCGCTGGTGCGCGCGGCGCTCGGTGCGCAGCCGCTGGCGCGCATTCTCAACACCCATCTGCACAGCGACCACTGCGGCGGCAACGCGGCCCTGCAGGCGGCCTGGCCGCAGCTGCACACCGCCGTCGCGCCGGGCCAGGCGCAGCTGGTGCGCCAATGGGATGCCCGGGCGCTGGGCTATGTGGCCACGGGCCAGCAATGCCCGCGCTTTCGCATCGATGGCGTGCTCACGCCGGGCACGCCGGTCGCGCTGGGCGGGCGGCCCTGGCAGATCCATGCGGCGCCCGGCCATGATCCGCATTCGGTGGTGCTGTTCGAGCCCGAGGCCAAGCTGCTGATCTCGGCCGACGCGCTCTGGGAAAAGGGCTTTGGCGTGGTGTTTCCCGAGCTCGACGGTGAAGAAGCATTTGCGCAGGTCGGCGCGACGCTGGACCTGATCGAGCAGCTCGCGCCCGCTACCGTCATTCCCGGCCATGGACCGGTCTTTCACGATGTCGCCAGCGCGCTGGCGGCGGCGCGCGCGCGACTGGCTGGCTTTGTGGCGTCGCCGCAGCGCCACGCGCGCCACGCGGCCAAGGTGCTGCTCAAATTCAAGCTGCTGGAATGGCAGCGCATCGAGCAGGCCGCACTGCTGGCCTGGGTCGAGGCCACGCCCTATATGGGCCGGCTGCAGGCGCGGCACCTGCCCCGGGCCCAGGCGGCGGACTGGGTGGCGGGCCTGGCCGACGAGCTGGTGGCGGTGGGCGCGGCCCGGCGCGAGGCCGGGGTGCTGTTCAACGCCTGACGACACGCAGCTTCTTGCAGCCGCCCTCCTCAGTGCCGTATCTGCTGCGTCTTCGTCCAGCGCCAGCGTTCAGGTCGGCTGGAACAATCCGACCAATTCGATCCCCATGGACGAAGCGGGGTCCACGCACCCGATCGGTACGTTGGCATCGCCGTCGCCCACAGCGGGCGCAGCAGCAGCGTGGAGGGGGTCGTGGTCCATGTCCATCGCGAAGCTCACCTGACCCAGGGCCTCACCGGGTCGGGCGGTCGCAGCCGCCGGGACATGCTGGCTGGGGCTCGCGGGCAGATCTTCCTGCGCCAGCGCGTACAAGAAACAGGCATGCGAGGCGGCCGCCTGATGCGCCTCGTCGGTGGTATTCCAGTTATTCATCGGGTCCACGGCCCCCCCCATCGACCATGCGTCAAGGGATGATGCGGCTGGAGCATCCGCCAGCGGATGCAGGAGGGGCGCATTGCCCGGCACCGCTGCGGCAGCCTCGCTGCCATCGATCGCATGGACTTGCGGACCGCCGGCCGGCAAGGCCGACCCCAGCGGCGCCTCCTCTCCTTGCGCCGCCAGCGCCGTCCGGGCGGCAGCCTCCGCGGCCTCGATATTCGCCCCGGCACGCACCAGGGCCTGCACCACGGGGACATTGCCCTGGCTGACCGCCACGTGCAAATCGCCATCGATATCGGCACCGGCGTGCCTGAGCAAAGCCACCACCGCCGGGTGGCCATGCAGCGCCGCCAGCATCAACGCGGTGAAGCCGTTGACCGCAACGGTCCCGGCCTCCATCTGCACCTGTATCGACCCCTCGGCGGCGCCGGCGTTGCCTTGTCGTTCAGCCATGGGCAGTCGCTCCTGGACTTGCGCGCCGGCCTGTATCAGCAGGTTCACCACATCGATGTGACCACCGATGGCCGCTCCCATCAGCGCGGTGATACCGACATCGTCGGCGACATTCACGTCCGCGCCAGCGCGGACCAGAGCGGCCACGATCCGGACCATGCCGGCGTCCGCGGCCAGGAACAAGTCGGTATCCATATCCGCTCCGGCGTTCCTGAGCGCGGCCACCACTGCCGGGTGGCCATACAGCGCCGCCAGCATCAATGCGGTGAAGCCGTTGACCACCACGATATCAGCGCCCACCTGCAGCCGAATCAACCCGGGGGCGGTGCCAGCGTTGCCGTTGTGTTCAGCCATGGGGAGACTGCCATCGACATCCGCGCCGGCCTGCACCAGCGCGTTCACCACATCGATGTCACCGTTTCTGGCGGCCCGCATCAGCGCGGTGACACCGTCTGCATCGGCGACATTCACATCCCCTCCGGCCCTGGCCAGAAAGGCCACCATGGGGGCCGCGCCTTGCTCAGCGGCAAAGAACAAATAGACATCGATATCGACTCCCGCGTGCTTGAGCGCGGTCACCACCGCCACGTGGCCATTTTTAGCCGCCAGCATGAATGCGGTAAAACCAGCAGCATTCGTGGCATTCGGATTCGCTCCGGCCTTCACCAGAGCGATCGTCATCTCGACGCTGCCGCTTTCAGCCGCGCGCAAAAAATCGGTGTCGATATCCGCCCCTGCCCGCACCAGCAGGTTCACGACCGCGATGTGACCCGACAAGGCCGCCGCACTCAGTGCGGTATATCCGCTGTCGTTATCCAGCGCGTTCGGGTCTGCACCGGCACCCAGCAGCGCAACCACCGCATTGGCCATGCCATTTGCAGCGGCAAAGCGCAGATTCGCATCGATATCAACGCCAGCGGTGCGCGCCAGAACGGCCACAACGTTCAGATGTCCATTGACAGCCGCCGCCATCAGCGCAGGCACCAAGGCGGTGCCGTCAGGATGCAGGTTCGCGCCGAATTTCACCAATGCACTGACGATATCGGACCATCCCCGCTCCGCGGCCATCTGCAAGGGGTGACCGAGAGGTGTCAACGCATTGGGATTCGCTCCACTGGCCAGCAATGCGGTGACCGACTGAAGGCGATTGCTGTGCATCGCCACCATCAATGCGGTATATCCGGCAGGATTGACGGCTTCGATATTCGCGCCATGGGCGGCCAGCACTCTTGTCACGGCAACGAATCCGCCATTGGCCGCAAGCATGAGGGGAGTCACACCCTCAAGGCCTGCGGCATCAGGATTCGCATGCGCCTCCAGCAAGGCGGTGGCGATATCGGCGCGCCCACTGCGCGCCGCCAGAGCGAGAGCCGTGTAGCCGTCGCGATTGACGGCATCGACAGGCACCCTGGCTTGCAGCAGCATGGCGACCTCTGCAATGTCGCCACGCTGAACTGCATGCATCAAACGAGCGCTGGTGATGGGACCCACGGCACCGAGGGCATTGGCGCCAGCGCCGGCATCGGCGGCATCGGCCCTGACGATGACCTCCTGGGACGCGGCTTGCCGTACAGGAGCCACCGAGCCGACATGGACAGGAAAATCAGCGCGCGAGCGCAAGACATGGGCCGCAAGCGCTGCCAAGGGAGGGAGCAGATCGAGGACGCGAGCCGCAACAGGGGCGGCGCCGATATGGGATGAGGAAGAAGGCATGGGTGTTCTTGATCACGGACGAAGAGCAGAGGGCTGGGCTGGACGAGTGGCAAAGAACCCATCGAGCAAATGTAAAACTATCGAATACATGTATTAGATAGTTTTTTACTATAAAACGCCAGTGACCCGTTGGCCGCCTGCCACATCTACACCTGCGCGTCGCTACCGGACGAGAGCGTGCCTGGGCCCTCGGCCCGGACAAAAACAAAAAGCCACGGTGGTGGGACGCAGCCCCACCACCGTGGCTTCAATGGTTCAAAAATCCCGGTTACGGCAAGTCTTTGACCGGCTCGGGCTCATTGGCCAGGCGCGGCCCCACCGTGCCCAGGCGTGCCTTGAGCGATTGCGGCTGGCCGCTGATCAGCGCCGCATAGGCGGTGGTGTTGGCCAGCACCTTCTTCACGTAATCGCGGGTTTCGGTGAACGGCACGTTCTCGGCCCAGATCGCGGCGTCGAGCACCGGGCCGTTGCGCCAGGAGCGCGGGCGGCCCGGGCCGGCGTTGTAGCCGGCCGCGGCCATCGCCATCGAGCCGTCGAAGTCGTCCAGTGCCAGCTTGAGGTAGGCCGTGCCGATGGTGATGTTGACCTCGCGGTCGTTGATCATGCCCGGCGTGAAATCGTTCATGCCGATCTTGCGCGCGGTCCAGCGCGCGGTCGCCGGCATGACCTGCATCAGGCCGGACGCGCCCACACCCGAGCGCGCATCCATGATGAAGCGGCTTTCCTGGCGGATCAGGCCATAGACATAGGCCGGGTCCAGGCCAATCATGCGCGAGCGCGCGATCACGGTGTCATGGAACGGCATCGGATAGCGCTGGCTCCAGCTGACCTGGCTGCGCGTGCGCTCGCTGGTGTTGATGCAGCGGTCCCAGACCTCGCGCTCGCAGGCCAGCTCGGCGGCGGCCAGCAGCGCGCGTTCGTCCATGCCGCCCGGTGTATGCAGGTTGGTCGCGTAGTTCCACTCGCGCACGCCTTCGCTGCGCAGGCCCAGCTGGATGGCCTGCAGGCCGCGCTGCAGGCCGGGATTGGCGCGCGCCACGGCCTTTTCCTGCGCCGTGATGGCCGCCGGGGCGGGAGGCACCGTCACGCGCTGGCCCAGCTCCTCGAGCGCGAGCTGCTCGTAGAAGCCGCCGGGGCCGGCAATGCCCTCGAACAGCTGGCGTGCCTGGGCGCGTTCGGCATCGCCGCCATGTGGCGCCACCAATGACTTGGCCTTCCAGTAGACCCAGGTGCTGTCGGCCTGGCCCTGGGGCGACATCGCGTCGATGGCGCGCGTGACCTGGCGCCACTGGCCGGCGCGCAGCGCGGTGCGCACCTTCCAGCCGAGCAGCTCGTCGTCCAGGTCCTGGTCTTTGCGCACATTGGCGAAATAGGTCTGCGCCTCGGGCTGCAGCTTGAACGCCGCCTGCTTGCCGATCGCGGCCCAGGCCCAGTTGCGCTCCTCGGCCGTGAGCACGCCGCTCCAGCGGCCGTCGAGCTGGGAGGCAGCCTGCGCCGGGTCGCTGGCCGCGAGGCGGATCAAAGCCAGCAGGCCCAGCTCCTGGCGCACCTGCCCGCGCGCCATGCGCGCGCCGGTGAGGAATTTGATCGGCGAGGCAAACAGCTCGTTGACCAGCGGCAGCGACTCCGGCGCCACCATCTGCACCGCATCGCGCACCGCGCGCTGGCGGTTGGCGTCGGCGCCCAGCCGCGCCTTGCGCCAGATGTCGGCGGGCGTGAGCTGCTTGGCACCGTAGTAGTTGGCGGCGGCATTGGTACAGCCGTCATCGGCGTCGCGCTGCGCGTACCAGAGGTCGCGCACTTCCTGTGCCTGGGCTTCGCTGGCGCGGCCCTCGATCTGCGCGATGGTCAGCCCATAGCAGCGTACCGAGCGGTCGTCCTGCATGCGGTAGCTCGGCAGCAGCTGCGCGAACTGCGCCCAGTCGCGGCGCTGGCCCAGCAGCAGCAGCCAGTCGTTGCGCAGCCGGTCTTCCTGGTAGCTGCCGGCCCAGCGCCTGAGGAAGCCCTGCACCTCGTCGGGCTGCGCACTGTCGAGCCGCGCGCGCAGCTCCCAGTAGGCGCCCCAGGGCTCCAGTGCATGGCCGCGCAGGGCCGGCAACAGCTGCGCGAGCTGGTTGCGGTCGCCCTTGCGGTAGGCTTGCTGCATTGCGAGCAACGTATCGTCGCCACGGGATTGCGCCGCCACCAGCGGCGAAGCGGTGGTCCAGAGGGTTGCCGCGAGAAGCGGTGTCAGAATCTTGTGCCAGTGCATGGAGGATTATGTGATGGACAAAGCAGCCTTGCGGCGCGACTTGATCGAACAGCGGTTGAACCTTGCGGATCGATTGCACCGCGCAGACCTGTTGCAACAGGTAATGCGATTTTGGCTGATTGACCGGCCCGACAGCGTGATTGGTGCCTATTGGCCCATCAAAGGCGAGTTTGATCCCCTGCCCGCGTTGCATCGGTGGAAGGAGGACGGTGAGCTGCAGCGCGGCGGCCAGCGCCGGCGCATCGGCCTGCCGGTGGTCGACAAGGTCAGCAAGACGCTGAGCTTTCACCTCTGGTACCCGGGCTGCCCGATGGAGGAGGACGCCTATGGCATTCCCAAACCCAAGGACACCGAAGTGGTCGTGCCCACGCTGCTGTTCGTGCCCTGCGTGGGTTATGCGGCGGGCGGTTACCGGCTGGGTTACGGCGGCGGGTTCTACGACCGCACGCTGGCCACGCTGACGCCGCGGCCGTTTACCGTGGGGCTGGGGTTTGCCTGCGGGTATGTCGATCATTTCACGCCCGAAGCGCATGATCTGCCGCTGGATGCGATCCTCAACGACAACGGGGTGGTTTGGCCGCAGGCGCAGAGACCAAGAAGGTGAACGTGTTAAGGGCCTTTGTTCTTCATGAGGACAGGCCGTTCATGGTTCGACGGGACCGCCCAGGCAGGCTCACCACAAACGGTTGATACCGTTCGCCCTGAGCCTGTCGAAGGGTGAACGTCCCCCCTAAAAATGACAGTGGGCGTCGATTTTAGGCAGGTCTCGTGACCATAGGACAGGACGTTCATGGTTCGACAGGCTCACCACGAACGGTTTTTCCGCCTGCCCCCCTCCACCGCTCCCACCCCTTCGCCCGCAAATCGCAAGCCGGACAGGTACCGCACCCATACCCCCAGTCATGCAGCACCTCGCGCGTGCCCTGGTAGCAGGTGTGGGTGTCCTTGACGATGATGTCGACCAGCGCCGGGCCGCCCAGGTCCTGCGCCAGCTGCCAGGTCTGGGCCTTGTCGATCCACATCAGCGGCGTGGCGATGCGCAGGCGGCGCTCGAGGCCCAGGTTCAGTGCGACCTGCAGCGCCTTCATGGTGTCGTCGCGGCAGTCGGGGTATCCCGAGAAGTCGGTTTCGCACACGCCGGTGACGATCACCTGCAGCCCGCGGCGGTAGGCCAGCGCGCCGGCCAGGGTCAGGAACAGCAGATTGCGACCGGGTACGAAGCTGTTGGGCAGGCCGTCGGCCTGCATCGCAAATGCCACGTCGTCGGTCAGGGACGAACCGCCGATCTGGCGCAGCACGTCCAGCGACAGCAGATGGTCCTCGCCCAGCCGCGGCGCCCACTGTGGGAAGCGCTCGCGCAGCGCGGCAAGCACCGTCTGGCGGGCATCGAGCTCGACATGGTGGCGCTGACCGTAGTCGAAACCCAGGGTTTCAACGCGTTCATAGCGGGACAGGGCATCGGCCAGACAGGTGGTGGAATCCTGTCCACCGGAAAAGAGTACCAGGGCGGAAGTATGCATGGCCGGCATTAAAGCACCAACGACCGGGGCGCAGCCAGCTGCCCGATACATCGAGAAACAGTTTATTACCCTTTGCGCGCCAATGCAGTCCGGTTCGTGGATTTTTGCGGCAATTTGCGCGCGATGCCATGACAAGCGGCGCAACAGCCGCTAGCATGAGCGCACCACCGGCCGCCTCGTCTATAGACCTGTCAGGAGTCAGCATGCTTGCACTCTACATCGGCAACAAGAACTACTCCTCCTGGTCCATGCGCCCCTGGGTGCTGATGCGCCAGGCGGGCATTGCCTTCGAGGAGGTCAAGGTGCGCTTTGACAGCTTCTCGCGGGAGTCGATCTTCAAGAACCGGCTGCACACCGTGTCCCCCGCGGGCAAGGTGCCGGTGCTGGTCGATGGCGACCTGGCGATCTGGGACAGCCTGGCCATTGCCGAGTACCTCGCCGAACAATTCCCCGACAAGCACCTTTGGCCGCTGCAGGCGCCCGACCGCGCGCATGCGCGCAGCATCTGCGCCGAGATGCACTGCGGTTTTCCCGAGCTGCGCACCCACTGCCCGCTGAACGTCGAGGCGCATCTGCCCGCGGCCGGCGCGCAGGTCTGGAACGAGCAGCCGGGCGTGCGCGACGAGGTGCAGCGCCTGGTCGAGATGTGGGGCGCGCTGCTTGCAACCCATGGCGGCACGCTGCTGTTTGGTCAGTTCACCATTGCCGATGCCTACTTCGCGCCAGTCTGCCTGCGCCTGGCGACCTATGCACTGCCCGTGCCGCCGCAGATCGAAACCTATGTCAAGCGCATCCAGGCGCTGCCTTCGGTGCAGGAATGGGTGCAGGATGCACTGGCGGAGCAGGACTTCATTGATTTCGAAGAGCCGTATCGCGAACGGCGCTGAGCGCGCGGGCATGGCGCCGGAGCGCGCAAATCCGGCGACACTTGCCCCATGACTTCTCTGCAAATCCTGATGGTGGGCGGCGCGGTGCGCGACCAATTGCTGGGCCGGCCGGTCAATGACCGCGACTGGGTGGTGGTGGGCGCGACACCGCAGCAGATGCAGGCCCTGGGCTACCAGCCCGTGGGCCGCGACTTCCCCGTTTTCCTGCACCCTCAAACCCACGAGGAATATGCGCTGGCGCGCACCGAGCGCAAGAGCGGGCGCGGCTACCGCGGCTTTGCGGTGCAGTCCTCGCCCGACGTGACGCTCGAGCAAGACCTGGCGCGACGCGACCTGACGATCAACGCGATGGCCGCCCCCGCGGACTGGCCCGCCAGCGGCACGCTCAGCGACCCCTATGGCGGGCAGCGCGATCTCGCGGCGCGCCTGCTGCGCCATGTGACCGATGCATTCCGCGAAGATCCGGTGCGCATCCTGCGCGTCGCGCGCTTCGCGGCGCGCTTTGCCGACTTCCGCGTCGCGCCCGAAACCATGGCGCTGATGCGCGAGATGGTCGAGGCAGGCGAGGCCGATGATCTCGTGGCCGAGCGGGTCTGGCAGGAGCTGGCGCGCGGACTGATGGAGAACGCCCCCGAGCGCATGTTCGAGGTGCTGCGCGACTGCGGCGCGCTCGCCGTGCTGCTGCCGGAATTGGCGCGGCTGTGGGGCGTGCCGCAGCGCGCCGAATACCACCCCGAGGTCGACACCGGCGTGCACGTGATGATGGTGCTGCAGCAGGCCGCGCGCCTGCAGGCACCGCTGAGCGTGCGCTATGCCTGCCTGGTGCACGACCTGGGCAAGGGCACGACCGCGGCCGATGTGCTGCCGCGCCATATCGGCCACGAGCAGCGCAGCGCACGGCTGGCGCGGCAGGTGGGCGACCGGCTGCGCGTGCCCACCGATTGCCGCGATCTCGCCGATGTGGTCGCGCGCGAGCATGGCAACATCCACCGCAGCGAGGATTTGAACGCCGCCGCGCTGATGCGGCTGTTCGAGCGCTGCGATGCGATCCGCCAGCCCGCGCGCTTCGCACTGGCGCTGCTGGCCTGCGAGTGCGATGCGCGCGGGCGCCTGGGCCTCGAGGAGCGCGACTACCCGCAGCGCGCGCGGCTGCAGGCGGCGCTGGAGCAGGCGCTGTCCGTTTCCACCGCGGAGGTTGCGGCCCAGGCCATGGCCCAGGGGCGCACCGGTCCCGCCATTGGCGAGGCCGTGGCCCATGCGCGGACCCAGGCAATCCAGGCCTGGCTGGCAACAAACCCCGGGTAATACCGGGGGCCGTGTGGGCGGTTTGCACTGAACATGGGTCACTGATCCACTATCAGGAGACAAGTCCATGCAATACGCGCTCCCCGGGTCCGCCGACGCCCTGCACAGCTTCCAACCCCGGTACGACAACTTCATTGGCGGCCAGTGGGTGCCTCCCGCAGGCGGCGAGTATTTCGAGGTGATCACGCCCATCACCGGCAAGCCCTACACCCAGGCCGCGCGCGGCACGGCGGCCGACATTGAAAAGGCGCTGGACGCGGCGCACGCCGCCGCCGACGCCTGGGGCAAGACTTCGGCGGCCGAGCGCAGCCAGGTCCTGCTGAAGATCGCCGACCGCATCGATGCCAACCGCGAGCTGCTGGCCTATGTCGAGACCGTGGACAACGGCAAGGCGATCCGCGAAACACTCAACGCGGACATTCCGCTGTCGGCCGACCATTTCCGCTATTTCGCCGGCGCGATCCGCACCCAGGAAGGCGGTCTCAGCGAGATCGATGGCGACACCGTGGCCTACCACTACCACGAGCCGCTGGGTGTGGTCGGGCAGATCATTCCCTGGAACTTTCCCATCCTGATGGCCGCGTGGAAGCTCGCGCCGGCGCTGGCCGCGGGCAACTGCGTCGTGCTCAAGCCTGCGGAATCGACACCCGTCAGCATCCTGGTGCTGGCCGGGCTGATTGCCGATCTGCTGCCGCCGGGCGTGCTGAACATCGTCAACGGCTTTGGCCGCGAGGCCGGCATGCCCCTGGCGACCAGCAAGCGCATTGCAAAGATCGCGTTCACCGGCTCGACCAGCACCGGCCGGGTCATTGCCCAGGCCGCGGCCAACAGCCTGATCCCGGCCACGCTGGAGCTCGGAGGCAAGTCGCCCAATATCTTCTTTGCCGATGTGATGGACGAGGACGATGCCTTTCTCGACAAGGCCATCGAGGGGCTGGTGCTGTTTGCGTTCAACCAGGGCGAGGTCTGCACCTGCCCGTCGCGCGCGCTCATCGAGGAGTCGATCTACGAGCGCTTCATGGAAAAGGTGCTGCGCCGCGTGGCCGCGATCAAGCACGGCAACCCGCTCGACACCGACTCGATGATGGGCGCCCAGGCCAGCCAGGAGCAGATGACGAAAATCATGTCCTATCTCGACCTGGGCCGCCAGGAAGGCGCCGAGGTGCTTTGCGGCGGCGAGCGCGCGCAGCTCGAAGGGGATCTGGCCGGCGGCTACTACGTGCAGCCCACGCTGTTCAAGGGCCACAACCGCATGCGCATCTTCCAGGAGGAAATCTTCGGCCCGGTGCTGGCCGTGACCACCTTCAAGGACGAGGCCGAGGCGCTGGCGCTGGCCAACGACACGCTCTACGGCCTGGGCGCAGGCGTCTGGAGCCGCAACGGCAACCGCGCCTACCGCATGGGCCGCGCGATCAAGGCCGGGCGCGTCTGGACCAACTGCTACCACCACTATCCGGCGCACGCGGCCTTTGGCGGGTACAAGGAATCGGGGCTGGGGCGGGAGAACCACAAGATGATGCTCAACCACTATCAGCAGACGAAGAATCTGCTGGTGAGTTATTCGGAGAACAAGATGGGGTTTTTTTGAGGGATGGGCCACTGCCCTCCAACTGGAGGGAAGGCCCTTCATCCTTCGATCCTTCGATCCTTCGACAGGATCAGGATCAGGACGAACGGATGATTGACGGCATGCTCAAACTCCTAACTACCGTTCGCCCTGAGCTTGTCGAAGGGCGTTTTAGGGCGCATCCCGCAATGGAGACACCATGATCGACCCCGTCACAGCCACCCCCGCCGCACTGGAACTCATCGAAAAGCTCAAGAAAAAGCACGGCCCCGGCCTGATGTTCCACCAGTCGGGCGGCTGCTGCGACAACAGCGCCGCCAACTGCTATCTGCTGGGCGAGCTGACCACCGGCCCGGGCGATGTCTATCTGGGAGAGATCGGCGGCTGCCCGTTCTACATCGGCCGCGGCCAGTATGCGAGCTGGCGCCACACCCAGCTGATCATCGACGTGATCGACGGCCATGGCGGCGGCACCTTCTCGCTTG
The DNA here is from genome assembly GCA_040514115.1 of Comamonas sp. GTDB lineage: Bacteria > Pseudomonadota > Gammaproteobacteria > Burkholderiales > Burkholderiaceae_C > Comamonas. The sequence goes on along the minus strand of JBEVDH010000051.1, from coordinate 17,446 downwards.
AAGGCCCCGAGGGCAAGAGCTTTCACACGCGCTCGCGCGTGTTCAGCGAAGCCGAGCTGGCGCAGCTCGCGGCGCAGGGCGAGGCCACGCCGCCCTGATCAGAGGACGGACTGCACCCAGCGCTGGATGTCGGCGGCGCCCATCGCGCCCGAGATCCGGCCCAGCTCCTTGCCCTCGCGAAACACCACCATCGTTGGAATGCTGCGGATGTTGTAGGGCGCGGAGGCCTGCGGGTGGGCCTCGGTATCGAGCTTGGCCAGCTGCACTCCGGGGGCCAGCGCCTGGGCGGCCTGCGCGAAAGCCGGCGCCATGCTGCGGCAGGGGCCGCACCAGGGCGCCCAGAAATCGACCACCACCGGCACCTGGCTGCGCCCGACATGCTTGGCGAAACTCGCTGCATCAAGCGCCACGGGCTCGCCCGTGACCAGCGGCTGGTGGCAGCTGCCGCAGTCGGGAGCATTGCCGAGCTGCTCGGACGCGATGCGGTTGGTGGTGTGGCAATGGGGGCAGACGAGGTGCAGGGAGTCGGTCATGGGAGGCCTTGGTCGGGGGATATTGAGGATATCTCGGGCTCGAAGCTGGGATTTCAACCTAGAGGACTGGCCGTCCATCCTTCGACAAGCTCAGGACGAACGGTTTCCCCCGTTCGTGGTGAGCTTGCCTAGCCGGCCGCGTCGAACCATGGACGGCCTGTCCTAAAAACTTTGCATGAGCCCCCACCCTCTAAACAAACTTCGCAATCAACGCCGCAATCACGCTGAGCAGCACCGTGCTGGCAAACGGCAGAAAAATCTGCCGACCGAAGATCCGAAAGCGCAGGTCGCCCGGCAGCCGCCCCAGGCCGATGCGCTCGAGCAGGTTCGACAGCCCGTTGATCAGCAGCAGCGCCAGGAAAATGATGATCAGCCAGCGGATCATGCGGCGCCCCTGTCCATCACAGCCGGTGCGTGCGGTCGCCCTGCACGAATCCCCGTGCCGGCCAGGGCTCCACGCCCCGGCACAGGCCAATGACCTTGAACAGCTCGCCCATCTCGTGCTCCATCATCAGTTTGGCGGCCATGGCGCGCGGGCCCAGGGGCATCTGCTCGAGCTGCTGCAGCAGGCCGCAGTTGATCAGGAAATGCGCCTGGGTGGTGTAGCCCAGCAGCTCCATGCCCGCTTCCTGCGCGGCCACGGCAATGCCGGTGAAGTTGACATGGGCGGTGATGTCCTTGAGGCCCAGATCGACCAGCGGATCTTCATCCATGCGGTGCGCGCGGTGGCACACCAGCGTGCCCATGTGGCGCTGCGGGTGGTAGTACTCGTCCTCGCCAAAGCCATAGTCGATGAGAAACGCCGCGCCGCGCACCAGGCGCTCGCCGAGCGTGCGCACGAAGGCTTCGCCCTGGGCGTGGATTTCCGTCAGATAGTCCTGCGGGCCTTCGATCTCGACCGGCGGGCACAGGTCGGTGGCGCGGTCCTGCCAGACAAAGCCGCCCTCCTCGCCTTCCTGCCAAGCGACGCCGCGCTCGAACCACCGGCCCTTGCGGCGCATCAGCAGCTGCACCGGCATCGCGTCCAGCACCTCGTTGCCCACAATCACGCCCTGCATCGCTTCGGGCAGCGCATCGGCCCAGTGCAGCTTGTCGGCAAAGGGCGCGAGGCGCTCGCGCTGGCGCGCGCGCAGGCTGCCCGAGAGATCGACGATGGTGTAGCGCTCCACCTGATCGCCCAGCGTGCCCAGCAGTTGCTCCGCCAGCGCCCCGGTGCCCGCGCCGAACTCCCAGACCTCGCGCGTGCCGGTGCGCTCGAGCGCCTCGGACACCTGCGCCGCCAGCAGCCGGCCAAACGCAGGCGAGATTTCCGGCGCGGTGACGAAATCGCTGCCCGATGCGGGCATGCTGCCGAACTTGGGCCGCTCGTTGGCGTAATAGCCCAGCCCCGGGCTGTAGAGCGCGAGCGCCATGAAGGCGTCAAACCCCAGCCAGCCTCCAGCCGCCTCGATGCGCGCGCGGATCTGCTGGGCCAGCGCGCCCGCTAAACTTTCACTACTGTCCGTCATTGGTTTTCTTTCCGGCAACAAGCCGCCATTTTCGGCGCTAATTGCCGGTTGCCATTTTTTTGCGAGGAATCTCCGTGCGCGTTTCAACCGATTGGGCCCTCGTCACTGGCGGCGGCCTGCGCCTGGGCCGCGAGTTCTGCCTGGCCTTTGCACGCGCCGGCTGGAACATTGCCTGCCACTACCGCCACAGCCGCGAAGCCGCCGAAGCCACCTGCGCCGAGGCGCGCGCGCTGGGCGTGCAGGCGCTGGCCTTCCAGGCCGACCTGAGCGAGCGCGGCTCAGCCGCGCCGCTGCTCGCGCGCGTGCATGCGGCCTGCGGCGCCCTGCCCCGGGCGCTGGTCAACAACGCCTCGCTGTTCGAGCCCGACAGCGCGGCTGACTTCGGCGACGACCTGGCGCGCGTGGACCGGCAGCTGCACACCAACACGCTGACGCCGCTGCTGCTGGCCAGCGACTGGGCGCGGCGCTGGCAGGCGCATGACCGGGCGCAGCCGCCCGCGCCGGGCAGCGCGCGGCCGGTCGCGATCCATGTGCTGGACCAGAAGGTCTTCAACCTGAATCCGGATTATTTTTCCTACACCCTGTCCAAGCTCGCGCTCGAGCGCGCCGTGGCGCTGCAGGCCCAGGCGCTGGCGCCGGGCGTGCGCGTGGTCGGCCTGGCGCCGGGCCTGATGTACCCGAGCGGGCCGCAGAGCCAGGACAATTACGACCGCGCGGCGCGTGTGAACCTGCTGCGCGCGCCGCTATTGGCGCAGCATGTGGCACAGACCGGCGTCTTCTTCGCGGAAAACCCGGCAATCACAGGAATAACGCTATGCGTGGACAATGGACAGCATCTGGTGCCGTTGGAGCGCGACGTGATGTTCATGATCGACCGCCCCGCGCCCGAGCCATCGCTACCCCACCCTTGACTTCCACATGACCGAATTCCCGCTTCCCGCTGGCCGCCCTGCCGTGCACGAACTGCTGCTGCGATGCCGGCGGCTGTTCCTGCAGGGGCTGGAGCAGCAGGTCTCGATCGGCATCCACGACTTCGAGCGCGCCGCTCCCCAGCGCATGCGCTTCGATATCGATATCTATGTGCCGCTGCGCGCGAGCACGCCCAGCGCCGACGCGCTGCATGAAGTCGTGGACTACGACTTCGTGCGCGAGGCCGTGCAGCGCGAAGTCGCGCGCGGCCATATCGCGCTGCAGGAGACGCTGTGCGATGCGCTGCTGCAGACGCTGCTGGCCCACCCGCAGGTGGTGGCCGCGCGCGTCGCCACCAGCAAGCCCGATGTCTATCCCGACTGCGCGGCCGTCGGTGTGGAAGTCTTCACCATCAAGCCGAACGCGGCCGAACTTCTTTCTCATCCATCATGACCTCAGCTGCTGTGGGCAGCCAAACCCTGAACCTGACCGGTTTGCGATTTGACGCCAACCTGGGCATTCTTGCCCATGAAAAAACCGCCCCCCAACCGATCCAGGTCGATGCCGAACTCAACCTCGGCCCGCAGGCGCTGCGCCCCAAGGACGACGATATCGGCCATGTGCTGGACTACCGCAAGGTGCGCCAGATCATCATCGACGAATGCACGGCCGAGCATGTCAATCTGCTCGAAAGCCTGATCGGCAAGCTGGCGCAGCGCCTGATGCTGCTGCCCGGCGTGCGCGGCGTGCGCGTGAAAATTGCAAAATTGGAAATCTTCGACGACTGTGAAGTCGCCATCCGCATTGAAACCGGCCAATGGTGAGCCCCCGATGAACACCGCTACTGAACACAATTCCTGGATCGACGACGCCCCCGTCGCCGACGCCGCCGCTGCCACCAAGGCCGCCGACCTCAAGGTCGCGGGCATCAAGATCGAACGCGAGCAGCACAAGCTGGAAAAGCGCCTGTGCCGCGAGGTCGGCCGCGCCATCGTCGACTTCAACATGATCGAGGACGGTGACAAGATCATGGTCTGCATGTCCGGCGGCAAGGACAGCTACACCATGCTCGACATCCTGCTGAAGATGCAGCGGCGCGCGCCGGTGAAGTTCGAGCTCGTGGCCGTCAACCTCGACCAGAAGCAGCCCGGCTTTCCCGACCATATCCTGCCCGAGTACCTCAAGGGCCTGGGCGTGCCCTTCCACATCGAGACGCAGGACACCTACAGCGTGGTCAAGCGCGTGATTCCCGAAGGCAAGACCACCTGCGGCCTGTGCAGCCGCCTGCGCCGCGCGATTCTCTACAAGGTGGCCGACCAGCTCGGCTGCACGAAGATCGCGCTGGGCCACCACCGCGACGACATCCTGCAGACGCTGCTGCTCAACATGTTCTACGGCGGCCGCATCAAGGGCATGCCGCCCAAGCTGGTGAGCGACGACGGCAAGCATGTGGTGATCCGTCCGCTGGCCTATGTGCCCGAGAAGGACACCGAACGCTGGGCCAAGTCGCAGAACTTCCCGATCATTCCGTGCAACCTCTGCGGCAGCCAGGACGGCTTGCAGCGCGTGGCGATAGGCGAGATGCTGCGCGAATGGGAGAAAAAGCACCCGGGTCGCATCGAGAACATGTTCCGCGCCATGCAGAATGTCGTGCCCACGCATATGCTGGACCCCAAGCTGCACGATTTCAAGAACGCCAAGGCCACGGGCATTGCCAATCCCGACGGCGACATGGCGTTCGACCATGAGGAATTCCCGGCCGCGGCCACGCTGCCCGGGCTCCAGATCGTCCAGCTGTCCTGATCGAACGGCAGGGATGCCGGGCTCGCCATCCCCTGCCTTGTCTCCCGCACCGCGAGCGCAAGAAGGAATGCCATGGCTTCGATCCGCTGCAAACTCTCCCTGACGGTGCTCGGCTGCGCCGCATTGCTTGCCGGCTGCGCCAGCGTGCGCGAAGTGCAAAGCGATGTGCAGAGCTTCTCGGCCCTCACCGCGCTGCCGGCGCCACCGACCTACCGCCTGGAGTTGCTGCCCTCGCAGCAGGCCCAGGCGCCGCAGTTCGCGGCCGTCGAGTCCCAGGCCCAGCAGGCGCTGGCCCGGGTCGGCCTGCAGCGCGACGACAGCCAGGGCAGCCTGGTGGTGCAGATCGGCGCCCAGGCACGCTACACGCGCGATACCGCGTCCTATTACGGCCCCTACGGCCCGCGCTGGAACTGGGGCCTGGGCTTCGGGCGCGGCGCGGGCTTTGGCATGGGCATGGGCTTTGGCGGCTTCATGTTCGACACGCCCCCGCTGCTGCACTACCGCGCGGTGAGCGTGGTGATGCGCGAGCAGCGCACGCAGCGCATCGTCTATGAGACCTCGGCGGTGCATGAGGATGTCTGGACCAACGATCCGGCGATCTTCGGCACGCTGTTCGATGCGGCGCTCAGCGGGTTTCCAAATCCGCCGCAGGGGACGCGTCAGGTGCGTACGCCGTTGGCGGTTTCGGGGGCAGCTGCACCGGTGCCAGTGCCTGCGCGGCCCTGAAGGCTAGCGCTTCGCCCATTCATCCGAATGGATTGCAACCGTTCGCCCTGAGCTTGTCGAAGGGGGAAGGGCCTGCATTCAAGATCCAGCATGACCGTCGAAGCGGCCGGCTCCAAACTTTTGGACAGGCCGCTCATCCTACGACAAGCTCAGGACGAACGGGGGTTGTCCCGTTCGCCTTGATCCTGAGCTTTTCGAAGGATCGAAGGGTGAAGGCCCCACACGAAATTTCCAGCAGGGCCAGCCAGAAGCGCACGGACCTCAAATTGCCTCAATGCGCGTGCTGAATATCCGGCACTGCCGCCATCAGCGCGCGCGTGTAGTCATGCTGCGGTGCATCGAGGACTTCCTGGGCGTCGCCCGCCTCGACCAGCCGGCCGCGCTGCATCACGCCGATGTCGTCGCACATGTGGCGTATCACCGCGAGGTTGTGGCTGATCAGCAGATAGGTCAGGCCGAACTCCTCCTGCAGGTCGCGCATCAGGTTGAGCACCTGGGCCTGGACGGACACATCGAGCGCCGAGGTCGGTTCGTCGCAGATGATGAATTCGGGCTGGCTCGCGAGCGCGCGCGCGATCGCGATGCGCTTGCGCTGGCCGCCCGAGAACTGGTGCGGGTACTTGCGCGCATCGTCGGGTGTCATGCGCACGCGGCGCAGCGCCTGGGCCACGCGCTCGGCGGTTTCCTCGGGGCGCACGCTCAGGCCCAGCACTTCCAATGGTTCGGCAATCAGCCGGGCCACGGTCCAGCGCGGGTTCAGGCTCGCATAGGGATCCTGGAAGATCATCTGGATCCGCCGGCGCAGGTCGGTCTGGGTCTAGAAGCGGTCTTCGCCATCGAACAGCACCTGGCCGCGCGTGGGCAGCGTCAGGCCCGCGACCATGCGCGCCACCGTCGATTTGCCCGAGCCCGATTCGCCGACCAGCCCGAAGGTGCGGCCCTGGCGGATCTGGAAACTCACGCCGTCGACGGCCTGCAGCATGCGCCGCGGCTCGCGCGACACCAGGCGCTCTATCCAGCCCAGCGACAGATCGAATTCCTTGCCCAGGTCGCGCACTTCCAGCAGGGTCTTGCCTTCGGCTGCACGCGGCGCGGGCTCGGCCTTGGCCACGGGCGCCGCAGCGCCCCCGCCGATTTCAGGCACAGGCAAACGCTCCAGCCGCTCATGCACCGAGGGAATGGCCGCCATCAGCACGCGCGTATAGGGCTGGGTCGGCCGGTCCAGCACCTCGCGCACCGGCCCGGTTTCGAGCACGCGGCCCTGGTACATGACCATGACCCGGTCGGCGGTTTCGGCAATGACGCCCATGTCGTGGGTGATCAGCATGGCCGCGGCCTGGCGCTCGCGGCACACGCGGCGCAGCAGCGCGATGATCTGCGCCTGCACCGAGACATCGAGCGCCGTCGTCGGCTCGTCGGCAATGATCAGCTGCGGCTCGGCGCACAGCGCCAGCGCAATGGCCACGCGCTGGCGCATGCCGCCGGAGAACTGGTGCGGGTACTGGCCAAAGCGCACGCGCGGGTCGGGAATCTCGACTTCTTCGAGCAACGCCAGCGCGCGCTCGCGCGCCTGGGCTTCGGTCAGCGGCAGGTGGGTGCGGATGGTCTCGACCAGATGGCGGCCCACGGTGTAGACCGGGTTCAGGCTGGTCAGCGGATCCTGGAAGATCGAGCCGATGCGCCGCCCGCGGATGCGGCGCATGGCCTCGCCGCGCAATTCGTCGATGCGCTCGCCGCCGAGCTCGACGGTGCCGCTGGAGATGCGCCCGGGCGGGTCGATCAGCCCGATGACGGCCGCGCCGGTCATCGACTTGCCCGCGCCCGACTCGCCGACCACGCCGAGGATCTCGCCCGCGGCAATCTCGAAGTTCACATCGTCAAGCACCTGCACCGGGCCGCGGTAGGTATCGAAGGTCACGCCCAGGCCGCGCACGCGCAGCACCGGGGGGGGATGGATATCGGAGGAACTCATTGCAGCTTGGGGTTCAGGGCGTCGCGCAGCCAGTCGCCGACCAGATTGACGGACAGTGCCAGGGCCAGCAGCACCAGCGAGGGGAACAGCAGGATCCACCACTCACCCGAGAACAGGAAGCCCTGGCCGATGCGGATCAAGGTGCCCAGCGAAGGCTGGGTGGGCGGCAGGCCCACGCCCAGGTACGACAGCGTGGACTCGGCGACGATCGCGTGCGCGAAGCTGATCGCGGCAATCACCAGGATCGGCGCGAGCAGATTGGGCAGGATGTGCCGGCCCAGGATGGCGCTGCGGCTGCGGCCGATGAGCTGGGCCGCCAGCACATAGTCCTTTTGCTTTTCGACCATGACGGCGCCGCGCACCGTGCGCGCGTACTGCACCCAGTCCGACAGCGCGATCGCCAGGATGATGACCAGCACCGCGACCTGCTCGCGCACGCCCTCGGGCACCACGCCGCGCACGATGCCCAGGATCAGCATCGCCACCAGGATCACGGGGAACGTCAGCTGCACATCGGCAATGCGCATCAGCAGGGTGTCGAACCAGCCGCCGGCATAGCCCGCGAGCAGTCCCAGCGGCACGCCGATGCACAGCGACAGCAGCACCGCAGACACACCGACCAGCACCGACATGCGCAGGCCGTAGAGGATGGCCGAAGCCACATCGCGGCCCTGGTCGTCCGCGCCCAGCGCATAGAACGCACCGTGGCTGCCTGCGGACCAGGGCGCCAGGAAGGCATCGTTGAGTTCGAGGCTGGCCGAATCAAAGGGGTTCTGCCAGGCCAGCCAGGGCGCGAGCAGCGTGGCCAGCACGATCAGCAGCAGCACTGCGGAGGCGACCTGCACGGTGCGCGAGCGCGCGAAGGCGCGCTTGACGGGGGAGTCGCTCTGGCGCCAGCCGCGCCGGGGGGCGGGCGCGGCGGCGTTATTCATCGCATCGGGCATGTTCATTTCCTTGATTAGCGGCGGCGCAGGCGCGGGTCGACGGCCAGGTAGAGAAAATCCACCAGCAGGTTGATCACCACATACAGCAGCGCGATGAACATCAGATAGGCCGAGATCAGCGGCACGTCCACGCCCTGGATGGACGAGATGAACAGCAGGCCCACGCCCGGCCACTGGAACACGGTTTCGGTCACGATCGAAAACGCGATCAGCGTGCCGATCTGCAGGCCGGCAATGGTGATCACCGGGATCAGCGTATTGCGCAGCGCATGGCCAAAGTACAGGTCCTTCTCGCGCAGGCCGCGCGCGCGGCCGAAGCGGATGTAATCGGAGCGCAGCACCTCGAGCATCTCGGCGCGCACCAGCCGCATGATCAGCGTCATGTTGTAGAAGCCCAGCGTGATCGCCGGCAGGATCAGCGCGCTCCAGCCCGAGGCCGTGAGCAGCCCGGTTTCCCAGCCGCCGACATTGACCGTCGTGCCGCGGCCAAACGAGGGCAGCCAGCGCAGTTCGACCGCGAACAGGTAGATCAGCCCGATGCCGATCAGGAAGGTGGGCAGCGATACGCCGACCAGCGACACGGTCATGACCGCGCGGCTGAGCCAGCCCTCGCTGCGCAGCGCCGTGTAGACGCCCAGGACGACGCCGATCAGCAGCGCCCCGAGCGAGGCGATCAGCGACAGCTCCAGCGTCGCCGGCAGGCGCTCGGCAATGACTTCGCTGACCGGCCGCTTGAGCCGGTAGGACACGCCCAGATCGCCCTGCACCACCTTGCCGAGGTAGTGCAGGTACTGCAGCGGCACGGGCTGGTCGAAGCCCAGCTCGGTGGTCAGCGCCGCGCGTTCCTCGAGCGTGGCATCTTCACCGAGCAGGCTGATCGTCGGGTCGCCGATATGGCGGAACACCATGAAGGCGATAAGGGAAACCGCGACCAGCACCAGGGCCGACTGGCCCAGGCGCCGCAACAGATAGGCAAGCATCAGACCCTCACTTCGCGCCGAGCTTCACGTCCTTGAAGAGCACGGCGTTGTCCGGGTGCACCGGCACGTCGATGCGCTTGATGGAGGCGAAATGGATCACCTGGTCGTGCAGCGGAACGTAGAAGCGCTCCTTTTGCACCACGTCCCAGATGCGCTTGATGGTCAGGTCGCGCTTGGCCTTGTCCGGCTCGGAAGCCAGCGACACGATGTCCTTGTCGACCTCGGCGTTGCTGAAGCCCGTGGCATTGGTCGGACCGCGCCCGTCCTTGCCGCGCGTGTGCACCAGGAAGTCGAAGATATAGGCCGAGTCATAGGTCGGCACGCCCCAGCCATAGAGGTAGAAATCGAGATCGGCGTTGTTGATGGCCACGCTTTGCTGCGCGATCGGGCGTGCGACCACGGTGGTCTTGATGCCGACACGGCCCAGGAAGCCGGCAATGGCCGTGCTGATCGCCTCGTCATTGACGTAGCGGTCGTTCGAGGTGTGCAGCGTCAGGTCGAAGCCATTGGGATAGCCGGCCTCGGCCAGCAGCTGCTTGGCCTTGGCGGCATCGGCCTTGGGATAGGCGGCCATCGCCTTGCTGTAGCCGTTGACGAAGGACGGTGCAATCATGCCCGAGGGAATCGACAGGCCGCGCATGACCGAGCGCTTGAGCGCATCGCGGTCAATGGCCAGGTGGATGGCTTCGCGCACGCGCGCATCGGCCAGCGGGTTCTTGCCCTTGACGCTCGAATTCTTGAGCTCCTTGCCGCCGACGTTCAGACCCAGGAAGATCGAGCGGTTTTCCGGGCCTTCGTTGATGCGCAGGCGCGGGTCCTGCTTGAGGCGCGCCACGTCCTGGGCGGGAATGTCCTGCGAGAAATCGACCTCGCCCGACAGCAGCGCGGCAACGCGCGTGGCCGGCGACTTGATCGGCAGGTAGATCAGCTCGGTGATCTGCAGCGGGGCCTGGCCCTTGCCCCAGTACTGGGGGTTGGCCTTCATCACGGTGCGCGAATCCTGCTCGCGGCTCACGAGCTGGTAGGGGCCGGTGCCGTTGGCGTTGCGCGTGGCGAAGTTTTCCGTCGAGCTGGCCGGGTCCTGCGTGGTCTCGGCGCCCTTGGACTTGGCCCAGGCCTCGCTCATGATGAACAGGTTGGTGAGGTTGTCGGGGAAGATCAGGTTCGGGCCGTTGGTCTTGACATGCACCGTGAGGTCGTCGACGGCCTTGGCTTCGACCATCGAGGCCAGCAGCGACTTGACCTGGGCCGCGGGGCCCTTGGCGCGCTGCAGCGAGAAAGCGACGTCCTTGGCGGTGAAGGCGGAGCCGTCATGGAACTTGACGCCGGGGCGCAGCTTGAATTCCCAGACCGTGGGGTCGGAAGTGAGCTTCCACGACGTTGCGAGCGAGGGCAGCAGCTGGCCCTTGGCATCGCGTCTGACCAGCGTCTCGTACATCTGATGCAACAGCACGAAATTGGTGCCGGTGTTGAAGGAGTGGGGATCGAGCGTGGTCGGATCGGAAGCACGCGCCCAGCGCACCGTCTCGGCCTGGACACCACCGGAAGTCAACAGGCCTGCGGCAAGCAGGGACGAGAACAACATTTTCAGCAGCATCAAGGTTCCTAACGAAGTGGGTGAAGCCAGACCGCGCGCCGCTCTCGTGACGGCTGCGTTCGCTCGCTGCACAGACGCAAGAACCGGGCCTGCGCTCTGTGCGGCACCCATCTTGGCGGGGCAGCCAAGGGCAAACAAGGGGGTTAACCTCAGGCGCGCGGGAAGCTGGTTACTGGTTGCAACAGACTCCTTGGCTGCGCCCTGCCCAGGCGGTGCGCCCCTGGGCGGCCGCCCCTACTTCGCGCCGAACTTCACATCCTTGAAGTGCACTTCGTTTTCCGGATGCACCGGAATGTCGAGCCGCCGGATGGAGGCGAAATGCACCATCTGGTCGTGCAGCGGAATGTAGAAACGCTCCTTTTGCACCACGTCCCAGATGCGCTGGATCGCGGCGTCGCGCCGCGCCGGGTCGGACTCGGCGGCCAGCGAGGCGATGTCGGCATCGACGCTGGCGTTGCTGAAGCCGGTGGCGTTGGTCGGGCCGCGCCCGTCCTTGCCGCGCGTGTAGACCAGGAAGTCGAAGATATAGGCCGAGTCGTAGGTCGGCACGCCCCAGCCGAACAGGTAGAAGTCGGCCTCGGCCTTGTTGATCGCCACGCTGTGCTGCGCGATCGGGCGCGCGACCACGGTGGTCTTGATGCCGATGCGCCCGAGAAATCCCGCGATGGCCGTGCTGATCGCCTCGTCGTTCACATAGCGGTCATTGGTCGAGTACAGCGTGAGCTCGAAGCCATCGGCATAGCCGGCCTCGGTCATCAGCTTCTTGGCCTTGGCAACATCGACCTTGGGGTAAGCCGCCATCGCCTTGGTGTAGCCATGCACGAAGGGCGGCGCGATGATGCCCGAGGGAATCGACAGCCCGCGCATCACCGAGCGCTTGATCGCATCGCGGTCGACGGCCAGGTGGATGGCTTCGCGCACGCGCGGGTCGGCCAGCGGATTCTTGCCCTTGGTGCCCGAGTATTTGAGCTCCTTGCCGACGTTGAGCCCCAGGAAGATCGAGCGGTTCTCGGGGCCTTCGTTGATGCGCAGCCGCGGGTCCTGCTTGAGGCGCACCACATCCTGCGCCGGAATGTCCTGCGAGAAATCCACCTCGCCCGACAGCAGCGCGGCGACGCGTGTAGCCGGAGACTTGATCGGTAGGTAGATCAGCTCGGTGACCTGCAGCGGCACCTGGCCCTTGCCCCAGTAATTGGGGTTGAGCTTCATCACGGTTTTTGCATCGAGCTCGCGGCTGGCCAGCATGTAGGGGCCGGTGCCGTTGACATTGCGCGTGGCGAAGTTCTCCACAGTGCTGCCCGCATCCTGTGTGGTCTCGGCGCCCTTGGCCTTGGCCCAGGCGGCGTTCATGATGAACAGGTTGGTCAGGTTGTTGGGAAAGATCAGGTTCGGGCCGCTGGTCTTGACCTGCACCGTGAGGTCATCGACGGCCTTGGCTTCGACCATCGAGGACAGCAGCGACTTGACCTGGGCGGTCGGCCCCTTGGCGCGGTTCAGCGAGAACACCACGTCCTTGGCGGTCAGCGGCGAACCATCATGGAACTTGACGTTGGGGCGCAGCTTGAACTCCCACACCGTAGGGTCGTCAGTCATTCGCCACGACGTCGCCAGCAAAGGCACGAGCTTGCCCTTGGCATCGCGGTAGACCAGCGTCTCATACATCTGGTGCAGCAGCGTGAAATTGGTGCCGACATTGAACGCATGCGGGTCGAGCGAGGTCGGGTCGGACGCACGCGCCCAGCGCAGCGTTTCGGCATGGACCGCAGAGGCGCTCAGCAGGCCTGCGGCAAGCAGCAGGGAAAACAGGCGGTAGGGCATGGAAGCCTCCTTGGCAATGGGCCGGACAGTCAACGCCGCAGACAGACCGGCACCGGCAGCGATGCCAAGGCCCCTGCGTGAAAACGATCTTGGCGAGCGGCCAACCCGCGGGCAAGGATGCTAGCCCTCTGATCTGTCAGGCGGCGACCTGGGGCGGAGCAAGGTGAAATCGATGAATGGATCGCGCCAACCCTATGCCGGCCCGGCCAAGCCTGCGCGGCCCGGCCTGCGCGGCCCGACCAGTTGCCGCACAATGGGCGCCTGTGCGCCCGGCCCGAGCCCCGGCGCGCCCGCCTGCGGCGTCACGCTGCGTTGTTCCCCTCTGATTGTTCCGCCGCATGCAAGCCACCCGCATCATTGCCATCCGCCATGGAGAAACCGCCTGGAATGCCACCGCCCGACTGCAGGGCCACCAGGACATTCCGCTCAACGCACTGGGCCTGTGGCAGGCCGCGCAGGCCGCGCGCGCGCTGACCGACGAGCCCGTGGTGCAGATCTACAGCAGCGACCTGCAGCGCGCCTACCAGACCGCCGAGGCCGTGGCCGGCGTCACCGGCGCGCCGCTGGCGGCCGAGCCCGGGCTGCGCGAGCGCAGCTTCGGCATCTATGAAGGGCGCACCTTTGCCGAGATCGAAGCCGAGCTGCCCGACATCGCGCGCCGCTGGCGCCAGCGCGACCCCGACTTCACGCCCGAAGGCGGCGAATCGCTGGTCATGCTGCGCGAGCGCGTGCGCGCCACTGTCGAGCGCCTGGCCGCGCGCCACGCGGGCGAGCTGATCGTGCTCACGGCGCACGGCGGCGTGCTCGACACGCTCTACCGCCTGGCCACGGGCCAGGAGCTGCAGGCGCCGCGCACCTTCGCGCTGGGCAATGCGGCCATCAACCGGCTGCTGTGGACGCCCCAGGGGCTGGGGCTGGTGGGATGGGCCGACACCTCGCACCTTGAAAATACGGCGCGCGACGAAATATGTTGATTACAAGCACCCCCTGAGCGGCTCACGCCCTGGGCGGGCCCCCACGCTGGGGCATGCCAGTTCCATAGATCGAGCACTGTGGATACTTGAGGAGGCCTGCGGCGCTTGACAACGCCAGCTCTATTTTGAGGGAACTTCGATGCGACTTTTTCTTGCCCTGCTGCTGCCGTTTTCGGTGTTCTTCACCATCGGCCGGCCATTTTCCGGCATCCTGTGCCTGGTGCTGCAGCTCACGCTGATCGGCTGGATTCCGGCCGCGATCTGGGCCGTTTATGCGTTGAGTCAGTACAAGACCGACAAGAAAATCGAAAGAATGCATCAGCAGCGGCGGTGAATTGGCTCCTTGACCAAGACCGTTCCTGGGGAGTGGCTACAGGCGCAGCCGTCGAACCATGGATGTCATCCATATCTGGAGGACAGGCCCTTCATCCTTCGACGGGCTCAGGACGAACGGAACCGACGAGCTGGTCGGAGTGGCGCGCGCCAAGGACATGCTGCGCGACCTGATGCAGTTCGGCGCGATCCAGCCTGGCACCCTCAAGCGCCCGCACTTCGTGCAGGAAAGCACCGGCGTCATTGCGCTGCTGGGCGACCTGCGCAGCTCCAAGGGCCGCATGGTCGTCGTCAAGAACGAGTTCAACGTGATGTGCGGCGTCGTGACGCCGATCGACGTGCTCGAAGCCATTGCCGGCGAGTTCCCGGATGAGGTCGAGACCTTCACCATCCGGAAGTCCCCCGAGCGCGCCAACCTGTGGATCGCCCGCGGCGCGGCCGACGTGCATCTGGTGCAGCTGCTGCTGGGCACGCAGCAACTGATCAGCGCCAATGACTTCTATGCGACGCTCGGCGGGCTGCTGACCGACCGGCAGGGCGCCGTGCCGGCCAAGGGCACGCAGATCGACATCGGCGACTGGCGCTTCACGGTGCTGGAAAACGACGACGATGTGCTGCGCAAGCCAAGCATCGAAAGCATCGCCACCGGGCACCATTGAAAGCCATCCCCTGGCGCCTGCCGCCGGCACGCGAGGCGCTTGTCATCGACCCTCAGGCTTCGGGCACCCAGCCGCAGGGCGCGCGCACCAGCATCGGCGCGTCCAGCGCGCCAAGCACTGGAATCGGCCGGCCATCGGCATGGCGCAGCCGCTCGCGCCAGCGCGTGCCCTGGCGCATCGCGACCGCGATCACCTCCACCTGCGCGCCGCAGCGCGCGAGCAGCCGCAGGCCCGAGAGCATGGTCGATCCCGTGCTCACGGTGTCGTCCACGACCAGCACGCGCCGGCCTTCGAGCAAGCTGGTCTGGTGCGGATCGAGGTACAGCCGCTTGTCCTGGCCGGGCGAGCTGATCGAGCGCACCGGCTCGGACAGCTCGTCGCGGTACCAGTACTTGCGCGAGAACCCCAGCGGAATGAAGCGCGCATGGCCCAGCCCGCGCGCCACGGCCGGCGCAAAGGACAGACCCAGCGTCGGCAGGCCGACCACGGCCTCGACGGGGAAGGCGCGCGCCTGCTCGACCATCGACTGGGTCAGCGTCTGCACCACCTCGAGCGCCGCCTGGTTGGCGACCAGCGAGGTCATGCAGCGCGTCGCGTCGCCGGGCAGGCCGCGCAGCGGCAGCAGCAGATAGCGGCCGTCGCGCAGCCGCGCCGGGTAGCTGCGCTGGTAGGGCGGACTCGTCGGCTGGGTCAGCTCGTCGGCCGCGACGATGCGCTGCCAGTAGCCGGTGGTGGCGTCGAAAACGGGCGCCGCGCCGGTGGGTTCAGGGGGTGCAGCCATGCTCAGCCTTGCATGCCGGACCTCCCGGCGCCGCGCAGATCATAGCCAGCGCGGCGCGCGTGCCACCTGGCCCGCCCCTGCGGTCATCCCAGGCATTGCGCGCGGCGCTCAGGCCGCCCGCGGGCTCCCGCCCAGCGGCGTGCCATCCGCGGCCAGGGTCTCGCCCTTGCGCGCGGTGATCAGCCCATAGCACTCGGGGTGGCGGTGCAGGTCGAAGTTGAATGTCGTGCGCTTGTAGACCGCGCAGAAATCGAGATCGCAGCGCCCGACCACGACTTCGTCGTCCTTGGTCACGCAGCGCGTGACGACCTCGCCCGAGGGCGCGACCAGCAGGCTGCCGGCAATGCTTTCCACGCCCTCCTCGAGCCCGCCCTTGGCGACGCTCGCGACCCAGCAGCCGTTCTGATAGGCACCGGCCTGCACCGCGAGCTGGTTGTGGAACAGCGACAGGTCGTCGTGCTGCGGCGCGGGCGCGTTGTGCACCGGCGTGTTGTAGCCGATGAAGACCATTTCCGCGCCCTGCAGCGCCATCACGCGGTAGCTCTCGGCCCAGCGCCGGTCGTTGCACAGCGCCATGCCGATGGTGCCGCCAAACGCCTGGTGCACGTCAAACGACTTGCCCGGCGTGAAGTAGCGCTTCTCGAGGTGCTGGAACTTGCGCCAGGGCTCGTGCTCGAAATGGCCGGGCACATGGATCTTGCGGTACTTGCCGACAATGGCGCCGGCGCGGTCGACCAGGATGGCGCTGTTGTAGCGCATGCTTTGGCCGCCTTCCTCGGCGAGCTCGGCATAGCCGAGGTAAAAACCCACGCCGAGTTCGCGCGAGAGTTCGAACAAGGGCAGCGTTTCACGGCTGGGCATGGAGCGCTCGAAGTAGCTGTCGATCTCGGCCGGGTCCTCGATGTACCAGCGTGGAAAGAACGTGGTCAGCGCCAGCTCGGGGTAGACGATCACGTGCGCGCCGAGGCTGTGCGCCTCGCGCATCATCGCGCACAGGCGCGCCACCACGGCCGCGCGCGCGTCGGCGCGCTGCACCGGGCCCAGCTGGCCCAGGGCGACATTGACGATTCGGGACATTCGGAGGTTCCTTCGATAACAACGTTGGGAGAGATCAGCGGTCGGCGCGCTCTACAAGCACCTGCAGCAAGACATTCGCGCCCTGCACCAGCTGCTCGGGCGCGGTGAATTCGCGCACGTTGTGGCTCAGGCCGTCGCGGCTGGGCACGAACACCATGGCCGTGGGGCACACGCGCGCCAGCATCTGCGCGTCATGGCCGGCGCCGCTGGGCATGCGCAGCGTGGCCAGACCCTGCGCATGCGCCGCGCGCTCGACGCTGTCGACCAGCGCGGCATCGAAGGCCACGGGCGCGAAATCGGCCAGCAGCCGGTGGCTCAGCTGCACGCCGTGCTCCGCGGCGATGCCGTGCGCGCAGGCCAGGAGCTCGGCCTGGGCGCGCTGCAGCAGCGCGCCATCGGTATTGCGCAGATCGACGGTCATCAGCGCGCTCTGGGCACTCACGTTGACCAGGTGGGGCTGCAGCGTGAGTGCGCCCACGGTGGCCAGCTGGCGACCGCCGTAGCGCTGGCTCAGTTCGTGGGCAAAGGCCGCGACACGCGCCGCGGCCATGCCTGCGTCCTGGCGCAGGGCCATCGGCGTCGTGCCCGCATGGTTGCTGCGACCCGTGAATATCAATTCGGTCCAGCAGATGCCCTGCACGCCTTCGACCACGCCGATCGCAATGCCTTCGCGGTCCAGCACCGGACCCTGCTCGATATGCAGCTCGACAAAGCTGTCGACGCGCGGACTGCCCACGGGCGCGCGGCCCGCATAGCCTATGCGCGCGAGTTCTTCGCCGAGCAGCGCGCCGTTGTCGACCGCGCGCAGCGCCAGCGCGTCTTCCAGCGGCAT
>JBEVDH010000050.1:0-6751 GCA_040514115.1 Comamonas sp. | reverse complement strand
CTGGCCCGCGCTGACCGAGCCCGACGAGGAGTTGTTCGTGACCCAGGGCGCGCGGCTGGCGAGCCAGTCCATGAAGAACTGCGCGGCCAGCGTGGCCACGGCCAGGTACAGCCCGCGGATGCGCAGGCTCGGCAGCCCGAAGACCACGCCGAACGCCATCGCGCACAGCCCGCCGCCAAGCAGCGACAGCAGCAGCGGCATGCCTTCGATGCGCACCTGCAGGTTGTAGGCCGCGTAGGCCCCCACCGCCATGAACGCGCCCGTGCCCAGCGAGATCTGGCCGCAGTAGCCGACCAGGATGTTGAGCCCCATCGCGGCCAGCGACATGATGAGGAAGGGAATCAGCACCGCCTGGAAGGTGTAGTCGCTCACGCTCAGCGGCACGGCGACAAAGGCCACCAGCAGGATGACGAGCATCGCGATGCGGTCCTGCGCGATCGGAAAGATCTGCTGGTCGGCCGCATAGCTGGTCTTGAACTGGCCGTTTTCACGATAAAACATGGAAATCTCCTGAAACGGTTCGTCAGACGCGGTCGATGATCTTGTCGCCAAACAGGCCCTGCGGGCGCACCAGCAGGAAGGCCAGCGCCAGGCCGTAGGCAAACCAGGTCTCGATGCCGCCGCCGACCATCGGGCCGATGTAGACCTCGGAGAGCTTCTCGCCCACGCCGATGATCAGCCCGCCGACAATCGCACCGGGAATCGAGGTCAGTCCGCCGAGGATCACCACCGGCAAGGCTTTCAGCGCCACCAGCGACAGCGAGAACTGCACACCCACCTTGGAGCCCCAGATGATCCCCACCACCAGCGCCACGCCCCCGGCCACCGACCAGACGATGACCCAGATGCGCGACAGCGGAATGCCGATCGACTGCGCCGCCTGGTGGTCGTCGGCCACGGCGCGCAGTGCGCGCCCGGTCTTGGTCTTCTGGAAGAACACGGCCAAACCCGCCACCAGCAGCGTGGCGATGCCGGCCGAGTACAGGTCTTCCTGGCTCACCAGCAGGCCGCCTTCGAACAGGTTGGGGAGGATGAAGATCGGATCCTTGGGCATGCCCACGTCGATGCTGTAGACCGCGCTGCCGAAGATCAGCGGCCCCAGGCCGTCAAGCAGATAGGCAATGCCCAGCGTCGCCATCAGCAGCGTGATCGGCTCCTGGTTGACGAGGTGGCGCAGCGCGAGCCGCTCGATCAGCCAGGCGACGACCACCATCAGCGCCAGCGCGACGATGATCGCCAGCAGATTGCCCAGCAGGCCCGGCGCGATGCCCAGCCACTGCGGAATCCATTCGGAAAAGCGCGCCATCGCGAGGGCCGAGAACAGCACCATCGCGCCCTGCGCAAAGTTGAACACGCCCGAAGCCTTGAAGATCAGCACGAAGCCCAGCGCGACCAGCGCGTAGAGCATGCCGACCATCAGGCCGCCAAAAAGGGTTTCGAGAAAGAATGCCATGGACTGCTCCTTGCGCTTTTGAATCTGCGCTCAGTGCGCGTTGCCCAGATAGGCGCGGATGACATCGGGGTTGTTGCGCACGGCCAGCGGCTCGCCATCGCCGATCTTCTTGCCGTAGTCGAGCACCACCACGCGGTCGGAGATGTCCATCACCACGCCCATGTCGTGCTCGATCAGCACGATGGTCGCGCCGTATTCGTCGTTGACATCGAGGATGAAGCGGCACATGTCCTGCTTTTCCTCGACGTTCATGCCGGCCATCGGCTCGTCGAGCAGCAGCACCTGCGGCTCCATCGCCAGCGCGCGGCCCAGGTCGACGCGCTTTTGCAGGCCGTAGGGCAGCTGGCCCACGGGCGTCGTGCGGTAGGCCTGGATCTCGAGGAAGTCGATGATGTGCTCGACGAACTCGCGGTGGCGCGCTTCCTCGCGCGCCGCCGGGCCGATGTGCAGCGCCTGCATCAAGAGGTTGCTTTTGATCTTCAGGTTGCGCCCGGTCATGATGTTGTCGATGACGCTCATGCCCTTGAACAGCGCCAGGTTCTGGAAGGTGCGCGCCACGCCCATCTCGGCGACCTGGCGGCTGTTCATGTGCGAGAAGGTCTTGCCGCGGAAGGTGATGCTGCCGTCGGAGGGCGTGTAGACGCCGTTGATGCAGTTGAGCATCGAGCTCTTGCCGGCGCCGTTGGGGCCGATGATCGCGCGGATCTCGTGCTCGCGCACATCGAACGAGATGTCGGTCAGCGCCTTGACGCCGCCAAAGCGCAGGCTGAGGTTCTGGATGTCGAGGATGACATCGCCAATCGGTTGGGTGCGCATGCGGTTCCTTGGGGCGTGTCAGGCGGCGGCCTTGGCCGGGGCGAAGGTCTTGGCGTCGAGCAGTCTGAGCGTGGCGCTCAGGCTGCCGGTGCGGCCGTCCTCGAACTTGACCTGGGTGGTGATGAACTGCTCGGTGCGGCCCGCATAAAGCGCGTCGACCAGCACGCCGTACTTGTCGGCAATGAAGTTGCGCCGCACCTTGCGCGTGCGCGTGAGCTCGTCGTCATCGGGGTCGAGCTCCTTGTGCAGCACCAGGAAGCGCGCGATCTGCGTGCCGGCCATGCCGTCCTCGCTGGCCAGATCGGCGTTGACCTTGGCGATGCACTCGGCGATCAGCGCCTGCACCTGCGGCTTGGAGGTCAGGTCCACATAGCCGCCATAGGGCAGGCCCTGGCGCTCGGCCCAGTTGCCCACGGCCTCGAAGTCGATGTTGATGAACGCGCAGACCTGGTCGCGCTGGTGGCCGAAGCACACCGCCTCCTTGATGTGCGAGAAGAACTTGAGCTTGTTCTCGATGTAGTTGGGCGCGAACATCGCGCCGGCATTGGTGCGGCCCACGTCCTTGGCGCGGTCGATGATGCGCAGGTGGCCGTCGGCGTCGATCACGCCCGCGTCGCCGGTGTGGAAGTAGCCCTGCGCGTCGATGGCCTCGGCCGTCGCGTCGGGGCGCTTGTAGTACTCCTTGAGCACCGACACGCCCTTGACCAGCACCTCGCCGTTGTCCGACAGCTTGAGCTCGATGCCCGGCGCGGCCTGGCCCACGGTATGCAGCTTGACCTGGCCGTTGCGCTGGATGCAGACATAGGCGCAGGTCTCTGTCTGGCCGTAGAGCTGCTTGAGGTTGATGCCGATCGAGCGGAAGAAGCGAAACAGGTCGGGCCCGATGGCCGCGCCCGCGGTGTAGGCCACGCGAATGTGCGACAGCCCCATCACATTGCGCAGCGGCCCGTAGATGGCGAAATCGCCCAGACGGTAGAGCAGGCGGTCGAGCGCGCCCACGGGCTTGCCGTCGAGGAGGTCCGAGCCCACGCGCTGGGCCAGCTGCATGCAGCGCTCGAACAGCCAGCGCTTCGGGGCGGCAGCGTCTTCCATGCGGATCGACACCGAGGTCAGCATGCCCTCGAAGATGCGCGGCGGCGCGAAGTAATAGGTCGGGCCGATCTCGCGCAGGTCGATGGACACCGTCGCCGCAGATTCGGGGCAGTTGATGGTGAAGCCCGCGACCAGCCACTGGGCCAGCGAGAACAGGTGGTCGCCGCACCAGGCCGGCGGGAGATAGGAAATGACGTTGTCGCTGGAGGTCAAGCCATCGACCTGGGCGCCGCCCGCGGCGGCCTGCACGAAGCTGGCGTGCGTCTGGCACACGCCCTTGGGCTTGCCCGTCGTGCCCGAGGTGTAGAGGATGACCGAGACATCGCCGGGCTGCAGCTGCTCCAGGCCCGCCTCCCAGGCGCCGGGATGCTCGGCCTCCCATCTGGCGCCGCGTGCCATCAGCTCGGCAGTGCTGATCAGGCCCGGCTGGTCGTAGTGGCGCAGGCCGCGCGGGTCGTCATAGATGATGTGCTGGATGCCCGGCACCGAGGCGCGCGCTTCGAGCAGCTTGTCGACCTGTTCCTGGTTCTCGGCAAACGCAAACGTGATGTCGGCGTCCTGCAGCACGAAGACCATTTCGCTGGCCACCGCATCCTGGTAGAGCGGGATGGGCACGCCGCCCAGGCTCTGCACGGCGACAAAGCCCATGTAGACATGCGGACGGTTGTCGCTGATCAGCGCCAGGTTGTGGCCGCGCTGGAAGCCCAGCGTTGTCAGGCCGCAGGCGAAGTGCCGTACTTCCCGGGCCACTTCCTGCCAGCTCCAGGTCTGCCAGATGCCGTATTCCTTCTCGCGCAGCGCGGGTGCGTCCGGGCGTTCGGCGGCATGCTTTTGCAGCAAATGCGGGAACGTGGTGGTCATTGCGTTTCCTCGGAAAGTGAACGGGCCGGGGGCAGATATTGCTTGGTTTGAGGTCATCTTAGGAAGGGGTTTGACGCCTTTTTGTCTTGACGGCGACATTCCAGGGGAAACTCCTTAGCGGGAATACGCGCCTGCCGCCAGCCCCCGCAACTGTGGTTAACGCTGGGAAATCCCCGATCGGCAACCGGGCTTTGGCGCGCCATGCTTCTACCCATGAGCCATGACCTGTCCTTGCACCAGCGCCGCAGAGAACCCACGCCCGAGGAAATGCGCAACATTTCATGGCTGAACGTGCTCCAGCCCCATGAGCGCGCGCGCGCCGAAGCCGCGCTGCTGGTGGGCGATGCGTTGCCTGGCGACTACATCTGCCGCATCGGCCGGCCCGTGACCTACTGGTTCGGCCTGGTCGAGGGCCTGCTCAAGATCCACGCCGACAACGCCCAGGGCCAGACCGTGACCTTCACCGGCGTGCCGCCTGGCGGCTGGGTCGGCGAGGGCACGGTGGTCAAGCGCGAACCCTACCGCTACAACATCCAGGCGCTGCGCAAGAGCGTGGTCGCGGGGCTGCCGATCGACACCTTCCACTGGCTGCTCGACCATTCGCTGCACTTCAACCGCTTCGTGCTCGACCAGCTCAACGAGCGGCTGGGCCAGTTCATCGCGGCGCGCGAGAACGACCGCATGGGCAGCCCCGAGGTGCGCGTGGCGCGCAGCCTGGCGGCGTTCTTCAACCCGGTGCTCTACCCCGGCATGGCGCAGGTGCTGCGCATCACGCAGCAGGAGCTGGCCTATCTGGTCGGGTTGTCGCGCCAGCGCGTGAACGAGGCGCTGGCCAACCTGCAGGAGCAGGGCGCTATACGCATCGAATACGGCGGCCTGCGCGTGCTCGATCTCGCGGCGCTGCGCAATACGCAATTCATGGCGGCTGCACATCCCCAGGGGATGACGGTGGACGATTGACAGGAATTTGCCCTTTGTCCTCACCTGGCTAATGGCCGCGCCGTGCGCTGGTTTGCCCCGGCACGCGGGTTGCATAACGTGTGGTAACAAGCAACCGGGGGGCAGGACGGCGACAATAGCGGCAAATGTCTTCTTCCCCATCTTCCCCCCGCACGCCTGCCTCCGGGCCGCGTGCCACCCTGCGCATCAACTCCCAGCCGGCAGCGCCGGCACCCGCTCCCCGTTCCTCGGGTGGCGGTGCAGGAGGCCGCGCAGGCAAACCCGGTGGCAGCCGCGATGGCGCCGCCCGTTCTTCCGCTCCCTACGGTGACCGCCAGCGCGGCCCGTCGGGTGCACCGCGCTTCGAGCGCCGTGAGGGCCCTGGCCGTGACGACTTCCGGGGCGCTCCGCAGGGAGGCGGCCCACGCCAGGATGGTCCGCGTTCCAGCGGTCCGCGCGAGGGCGGTGGTCGTGAAGGCGGCGGCTTTGGTCGTCCCGATGGCGCACCGCGCTTCGAGAGCCGGGGCGGCCCTGGCCGCGATGACTTCCGTGGCGCTCCGCAGGGAGGCGGCCCACGCCAGGATGGTCCACGCCAGGAACGTCCGCGTCAGGACGCACCACGCGATGCCGGTCCACGCCAGGACGGTCCGCGTTTCGAGAGCCGGGGCGGCCCCGGCCGTGACGACCGCGGCGGCGACGACCGCCGTCCCGCACAACCCCGTTTTGACGACCGCCGTTCGGGCGGGGGCGAGCGCGCCCGTCCCGCGGGCCGTTTTTCCGGTCCCGGTGCAGACCGCGGCGACCGCAGCGATGAAGAGCCGCGCCGTCCGTTCACCGGCATCCGCACCTACCAGGTGCCGACCGGCGATGACGCGCGCAAGATCCCCGTCAAACGCCCACCCCAGGCGGCCGTGGTGCAGGAATCCGCGCCCGGTTCGGTGCGCATCAACAAGCGCATGGCCGACATGGGTCTGTGTTCGCGCCGCGAGGCCGATGACTGGGTGGAGAAAGGCTGGGTCCGCGTGAACGGCGAAGTCGCGGCGATGGGCGTGATGGTCATGCCGTCCGACCGCATCACGGTCGACGAGGCCGCCAAGGGCGTGCAGGACCAGCAGGTCACGATCCTGATGCACAAGCCCATGGGCTATGTCAGCGGCCAGGCCGAAGACGGCCACACGCCGGCGATGGCGCTGCTCAATGCGCAAAGCCGCTGGAACCTGGACACCACTCCGACGCGCTTCAACTTCGCGCAGCTCAAGGGCCTGGCGCCCTGCGGCCGCCTGGACATCGACTCGGTGGGCCTGCTGGTGCTGACGCAGGACGGCCGCGTCGCGCGCCAGCTGATCGGCGAGGATTCCGGGCTGGAAAAAGAGTACCTGGTGCGCGTGGTCTATGGCGATGTGCAGGTCAACGTCCAGGAGCGCTTTCCGGCCGAGCAGCTGGCGCGCCTGTGCCATGGCCTGTCGCTGGACGACCAGCCGCTCAAGCCCGCCAAGGTCGACTGGCAGAACCCCGAGCAGCTGCGCTTCGTGCTGACCGAAGGCAAGAAGCGCCAGATCCGCCGCATGTGCGAGCAGGTCGGCCTCAAGG
>JBEVDH010000250.1:0-18752 GCA_040514115.1 Comamonas sp. | reverse complement strand
CCGAGGTGATCGCGCCGTGCCTGGCGCGCCACGGCCTGGTATTCAAACGCTATGCGCTGTGCGTCTCCACGCTCGAGCCGCGCAAGAAGATCGCCAATCTGCTGCAGGCCTATGAACTCCTGCCGGCCCAGGTGCGCGAACAATACCCCTTGGTGCTGATAGGCGGCGCGGGCTGGCTCAGCAACGCATTGCACGCGACAATCGAGCGTTTGGCGGCACAAGGCTGGCTGCACTATTTGGGCTTCGTGCCGGAGGCCGACCTGCCCGCGCTGTATGCGGGGGCCCAGGCATTTGTCTACCCGTCCATTTACGAGGGGTTCGGTCTGCCGGTGCTGGAAGCCATGGCCTCGGGCGTGCCGGTGGTGACGTCCCTCTTCAGCTCGCTGCCCGAAGTGACGCAGGGCGCGGCGCGGCTGGTGGACCCGGATGATATCGATGCGCTAGCCGTGGGCATTCACGCGAGTTTGTGCGATGAAGCCTGGCGCGCGGCCGCCTGCGAAACAGGCCTGGAAAAGGCCCGCAATTTTACGTGGAGCCGCTGTGTCGACCAGACAATCGATGTCTACCGGCAGGTCGCGGCCAAGAGTAGCTGACCACTAGCCAAGCAACTGAAAATCATGATGACTGGAACTATGAATACAAGAACTGCCGGTACCACGGCGCGCTCCACGACTTTGCGCATGCTGCTCGCGGCAGGCGTGGCGGCCGTGCTGAGCGCTTGCTCCACCAGCCCCACCTGGCTGCCCACTTCCGGCCCGAGCCGGGAGCAGGTCGAACAGGTGGTCGCCACTCCCAACGACATGGGCATCCAGATTGTCGAAGTCAACGACGCGGTCGCGCGCCGGGTGCTGGCCAGCCAGCGGCAAAACCTGTTTTCCGAAGTGTTCGGTACCGCCGCGCCATCGGGCTACGTGATTGGCGCGGGTGACGTGATTGAAGTCTCGGTATGGGAAGCGCCACCCGCAGCCTTGTTTGGCAGCGGTGCGCTCGACCCGCGTTCGGGCCCTTCGACCACGCGTGTCACTGCCCTGCCCGAGCAGATGGTCAACCGCAATGGCAGCGTCAACATTCCATTCGCGGGCCAGATCATGGCGGCCGGTCGCACCCCGCAGCAGATCGAAGCAGAAGTCATCCAGCGCCTCAAGGGCAAGGCCAACCAGCCGCAGGTCCTGGTGCGCATTATTCGCAACAACACCGCGAACGTGACGGTGGTGGGTGAAGTCACCAACAGCACGCGCATGCCGCTGACCGCACAAGGCGAGCGCTTGCTCGATGCGCTGGCCGCGGCCGGTGGAACACGCCAGCCGGTCAACAAGATGACGCTGCAGGTGACGCGTGGCAACCAGGTGCAGGCCTTGCCGCTTGACACCATCATTCGCGATCCGCGCCAGAACATCCTGCTGCAGCCCGGCGATGTCGTGACCTCGCTGTTCCAGCCTCTGAGCTTCACGGCGCTGGGTGCGACGGGCAAGAACGAAGAGCTCAATTTCGAGGCCCAAGGCATTTCGCTGGCGCAGGCGTTGGCGCGCGTGGGCGGGGTGCAGGATAACCGTGCCGATGCGCAGGGTGTGTTCATCTTCCGCCTCGAGTCGCCGGCGGCGCTGGATCTGCAAGGCAAGACCGTGGCCACCACGCCCGAGGGTCTGGTGCCGGTCATCTACCGCATGAATCTGCGTGACCCCGCGAGCTTCTTCGTGGCGCAGAGCTTTCCCATCAAGGACAAGGATCTGCTGTATGTTTCGAACGCACCCGCGGCTGAAATGCAGAAGTTCCTCAACGTGATCTTCTCCACCATTTTCCCGGTGGCCAACCTCATCAGCGTGACCCGGTAAATTGCTGCGTGCTTGTGTAGTCTGGGGGCGGCGCTATGCGTGAGTCAGTGATCGATGTCACCCGCCTGGTGGACCGGGCGATGCAGGGCCGGCTGCCCACGGGGGTAGACCGGGTGAGCCTGGAGTACGTGCGCCATTTCGGTCCGCGCGCGACGGCGCTGGTGCGCTTTGCGGGCCAGTGGATAGAGCTGTCCGAGACGGACTCCACGCGGGTCTTTGAAGCGCTGCTCGATACCGGGGACAATTTCAGCGCGCTGGTGCGCCGGGCCGTGGTCAAGGCTTTTGTCGGCAGCTTGGGGCGGCAGTTTTCCGACTCCCGCTTCTTCTTCAATACCGGGCACAACGGTCTGGAAAAGCCCGATTACGCCCGGCTCCTGCTTCGTTCTTCTCTCAAACCGCTGTATTTCGTGCATGACCTGATTCCAGTCACGCACCCCGAATATTGCCGCCCCGGCGAAACCGGGCGCCATGAGGTGCGCATGAACACCATGCTGCGCACCGGCCATGGCGTTATTGCCAACTCGGCCGCAACGCTGGCGGAATTCGCGGCCCATGCGCGCGCCAAGGGGCTGCCCATGCCGGCCACCACGGTGGCGCTGCTGGCGCCTGCGCAATTGCCCTTGCCGACCGAGAAGCCGGCAATGGATACCCCCTACTTCGTGATGCTCGGCACGATCGAGCCGCGCAAGAACCACTGGCTGATATTGCAGCTGTGGCGGCAGTTGATCGAGCGCCTGGGCGCCGACGCGCCGCGTCTGGTCATCATTGGCCAGCGCGGCTGGCTGTGCCAGAACGTGGTGGATCTGCTCGAGCGCTGCGAGGTGCTCAAGGGTTTCGTGTTCGAGAAGTCTGGCTGCAGCGATGCCCAGCTGTCCTCGTGGCTGCACCACTCGCAGGCGCTGCTGTTTCCCTCGTTTGCCGAGGGCTACGGCATGCCGCTGGCCGAGGCGCTGGCGGCGGGCGTGCCGGTCATTGCCAGCGACCTGCCCGCGTTCCGAGAAATCGCCGGCGACATTCCCGAATACGTCGATCCGCTCGACGGCCGGCGCTGGACGGAGCTGATTGTGGAATACGCACAGCCGCAAAGCCCGCTGCGGCGCAGTCAGTGCCAGAAGCTGGCCGGGTTTGCGCTGCCGAGCTGGGACGCGCATTTCCAGCAGGTCGAGGCATTGATGGAGCAGTTGCGTGTTGCCCAAAAGCGCTGACCTGCCAAATATTTCCGTGGTGTATGCGCTGGACTTTTCCTCCTGGAAAAGAGCGGTGGTGTGCCAATGCCTGGCGCCGGCGCGGGTGGTGTTTGTCGCCAGCGTTGCCGATGTACCCGCGGGCGCGGTGCTGGCCGTCTGGGGCATGAAGCCCTTGGCGGCGGCGTTGCCCGAGGGCGTGCGGGTGCTGCGCCTGGAGGATGGCTTCCTGCGCTCGGTGGGACTGGGCGTCGATTTGATCCGGCCGATGTCCTGGGTGATCGACAGCCGCGGCATCTACTACGACGCCACGCGGCCTTCCGATCTCGAGCATCTGCTGTCGAGCGCAAGCTTCAGTGCCGCGCAGCTCCAGCGGGCGCAGCGGCTGCGCGAGCGCATCGTCGCCCAGGGGCTGACCAAATACAACACCGGCGGCCACCCTTGGCAGCGGCCCGCGGGCGCCGCCAGCGTGGTGCTGGTGCCGGGGCAGGTGGAAAGCGACGCGTCGCTGGCCTACGGCGCGCCCGGCATCCGCTCGAACATGGCGCTGCTGCAGGCGGTGCGCGCGGCGCATCCCGATGCCCACGTGGTCTACAAGCCGCACCCCGATGTGCTGGCCGGTCTGCGCGCGCGGGGCGCGGGGGAGCAGGAGGCGCTGCGCTGGTGCGACGAGGTGGTCGAGCATGCGCCGATGGGCGAGCTGCTGATGGCGGTGGACCAGGTCCATGTGCTGACTTCGCTGGCCGGTTTCGAGGCGCTGCTGCGCGGCAAGCCCGTGACCTGCCATGGCCAGCCCTTCTACTCGGGCTGGGGCCTGACGCGCGATGCCGTACCGAACGCACGCCGCACGCGGCGCCTGTCGCTCGACGAGCTGGTGGCGGGCGCGCTGATCGAGCACCCGCTCTATCTCAGCCGTGCCGACAGCCACCTGATCACGCCCGAGCAGGCGCTCGACGAACTGGTGGCCTGGCGCACGCGCGTGGGCGGCAAGCTGCCCTGGTGGCGAAAATTATTCAGAGTGGTGCTGCGCCGGGTGGTGGGGGTTCGATGAGTCGAGTGCGTTCTTTCCTGTTTCTGCAGGGGGTGTGTTCCCCCTTTTTCCTGCGCCTGGCCCAAAGCCTCAAGGCCGACGGCCACGCGGTGCACAAGATCCATTTCAATGCCGGCGACTGGCTGTACTGGAGCGGCGGCGGTGCTTCGAGCTACCGCGGCAGCCTCGCGGGCCTGCAGGATTTCCTGGACCGCAAGTACCGCGAGCTCGGCATTACCGACCAGGTATTGTTTGGCGACAGCCGGCCGGTGCATCGCCCGGCCATCGCGCATGGCCGGGCCCTGGGGCTGCGCACCCATGTCTTTGAAGAGGGGTACTTCCGCCCGCACTGGGTCACGCTCGAGCGCGAGGGTGTCAACACCCATTCGCTGCTGCCGCGCGATCCCCGGTGGTTCCGGGACGTGGGCCGCAGGTTGCCCGAGGCGGCGGCCGTGCAGCCCTTCCACTCACCCTTCCGGGTGCGTGCGGCCCATGACATCGCCTACCACCTGGCGGGTTTCTGGAACCCGCTGGCCTATCCACGCTACCGCACCCACTCGACGATCACCGCCGCGACCGAATACGCCGGCTATGCGTGCCGTCTGCCCATGCTGCGCTGGCATGCGCCGCGCGATGAAGCGCTGATCCAGAACCTGCTGCGCAACGCGACGCCGTTCTACGTGCTGCCGCTGCAGCTGGGCAGCGATGCGCAGATCCGCGAGCATTCGATGTTCAACGACATGGCCGAGGTGATGGAATTCGTGCTCGCGTCCTTTGCCCGGCATGCGCCTGCGGGCAGCCGGCTGGTCATCAAGAACCACCCGCTCGATACCGGACTCGAGCACCATCGGCGCACGCTGCGCGGGCTGGCGGCGCGCTGGGGCGTAGCCGACCGCGTCGATTACATTGAAACCGGCAATCTCGACGCCCTGCTCTCGCAGGCGCGCGGCACGGTCACGGTGAACAGCACCGTGGGGGCGATTTCGCTGGGCCTGAACTGCCCGACGCTGGCGCTGAGCAATCCGATCTACGACCTGCCCGGGCTGACCTTCCAGGGCACGCTCGATGATTTCTGGCAAGGCGGCACGCCGCCCGATGCCCAGCTGTACCGGCATTTCCGCAACGTCGTGATCCATACGACGCAGGTCAATGGCGGCTTCTATTGCCGCGATGGCATTGCGCTGGCGGTGCAGGGCAGCCACCGGCGGCTGGCCGCCAAGCGTTCACCCCTGGAGAAATGGCTGTGACGGCACGCACGGTATTGATCACGGGCGCCACCGGCGGCATTGGCGGCGCGCTGGTGGAGTCGTATGCCGAGCCCGGCAACACGTTGATTCTCCAGGGCCGCAATGCGCCGCGCCTGGCCGAGCAGGCGGCGCTGTGCGAGGCGCGCGGCGCGCGCGTGATCACGCGCACGCTCGATGTGCGCGACCGCGTGGCGCTGTCCGCCTGGCTGCGCGAGGTGTGCGCCCAGGAAAACGTCGATCTGCTGATCGTCAACGCCGGAGTGAACACCAACATCGGCCCCGACGGCGCGGGCGAACGCTGGGAAGACATCGAGGCGCTGATCGAGGTGAATGTGCTCGCGGCCATGGCCACCGTCGATGGCGTGCTGCCTTCGATGCGCGCGCGCGGTGCGGGGCAGATTGCGCTGATCAGCTCGCTGGCGGCCTATTTCGGGCTGCCCGTGACGCCGAGCTACTGCGCCAGCAAGGCCGCCATCAAGGTGTATGGCGAGGCGCTGCGCGGCTGGCTCGCGCCCGAGGGCGTGCGCGTGAACGTGGTCATGCCCGGCTATGTCGAGTCGCAGATGTGCCATGACATGCCCGGCCCCAAGCCCTTCCTGTGGCCGGCCGACAAGGCGGTGCGCTGCATCCGCCGCGGGCTCGAGCGCAACCGGCCGCGCATCAGCTTCCCGTTCCCGCTGAATTTCGGCACCTGGTGGCTGTCGGTGCTGCCGCCGGTGATCTCGGAACGCATCCTGAAGCTGATCGGCTACCGTGGTTGAGCAACTGCCCTGGGTCGCGGTCGCGGGACCCGTGTCGGTGGGGCTGGCGCTGTCGCTGGCGCTGGAGTTCGCGCTGCAGCCGCAGCCGCTGCCACTGTGGCGGCGCCCGCTGGCGACCACGGCCATCCATGGGGCGTTGTGGCTGCTGCTGTTTTGCTTCGAGCTCGCGGTGTTCCACCGTCCCTGGTTCGCGATGGCCATCGTGCTGGCGTTCCAGCTGTTCGTGGTGCTGGTCAACAACGCCAAGTTCCATTCGCTGCGCGAGCCCTTCATCTTCCAGGATTTCGAGTATTTCCTCGATGCGCTCAAGCACCCGCGCCTGTACCTGCCCTTCCTGGGCACGGCGCGCGCGGTCATGGCCGTCGCGGGCTTTGGCGTGGCCTTCTATGGCGGGCTGCATTTCGAGCCGGCGCTGAGCGCCTCCACCGCGCTCGCGGATTTCTTCCTCATGGTCGCGGGCCTGGTGCTGCTGGCCGCGGCACTGCTGTGGTGGGGCGCGCGCCAGCATCTGCCGGTGACCTTCGCGCCGCAGGCCGATCTGCGCGCG
Source organism: Comamonas sp. (assembly GCA_040514115.1). Classification (GTDB taxonomy): domain Bacteria; phylum Pseudomonadota; class Gammaproteobacteria; order Burkholderiales; family Burkholderiaceae_C; genus Comamonas. The sequence goes on along the minus strand of JBEVDH010000250.1, from coordinate 12,151 downwards.
CTGGGCCTGCTGACCAGCCTGTGGCGCTATGCCCAGGAGGAGCGCCGGCCCCACCCGCTGCCCGCAGCGCAGGACGCGGCGCCCGCCCCTGCCGAGGGCGCGGTGCTGCCGCATCTGGTCGTGGTGCAAAGCGAGTCGTTTTTCGATGCCCGGCGGCTGTTTGCAGGCATTCGTCCGGAGGTGCTGCAGGCGTTTGACGCCCTGCAGGCCGCGGCGGTCTGCCACGGACAGGTCGAGGTCGCGGCCTGGGGCGCGAACACCGTACGCACCGAGTTTGCGTTTCTCTCGGGGCTGGGCGCGCAGGCGCTGGGCGTGCACCGCTTCAACCCGTATCGCAAGCTGGCGCGCCAGGGGGTGCCGACGCTTGCCGGCTTGCTGCGCCAGCAGGGCTACCGCACGGTCTGCGTGCACCCCTACCACGCGAGCTTCGACACGCGTGCCGAGGTCTACCCGATGATGGGTTTCGATGAATTCATCGATATTGAAAGCTTCCACGATGTGGAGAAGACCGGCCCGTACATCGGCGACGTGGCCCTGGCCGAGAAGGTCTGCGCGCTGCTGCAGCAGGCGTCGAGCCAGCCGTTGTTCGTGTTCGTGATTTCCATGGAAAACCATGGGCCGCTGCATCTGGAGAAGGCGTTGCCCGAGGATGCTGCGCGGCTGTATTCGACTTCACCGCCCCCAGGTTGCGAGGACTTGACGATCTACCTGCGCCACCTGGCCAACGCCGACCGCATGGCGGCCCGGCTGCGCCAGCAGCTGCAATCCATGCCCCATCCCGGCTGGCTGTGCTGGTATGGGGACCATGTGCCGATCATGCCGCGCGTGTATGCGGCTCTGGAGGAACCGGATGGGAGAACGGATTACTTTCTTTGGCGCAACGGGGATGTTGCTGGGCAGGGAAAACGGGTGGATTTGAGGATCGAGGGGCTGGGGCGGGTGGTGATGGGGGAGATGGGGTGGAAGCCGCCGAGCGCGTGATGCGAGGGTCCCTATGGAGGACAGGCCATTCATCCTTCGACAAGCTCAGGACGAACGGTTTGGAACCGTACGTAGTGCTCTGCTCGTATTTGGGCTACTGAACCGTTCGTGGTGAGCCTGCCTCGGCGGCCCCGTCGAACCATGGACGACCTGTACTCAAGTTTCAAGCATGTGCCACCCCGACACGCACGGCCCCCCAACGAAAAACGCACTGCCAGGCAGTGCGTTTTCCACCAGCCACCAGAGACTCACGCCCTGGCGCTGCGCATCAGAGAGCCTGCTGCCGGCTGGCCGAGCGGGCCTGCATGAACTTGCCCAGGCCGACCACCAGGATGGCGCCAGCGGCGGCGGCAACGTAGTGCAGCCAGGGGTGGGCCATGGTGTAGCCGCGCAGCAGGTTGTCGTTGACGACGGTCTCGCCGCCGACCCAGCCGATCAGGGCGGCGCCCAGCGTGATGATCACGGGGAAGCGTTCCATGAGCTTGATCATCAGCGTCGAGCCGAAGATCACCAGCGGAATGCTGATGGCCAGGCCCAGGATCAGCAGGACCATGTTGCCCTGCGCCGTCGCGGCCACGGCAATCACGTTGTCCAGGCTCATCACCAGATCGGCAATCAGGATGGTGCGGATCGCGGCCATCATCGTGCCGGTGCCCTTGCCGTGGCCGTCGCCCTCTTCCTGGCCGCTGAGCAGCTGGTAGCCGATCCACAGCAGCAGCACGCCGCCAATGACCTGCAGGAACGACAGCTCGAGCAGCTTGGCCGCCACCACGGTGAGCACGATGCGCAGCACCACGGCAGCGCCGGAGCCGAACATGATGGCTTTGCGCTGCTGTTCAGGCGGCAGCGAGCGCGCCGCGAGGGCAATGACGACGGCGTTGTCGCCAGACAGGATGATGTTGATCCAGACGATCTTCAGCAAGCCGATCCAGAAGTCGGCGGTATTGAGAAATTCCATGGTTACTCCACTGTTATGAATGCGAAAACGCCGCGGGCGCGGCGCTCTCTTTTATGAGTGGAGGCAGTGTAGGCCTGAAATCCGACCTTGCCAGTTCGTAATACTGCGTAACCTAATCGGACCTGTGGGGCGGCTCGAGCGCGCAGCCGGTCTCGAGCATGGCCTTGAAGCGGGTGCAAAAGCGCATCAGCGGGGCGCCATCGATGATGTCGTGGTCGGCGGCCAGATTCAGCTGGATGAACTCGCGCTCGACGGGCAGGCCGCCTTCGAGCACCAGCTTCTTGCCGATCGCGCCGATCGACAGCGTCAGCGTCATCGGCGTGATGGGAAGGATCAGCGCCGCGCCCTGGGCATGCATGCCCATCGAGGTGATGCCCACCGTGCCCACCAGGTCCTTGAACATCACCGGGTCGCGGCGGATGAAGAACCAGACAACGCGGCGCAGCGGCCGGGGCAGCTCGAAGAAGTGCTTTTCCAGCGCCGACAGCGGCCCGCCCTGCCCCAGCGCGGCGTGCTTGGCGCCCTGGAGCGCGGCATGGATCTCGCCCGCGCCCTTGCGCTGGGCCGCGCGCACGATGAAGTTCACCGGCAGCAGCGCGCCGCCGATGTCGCGCTCGACCATGAAGGTCAGGTCGATGTCCTCGAACACCGTCAGCCGGGATTTGCCATGCCGGTAGGCCTGCATCGAGCGGTTCTCGTTGACCGCGCAGGCCAGGGTCCGGGCGATGTAGCTGGTCAGCGAGACGCGTTCGGGCTGCGCCGCGAGGTGCCGGCGCATGGGTGCCACCTCGGCTTCGAACAGCAGGTGGATGGTGCTCTTGCGCCGGCCCTCGGCCATGACGTCCAGGATGAAATTGCGCAGCCTGGGATAGGGCTGCTGCACGCTGGCCGGCGCCGGCTGGCGCAGCAGCGTCCACAGCTGCGTCAAGACCGCCGGCAAGCGTTTTCCCATGTCGGGCTCAGAGGCGGCCGGACTCTTCGACCAGCGCCTCGATGGTGGCGCGGATCTGCGCCTCGGTGTGCTCGCAGGAGATGAAGAAGCGCAGCCGTGCCGACTTCTCGGGCACCGCCGGGTAGAGGATCGGCTGGACGTTGATGCCGCGCTCGAACAGCGCTGCCGACAGCCGCGCGGCTCTGAGCGAGCTGCCCAGGATCGCGGGAATGACCGCCAGGCCGGTGCTGGTGCCGGTGTCGATGCCGCCGGCGCGCGCCAGCTCCAGGAAGAACTGGCCGCGCTGCTGCAGCGCCGCCACGCGCTCGGGCTGCTCGTGCATGAGCTTCAAGGCGGCCAGCGAGGAAGCGGCCACGGGCGGCGGCATTCCCACGCTGTAGAGAAAGCCCGGCGCGAGGAACTTGAGATGCTCGATCAGCGCGGTTTCGCCGGCAATGTAGCCGCCGCAGCCGGCCAGCGCCTTGCTCAGCGTGCCCATCCAGATGTCGACATCGCTGCCGGCCAGGCCGAAATGCTCGCGGATGCCCATGCCGGTCTTGCCCATGACGCCAAACGAGTGCGCTTCATCGACCATCAGGAACACCTTGTGGCGGCGCTTGATCTCGATGAACTTCGGCAGGTCGGGGTAGTCGCCGTCCATGCTGTAGATGCCTTCGAGCACGACCAGCACGCGCTCGAACTGGTGGCGCTGCTCGGTCAGGATCTGATCGAGCGCGGCCCAGTCGTTGTGCGCGAACGGCAGGCGCCGCGCGCCCGAGAGCATGATGCCCTGCACCACGCTGTTGTGGATCAGCTCGTCATGCAGCACCAGGTCCTTCGGACCAAACAGGTGGCCGATGGTCGTGACGTTGGCCGCGTGCCCGCTGACCATGACGATGGCGTCATCGACGTCATAGGCCTTGGCGAGCTGCTGCTCGAGCTCGCGGTGGATCGGGCGCTCGCCCGACACCAGCCGGCTGGCCGACACCGAGGTGCCGTACCGGTCGATGGCGGCCTTGGCGGCGCTGGCCACCTCGGCGTTGCCCGACAGGCCCAGATAGTTGTAGCTCGAGTAATTGACGTACTCGCGGCCCGCGATCTGCGTCACGGCGCCCGCAATGCCTTCATGCAGCTTGAAGAACGGGCTGCCGATGCCCAGCCGCGCGGCGCCGTCATTGATGATCCGGATCTGCTGGTAACCGGGGTGCAGGCGGAAACTGTAGTGCTGCTCGGCAATCTGCACCGCGCCTGCCGCTGCCGGGGCCGGCGCCGGGGCACTGCTGCCCTGCTCGGCATGGCGCAGCCGGCGCTCGAGCGCCTGCTGGATCAGCTTGTCCTTGATCTGGGCGGTGAGGCCCGGAAGTCCCTTGCGTGTCATTAGTGGATCATCCTTGCGGCAGTGCCCTGAGATTCAATGTCCTGCGCCAGGCTGGCGATGGATTCCGCCGATACCTCGCTGCCATGCTGCGCCAGCACCTGCTTGGTCTGCGCCAGCACTTGGCTGTCGGCCGGCGCATCGCCGGTGTCGTCGTTCCCCTTGAGCTGCAGGCCAATGCGTTCGGCGAGCTTGGCAATGGTCGGGCTCTGGCTCAGCGCCATGACGGACAGCTGGATGCCAAAGCGCCCTTCGAGCGCCACCACCAGTTCCACGCCCATCAGCGAGTCCAGGCCCATGTCGTAGATCGAGCGGTTCGGATCGATCTTCTCGGGCGATACGCGCAGGATCTCGCCGACCTCGCTCTTGATCATGTCGGTCAGCGTGACCTGCAGTTCGGCGTCGGAGAGCTCGGCGAGCACGCGCTGGATGTCGCCCGAGTCTTCCTCGTCGGCTTCATTGTCCATCGCGTCGCGCGCCAGTTCGCTGAACTTGGGGCTGCCGGCGCTGGGCAGGAAGCGCGCGAGCGCCTTCCAGTCGAGCTCCATGACGCCCAGGCCGGATTGGTCCGTGGTCATCATGCTCTCGAGCGCGTCGAGCGCGATGGTCGAGTTCAGCGCCGCGCCGCCCATGCGGCCCTGGAGCGCGTCCTTGATCTTCTCGTTGCGCGCCAGGAAGCCGACGTCGTCGATGGCGCCCCAGCGCACGCAGGTCGCGGCCAGGCCGTTGGCGCGGCGGTACTTCGCCAGCGCCTCCAGGCAGGCGTTGGCCGCCACGTAGTTGCCCTGTCCGGGGTTGCCGAACAGCGTGGTGGCCGAGGAGAACATCACGAAGAAGTCCAGCGCCGTGCCCAGCGTGAGCTCGTGCAGATGCTGCGCGCCCATCGCCTTGGGCGCGAGCACGCTGCGGATCTGCGCGGCGTCCATGTTGCGGATCAGGCCGTCGTTGATGACGGTGGCCGCATGCACGATGCCCTTGAGCGGCGGCAGCGTCTGGCCGATGTCGGCCAGCAGCGCCGTCAGCGCCGCGCGGTCGGTGATGTCGCAGGCCGCGGCATGCACCTTGACGCCCTGCTGCTCGAGGCGCGCGATGGCTTCCTTGGCCGTGTCGGCGCTCGGGCCGCTGCGGCTGATCAGCACCAGGTGGCGCGCACCCTTGCTTGCCAGCCACTCGGCGGTGCGCAGGCCGAAACCGCCCAGGCCGCCGGTCACGAGGTAGCTGCCATCGGCCGCGAGTTCGAGTGGCTTGGGCGCAGCGGGCGCGGGCGTATGGATCTGGCCGATGTCGTTGCTGTAGGTCACGACGATCTTGCCGATCTGGCGCGCCTGCTGCATGTAGCGGAACGCCTCGACGATGTCATTGGCGTCAAACACATGGTAGGGCAGCGGGTGCAGCACGCCCTCGGTGAACAGCGCCATCATTTCGGCAAACAGGCTGCGCGTGAGGTCTGGGCGCGCCTGCATCAGCTGGTCGGCATCGATGCCGAAATAGCTGATGTTGTTGCGGAACGGGCGCAGGCCGATCTTGGTGTTCTCGTAGAAGTCGCGCTTGCCCAGCTCCAGGAACCGGCCAAAGGGCTTGAGCACGCGGAAGTTGCGGTTGATGGCCTCGCCCGCGAGCGAGTTCAGCACCACATCCACGCCCTTGCCGCCGGTCTGGGCCAGGATCTCGTCGGAAAACGCCAGCGTGCGCGAGTCGAAGATATGGTCGACGCCGAGCTGGCGCAGGAAGTCGCGCTTCTCGTCGGAGCCGGCCGTCACGTAGATCTCGGCGCCAATCCACTTGGCCAGCTGGATCGCGGCAATGCCCACGCCTCCGGCCGCGCCGTGGATCAGCACCTTCTCGCCGGGCTGCAGGCGCGCCAGATGGTGCAGCGCGTAGTACACGGTGAAGAAGGTGCTCGGGATCGTCGCGGCGGCTTCCAGCGAGATGTCCGGCGGGATCAGCGAGATGGCGCTGGCCTGCGTGATCACGCGGTTGCCAAAGCTCGAAGGGCCGAAGCCCACGACCAGGTCGCCGGGCGCGTAGCCGCAGTCCGGGTCGCCCACCGCGGTGACCACGCCCGAGAATTCCAGGCCCAGCGTCGGGCCGGCAAAGCCGTTCTCGATGGCTTCATCGGACAGCAGCCCCAGCGCATACATCACGTCGCGGAAGTTCAGGCCGGTGGCGCGCACGTCGACTTCGATCTGGCCCTGCCCCAGCACGGCGCGCGGATGCGCTTCCCAGCGCAGGTTGCGCAGCTGGCCCGGGTACTGGAAGGCCAGGCGGATGGTCGGCGAATCGATCTCCTGCTGCTCCTGTGGGCGCGCCGCGAGGCGCAGGCGCGGCACGTAGCGCGCACCATTGCGGGTGAGCACGACTTCCTGCTCGCTGTCGGGCTGCTCGAGCTCCTGGGCAAGCGCGCGGACGATGGTTTCCAGCGCCTGCGTGCTTTCCAGATCGACCAGGCGCACTTCGCAGTCCGAGGCCTCGTTGATCAGCGTGCGGCCAAAGCCCCACAGCGCCGCATCCTGCACCGGCGTGGCCGTGGCGTTGGGCAGCAGGTCGCTGGCGCCCGCCTGGGTCACGAGCCAGCAGGTGGTGCTGGTCGAGGTGCTCTCGCAGGCCTGCACGATGGCCGCGGCCAGCGCGCAGCGCGCGACCTGCTGGTCCAGCACCGCCTGGGCCTCGGTGGCCCCGCTGGCAATGCCGGCGAGGTGCACGATGCCGTCGAGCTTGCCGTAGCTTTCGGTGGTCGTGCGCAGCAGCGCTTCGATCGCGGCGGTGTCGCCGGGGCCGGCCTGCACGACCATGTCGCCGCGTGCCTGCAACTGCTTGACCAGTTGGTCGGACAGCTGCGCCGACACGCCCTCGGGGTCGGCCAGCAGGATCCAGCTGCGCGGTGCGCGCTTGGACGCCGCGGCCGGCAGTTGCGCGGGCCTGGCGGGCCGCGACAGCAGCAGATAGGGGCCGGACAGGGTGTCGGGCGACAGCTCGAACAGGTCGGCACCGGCAAAGCCCATTTGCTGCAGTTGCTGCTGCCAGAACTGCACCGTGCGCTGGTTCGACAGCCAGCTGCCGTCGTCCATCAGCGACCAGTTCTGGCGCTGGGCGCCAAACACGAAGTCGATCCAGCGCGAGGCATGCTGGCCCACGACAACCAGCGAGCCGCCGGGCGCGAGGCAGGCCCGCGCATATTCCAGCGCGGCCACGGCCTCGGGCACGGTGCTGAAGTCCAGCGTGAAGATGACCAGCTGGCAGCCGGACACCGGCGCGGCGCTGCCGATCTGGCGCGTGTCGATCTGCGGGAACTGTTCCTTGAGGCGCGCTGCGTCCTCGAGCGTGGCCGCCGAGGTCGTCGCAAACGCATAGTCGGCGCGGTCCGCATCCAGGCCCAGGCAGGCATCCATCGCAAACGATGGTGCGCCTTCGCTGATCTCGACGAGGCGCAGGCGCTGGCCCTCGGGCAACTGGCGCATGCCCAGCGCGATCAGCTCCTGCAGGGTGCGGCCGATGCGCTGCCGGCTCTTGGCGCCCAGCGCCTGGCGCAGCAGCGTGACCAGCGAGGTCTCGCGCGGGCGGACCTGGTCGAGCGTCAGGCTGCCGTCCAGCAGCTGCGGCAGGTGCATGCCGATGCGGCCGACCGAGTGGACGATCTGGAAGTAGTCGGGATAGTCCGCGATCAGGCTGTTCCAGATGTCTTCGGCGGATGCCTGATCGTCCTGGCTGGGCACCAGCTCCCAGCCATCGGGGGTGTGCGAGATCAGTTGGTCGTCGCTTGCCAGCAGCAGCAGGTGCGCCAGGAACGGGGCGATTTCCGGGTGCGCCGACTGCAGCGCCAGCACCTGCTGCGTGGGCAGCTTGCGGCCGTCGGCCGACAGGCGCTCGAAGGCCTGGCGCGTGAAGCGGCTGCACAGGCTGTCGAGCAGCGGGTCGACTTCCTCGCAGTAGCGACGGTGCGAGCCGGTCAGCGCCGAGCGCCGCGCCAGCTCGGCCAGCGCCGAATGCACGCTGTCAAAGCCAATGGCCGGCGCCGCGTCGGCTGCCAGCGCATGCGGCTGGGGAATGCCGTGGTAGTCGAGGAAACGCAGGCGGTCGGCGGCGTTCTTGCTCAGGCGGATGCTGCGAAAACGCGCTTCCTTGACGGTGGCAATCGGCACGCCCTCGGTGTCGAACACGGTGAATTCCGCCGTCAGCGAGTGGGCCGTGCGGCGCAGCAGCGTCACGCGTGCAAAGCCCGGCAGCGCCTGGCTCGCGCGGAAGCTGATGCGGCCCATCTTGGTGGGAATGAAGGTCACGCCCTCATGCACGCCCAGGTCGTCCTTGAGCAGCTGGATGATGAGCTGGAAGGTGCAGTCGAGCACCGCAGGGTGCAGGTGGGTCTGGGCGAGCTCGGCCTCGATGCTTTGCGGCATCTTGAGCACCGCGAGCGCCGAGCCGCCGTCGATCCAGCCGAAATCGATGCACTGGAACGCCGGGCCATAGGCCAGGCCCGCGGCCTCGGTCAGCGCGGCATGGCTGGCGCTGCTGAAATCGGGCTGGCGCGTGGGCAGCACCGGGCTGTCCTGGCGCAGCAGGCCGTCGCGCGGCTCGCGCAGGATGCGGCCGACGGTGTGCACTGTCCACGGGTCGGTGCTGCCGACCTCGCGGCCCTTCACCGTGAAGCTGCCGTCCTGGGGATCGATGGAAACGCGCACGATCTTGGCGCTGCTTTCGCTCAGCAGCAGCGGAGCGCGGATTTCCAGCTCCTCGACCTCGGCCAGCGTGCCGGGTTGCCACAGCAGGGCCGCGGCCAGCGCGAGCTCGGCAAAGCCGGTGCCGGGGAAGATGATGGTGTCGCCCACCACATGGTCGGCCAGCATCGGGTAGAGCCGGGTGTCGAGCTGATTTTCCCAGGTCAGGGCCTGCTGCTGCAGCGCGTAGCCCAGCAGGGGGTGGACCCGCTTGCGGTCAAGAAGCCCCAGCGACTGCGCCGTGACCGGATGCCAGTGGCGCTCGCGCTGCCAGGGGTAGTACGGCAGCTGGATGAAATTGCCGGTGGTGGGGAACAGCTGCTTCCAGTCGATCTGCACGCCCGTGATCAGCACCTGGCTGGCAGCGCTCGCAACGCGCTGCGCCGCATCGTCGCCGCGCGCCAGCGTTGCAATGACCCGGCCTTCGGCGCCCCGGTCCTTGAGGCAGTCGTTGATATAGCTGCGCAGCACCGCATGCGGGCCGACCTCGACAAACACGTTCGTGCCGTTGTCCATGATCTGCGCCATGGCCTGCTCGAACCGCACCGGCTGGCGGATGTTGTGCCACCAGTACTCGGCGTCCAGCGCCGTGCCGTCCAGCAGGCCGCCGGTCACCGTGGAGTAGAACGGCACGCTGGCCGCAACGGGCTCGAGCCCGCCCAGCGTGACGCGCACGCCGGCCTCGATTTCGTCCATGGCCGGGCTGTGGAACGCATAGTCCAGCGCCAGACGGCGGTTGAAGACACCGCGCTCGGTCAATGCGGTTTCCAGCTCGGTCAGCAGCGCCGGGCTACCGGCAATGGTCACGCCACGCGAGCTGTTCATGCCGGCGATGACCAGGCCGGGCGTGAGTCCGAGCTCGGCCAGGATGCTCTCGGCGGCGCCGTGGCCCAGGCCGGCGGCGGTCATTTCGCCCTTGCCCTTGGTCGTGCCCTGCAGGCGGCTGCGTTGGTAGATCACTTCCACTGCCGCTTCAAGCGTCAATGCCCCCGAAGCCCAGGCCGCGGCCACCTCGCCCACGCTGTGGCCGGCGACGGCCACGGGCAGGATGCCGCGCTGGCGCAGCATCTGCGTCACGCCGACCTGCAGCGCAAACAGCGCCGGCTGCGCGATCTCGGTGAATTCGTAGCGGTCCGCGCCATTGCGGCCCGCGAGCTCCGCTTCGAGCGAGTCCGGCGAATAGCGCTGGAAAATCGCATCGACCTGCTGAATCGCCGCCTTGAAGACCGGCGACTCTTCCAGCAGACGCTTGCCCATGCCGGCCCACTGCGAGCCATTGCCCGAATAGATGAACACCGGCCCCAGGGGATTGGCCAATGCCGTACCCGATTCCACGCCCTTGGCGGTCGAGGCATCCGCGACGAATTCACGCAGCGCCTGCGCCACGGCCGCGCCGCTGGCGCCTTCGACCACGGCGCAATGCTCATGCTGCTCCCTGCGCCAGGCCGCGCTGTAGGCGATGTCGTAAAGCGACGTGGCCGGTTGGTCCTGCACGAAATCGGCAAACTCGCGCGCCGCTGCCTTCAGTGCCGCGGGATCCTTGGCCGAAAGGATGAACGGTGCGGCCGCAGGTACAGGGCTTTCCTGCACGTGAACCGGTGCCGGCTCATGGCTTTCCAGGATGACGTGGGCATTGGCGCCACCAAAGCCAAAGGAGTTGATGCCGACAATGATCTTTCCGGTCTTCTTGAGCTGCCGCGCTTCGGTGGCGACTTCGATGTTCCAGTCGTCGAACTCGATCTTCGGGTTCAGCGTCTTGATGCCGATGGTGGCCGGCACCACGCGGTGCTGGATGCAATACAGGGCCTTGACCAGGCCCGCCACGCCCGACGCGGCCTCGAGGTGGCCCATGTTGCTTTTCACCGAGCCGATGAGCAGCGGATTGTCCTTGGGACGGCGCTTGCCCAGCGCATCGCCGATGGCGCGCGCCTCGATCGGATCGCCCACCGCCGTGCCCGTGCCATGCGCCTCGACATAGTCGATATCCGCAGGGTCGATGCCGGCCTGGCTGTAGGCCTTTTGCAGCAGCGCCGACTGGACCTTGGGGCTGGGGACGGTCAAGCCGGTCTTGCGGCCATCGGTGTTGACCGCGGTGTTGGCCACGACGGCCAGGATCCGGTCGCCATCGGCCATCGCCTGGTCATAGTCCTTGAGCACGAAAATGCCGCCGCCTTCCGAGCGCACATAACCGTCGCCGGCGGCATCGAACACATTGCAGCGCCCGCGCTTGGACAGCATCGTGGCCTTCGAGAAGGTGATGAAGCCATAGGGGTGCAGGTGCAGGCTGACCCCGCCGGCCAGCGCCTGGGTGGATTCCCCCGACTCGATCGAACGGCAGGCCTGGTGAAAGGCAACCATCGAGGAAGAGCAGGCGGTATCGATGGCCATGCTCGGGCCCTGCAGGTCCAGCACATAGGAGATGCGGTTGGCGGCAATGCTGCCGGTATTCCCGGTGGCCACCGAGGAGTCGACCGCGGACAGATCCTCCGACAGGCGATAGGCATAGTCGGCGCTGGCGATGCCGATGAACACGCCGCACTGGCTGCCACGCAGCGTCGAAGGCTTGAGGCCGGCGTTTTCCAGCGCTTCCCAGCTCATTTCCAGCAGCATGCGCTGCTGTGGATCCATCAGCGCCGCTTCGCGCGGGGAAATGCCGAAGAAGCCGGCGTCGAACAGGGAGACATCGCCCACCGAGCCCGCGGCAAACGTATAGCTGCTGCCGGGATGGTTCTTGTCGGGATGCAGGAAACCGTCCTTGGCCCAGCGCGAGTCCTCGACCTCGGTCACCAGATCGCGCCCGTCCAGCAGGTCTGTCCAGTATTGGTCCGTGTTCGTACTCGGGAATCTAAAGGAAAGACCTATGATTGCGACGCGCTTTTTCATTATTTCCAATCAGCTCAGTGACATAGACTGGCTTTTCAATTCATCGGTTTGTGCTGCCGGCGGAAGCGGCCTGATGCGGGAGAATTTTAGGGTATGTTCTAAACGACCCGGCTCCCGGCGCGGCATTGCGGCGCGCTGTCCTGCGCTGACGTGGATACCGACCAGCCAGGCAGTGCCAGCCATGCCTGGTCGCGGCAAGGAAGCGGGACTTCCAGCAAGGCGGGCCTTGCGCAATCGCGGCGCACGCTGCGCAAAAACCAGCGCAGCGGCCATCGCATTGCGACGCCTCTTTCCTCCTGTAACAACAGGAT
>JBEVDH010000245.1:0-9267 GCA_040514115.1 Comamonas sp. | reverse complement strand
CCGAACAGCACCTGGCTTGCGCCATAGCCGGCTTCGAGGCCCTCGCAGGCCAGCAGTGGAGTGGTGCTCATGCCTGCGCTCCTTCGGGCAGGTCGGACTCGGTGCCCAGGTACACCGCCTGCACCCGCGCGTCGGCCTGGATCTCGGCCGCCGTGCCGCTGGTCAAGACCTTGCCGTAGACCAGCACCGAGATGCGGTCGGCGAGCTGGAACACCGCGTCCATGTCGTGCTCGATCAGCAAGATGGCCATGTCCTTGCGCAGGCTCTGGATGAGTTCCACCATCTGCGCCGATTCCACCGGGCCCATGCCGGCCATCGGTTCGTCGAGCAGCAGCAGTTTCGGGCGGCAAGCAATTGCCAGCGCCACATCGAGCTTGCGCTGCGCGCCATGCGGCAGCGTGCCGGCGACCCGGCCCCATTCCGTATCGAGCCCCACGCGCCGCGCCAGCGCATGGGCGCTGGCGTAGAGATCGGCATCGGTTTCGCGGCGGCGCACGAAGCGAAAACTCGAGCCCGCATGCGCCTGCGCCGCCAGCAGCAGGTTCTCGCCCACGGTCTGCTGCGGGAAGATGCTGGTGAGCTGAAAGCAGCGCGACAGCCCCGCCGCCACGCGCCGGTGCGGCGCGAGATGCGTGAGATCGACACCGTCGAGCGCCAGCGTGCCGCCATCGGCCGCGAGCAGCCCGGAAATCAGATGCACCAGCGTCGATTTGCCGGCGCCGTTGGGCCCAATCAGCGCATGGATCTCGCCGGCGTTCACCGAGAAGCTCACATGGTCCGTGGCCGTCAGCGCGCCAAAGCGCTTGAGCAGTTGATGTGCGATCAGCAGCGTCATGGTGCGGCCCTCCTCGATGCCAGCGCCGCCAGGCCCTTGGGCGCGAGAAACACCACGCCAATCAGCAGCAGGCCCATCGGCGCATGCCAGTACTCGGTGAACTGCTTGAGTACTTCCTCGAACACCAGCCACACGGCCACGCCCAGCGGCGCGCCCCAGCGCCGGCCCACGCCGCCAATGACCACCATCACGATGAACAGCGCCGACTGCGTCCAATGCATCAGCGAGGGGCTGATGAAGCCGTTTTGCGTCGCCATCAGCGCGCCCGAAAGACTCGCCACGCCGCCGGCCACGGCAAACGCGCAGAGCTTGAGCCAGTAGGTCGGATAACCCAGGGCCTGCATGCGCGTCTCGTTGTCGCGAATGCCTTCGAGCGCACGCCCGAAATGCGAGGCCTCGAGCCGCCACAGGGCCGGCAGCACCAGTGCCAGGATGGCCAGCACCACCCAGTACAGCGGCGCGCCGCTGGCGGCCACGGCGCTCTCGCCGCCCAGCAGCTGCAGCGGTGTGTAGATCGTGTAGCCATCGTCGCCGCCATAAGTGCGCAGCGACACCGCCAGATAGAACAGCATCTGCGCAAACGCCAGCGTGATCATGATGAAGTACACGCCGCGCGTGCGCAGCGCCACGGCGCCAATCAGCGCCGAGACGACAACGCCCGCCAGCAGCGCCAGCGCCCAGACCAGCCAGGCCGAGGTCCAGCCGGCCTCGGACAGCACCGCCACCGCATACGCGCCCACGCCGACAAAGCCCGCATGCCCCAGCGCCACCAGGCCCACGCGCCCCATCAGGAAGTTCAGGCTCGCGGCGGCCAGCGCGACGATCATCAGGCGGCGCACGAAGCCGGTGTAGTAGTCGAGATCGAACAGCGGCGCCACCACCGGGAACAGCGCCAACGCCACGACCAGCAGCACCAGCGCGACCGACGGCCCCAGCGCCCTTTTCGCGGAAACATTCATCTTGGCAACCTTGCTCAGGCGCGCGCCGGGAACAGCCCCGACGGCTTGAAGACCAGCACGCCGGCCATCAGCATGTACATCGCGATGCTGGCAATGGCCGGCCCCGCGTCGGCGGCCAGCGCCGGCGGCAGCAGCGCGCGCAGCAGCGGCGGCAAAAAGGCGCGGCCCGCGGTATCGACCAGGCCCACCAGCAGGCTCGCGACGAATGCGCCGCGCACCGAGCCGATGCCGCCAATCACGATCACCACCAGCGCCGGAATCAGGATCGCCTCGCCCATGCCGATCGACACGGCGCTGATCGGCCCCATCAGCGCCCCGGCCAGCGCCGCGAGCGCCGCGCCCAGCGCGAACACGATCGCAAACACCTTCGAGACCCGCACGCCCATGAACTCGGCCATGGCCCGGTTCGACGCGCCCGCGCGCACCAGCATGCCCAGGCGGCTGTGGTTGACCAGCAGATACAGCCCCACGGCCACGGCCAGGCCCGCGGCCAGGATCAGCAGCCGGTAAGACGGATAGGGCAGCCCCAGCAGATCGACCGGGCCGGACAGCAGCGCCGGCGTCGGCGCCATGATCGGCGACGGCCCCCAGATGAACTTCACCGCATCATCGGCAATCAGCACCAGGCCAAAGGTCGCGAGCACCTGCGCCAGATGGTCGCGACTGTAGAGCCGGCGCACCAGCAGCGCTTCGAGCGCCGCCGCCAGCAGCACCGTGGCCAGCACGGCGACCGCCACCGCCAGCATGAAGGAGCCCGACTGCGCATGCACCGTGGCCGACACATAGCCGCCCACCATGAACAGCGATCCATGCGCCAGATTCAGCGTGTCCATGATGCCGAACACCAGCGTCAGCCCGGCGGCCAGCAGGAACAGCATGAAGCCGTAGCCCAGGCCGTTGAAGATCTGTTCGAGGAAAAAGGTCGGGTCCATGGGAAGTTCAGAGAGAGGCTCAGGGCGACCCGCTCAGGGCCAAACCGTTCGCCCTGAGCCTGTCGAAGGGTGAAGGGCCGGCTCTATAGAACCCGCCCCAGCCTTTTATTTAAGCGCGCATTGGGACGCAAACGCATCCTGATGCGCCGTCAACACCTTCCCCGGCTGCAGCTGATTGGTCACCCGCCCATCCGCCCCCTGCACCACCTTGCGCAGGTAGTAATCCTGGATCAGGAACTGGTTGTTCCCGTACTTGACCTGCCCGCGCACCGAATCAAAGGAAGCGGTCTTGAGCGCCTTGACCAGCGCCGGCCGGTCACTGACCTTGCCACCCAATTGCTTGACGGCCGCGTCCATGTTCATCACCACGTCGTACGCAAACGCCGCGTACAGCGACGGATAGCGGCCGTTGTAGGCCTTGCGGAACTCGGCAACGAACTTCTGGTTGGCAGCATTCGGCAGGTCATGCGCATACGACGAGGCGTTGAACAGGCCGACCATCGAGCTGCCCACGGCCGGGATGATGTCCTCGTCGGCGGTGAAGGGCGAGGAGATCAGCGTGATGTCCTTGTTCAGGCCCGCGGCCATGAACTGCTTGATGAAGTTGATGCCCATGCCCCCGGCCTGGAAGATATAGACCGCCTCGGGCTTGGCCGCGCGCAGCTGCGCGAGCTCGGCGGCGAAGTCCAGCTGTCCGACCTTGGTGTAAATCTCGTCGGCCAGCGGCTTCTTGTACAGGCGCTTGAAGCCATTGAGCGCATCCTTGCCCGCGGGGTAGTTGGGCGCCAGGATCACGACCTTGTTGTAGCCCTTGTTCGCGGCGTACTGGCCCGCGGCCTCGTGCATGGAATCGTTCTGGTAGCTGGTGCCGAAGAAATAGGCATTGCACTGCGCGCCCGCGAGCTGGCTCGGGCCGGCGTTGGGCGAGAGGTACGGCACCTTGGCGGCAAACAGCGTCGGGCCCACGGCCAGCGCCACGTTCGAGGCGACGGGGCCGGTGAACAGGTCGATCTTCTCGCGCTGGATCAGACGGTCGACCAGCTGGCGCGCCTGCTCGGGGTTGCCCGCCATGTCGGCCTGGATGAATTCGGCGGGCACGCCGCCAAGTTTGCTGCCCAGCAGCTTGACGGCCAGGTTCAGGCCGTCGCGGATCTCGGCGCCGGGCGCCGCAAAGGGGCCGGAGATATCGAGCGCCACCCCGACCTTGATCGGTGCGGGCGCCTGCGCCAGCGCCAGCAGCGGCAACGAACCCACGGCCAGCGTGGCCACACCCTTGAGAAAGCGCGAAGCAAGAACAGCAGACATGGAGACCCTCTAATTTTGAATGGCGATCTACCGCCCGGATGCGGAATGCCGCAATTGTGCCTGCGGATCGGCTCCCTAGAAACCAGCCTCGCGCCAGAACACGCTCAGGGCCTGGCGCACGAACTGCGCGCCCGGTGCCTCCCACTCGCCGCGGATGCTCACGCGTCCGCGCCAGCGGTGTTGACCCGTCAGCGCCTGGGGTTGGTCGGAGGGCAGCACGTCGAGCACCACGCGGTAGACCGGGCGCTCGGGGTAGAGCACGCCCTGCATGCTGCGCACCGGCACATTGCCGCCGCCCGCGCTGGCCAGCGCGGCTTCGTTGAGGCTGCGGCTTGCGTCCTGGTCGATGGCCCGCACGCGCAGCGCCAGCACTGGGCCCGCGCCGCCTTCGGCAATGAACAGCCCGCTGTCGCCGGGGCGCACGCGGTGCAGCGCCTCTTCGGCCACATAGGCCACGACTTCCTGCCCCGCGCTGCCCACCACGCGCCCGAGCAGCTCACGGCGCGCGACCCATGCGCCGGCCTGCAGATCGGGGTCGACATCGCGCAGTTGCCCTGCCCCGCCGGCCTGCAGCTGAAAGCGCGCGGCATCGCTGCGCACGGCGCCCTGCTGCGCCTGGGCTTCGGCCTGGCGATCCTGCAGCACCAGCCAGTCGCGCCGCAGCGCGCCGTCGAAACCGGCCGCGGCCGACTGCTGCGCCACCTGCTGCAGCCGCGCCTGCGTCGTGGCGGCCGCGGCTTGCAGCGCCGGCGACACCAGCGCGAACAGCGCCGCTCCCTGGGCTACCGGTGCGCCCTCGGCCAGCGGCGCCTGCAGCAGCCCGCTCGAGAGCACCGGCACGGGCCACGGCACGAGCAGCAGCAGCGCCAGCGCGCCGGCGATCAGCGCGCTGCGCCGCGCGCGCCGGCTGCGCGCGATCTGCGGCGCGCGCTCACGCCAGGCCTTGATTTCCGACCACAGGGGTTTGGCAATGAACCACACGATTTCCACCAGAAAAAGAAAGATGCCCAGGGCCTTGATGAAGAAGTGATATACCAGCGCCGCGATACCCAGGAACAGCACCAGCCGGTAGATCCAGGTGGCCCAGGCAAACAGCACCAGCGCCCGGCGCTTCGGAGGAGCAAAGTATTCGGGCGCCGGCTCGCCCAGGCGGAACAATCGCTCGCGCAGGTCCCAGCGGGCCAGCGCGAATGCGCGCGCATGCATGTTCGGCATCTGCAGATAGTCCGACAGCAGGAAGTAGCCGTCGAAGCGCATGAACGGGCTGGCATTGATCACCAGCGTGCTGACCCAGGTCGTGGTGGCCAGCAGGAAGGCCATGGCCTTGGGCCAGCCCTCGGGCAGCCAGAGCCAGGCCAGCAGCGCCCAGACGGCCACCAGCAGCTCGGTGATGATGCCGGCCGCGGCCACACGCACGCGCTGGTCGCGGTCCGTGAGCTTCCAGACCTCATTGGTATCGGTGTAGGCCACGGGCCAGAGCACCAGGAAGGCCAGCCCCATGGTGGGGACGCGGCAGCCATAGCGCTTGGCCGTCACGCCATGCCCGACCTCATGCAGGAACTTCACGAACAGCAGCGTGACGCCATAGGCCACCAGGCCCTGCAGGCTCAGCAGATCGACAAAGGTCGCGCTGAATGCATCCCACGAGCGCGACACGCCCCAGAGGCCCCAAAGAAAAGCCAGGGCCGTGAGCCACCAGAACGCCGGGCGAAACAGGAATTCAAGGCCCGGCGTGATGCGCCCGAGCCAGCGGTCGGGGCGCAGCAGCGGCACGCGAAAGAACAGGTAGTTGTGCAGCAGCCATTGCAGCTTGCTCGCGCGCCGCTGCGCGCGCTGCGCGGCCCAGCCGGCAGCGCTGTGCATGCCCGGTTGCAGCAGCGCGTTGGCCTGCAGGAATTGCTGCAGGGCCTGCACATCGTGCGCGCCCACATGCAAGGTGGTCTCGGCGCAGATATCGGCCACGATGGCGCCGGCATCGGCCAGATGCCAGCGGCGCAGCAGCTCGAAGCTGGCCCAGTCCAATTGAAAGAACAGGTTGCGCACCGGATCGTGCAGCGTCCAGCTCGGCTGGCCGTCGGGCAGCACCGGCCCGGGCAGCAGATCGAGCTCCTCGCGCAGCAGATGCCAGGGCGCGGCCTGCATCAAAGCGCCACCCACTGGCGCACGCTGGCCCAGGGTTTGCGCAGCACCCAATAGGCCAGGCTCACGCGGCTGCCCTGGAGCTTGGCCGTGCCCTTGAGGCCGATGCGCGCCTTGTCGGCCTGCGTCACTTCGGCGCGCACGCGGTAGGCGTAGGAGCCATCGGGGCGCGCCACCGCGTCATACGCCACATAGCGCACACGCGCCTGGATCGATGCCAGCGGGTCGGCCGCGAGATACAGCTGCACCGGCGCGCCCGGCTCCAGGGGAATCGCGTCGCCGATCGGCAGCCAGGCCTCGATCTCCACCGCATCGGGCTGCGCAATGCGCATCACGCGCTCGCCGGTCTGCACCGGCCGGCCGATCCATTCCGAAGGCGCATCGAACAGCACCATGCCGGCCTGCGGCGCCAGCACCTGGGCGCGCTCGCGCTGCCCCGACTGGAAGGCCTGCTCCGCGCGCCGCTCGCCAATGCGCCCGGCCTGCGCCGCGAGCTGCGCCTTCGAGCGCGCGTCGCCCAGCGCAAGCTGCGCGAACTGGCGGTATTCGGCCTCGGCCGTCTGCAGCGCCGTCTGCGACACTTCGAGGCGGCTGGCGATCTGCCCTTCATCGAGGCTGAACAGCGGCTGGCCCTGCGCGATGATCTGATTGGGCTGCACATGCACATGCTCCACAACGCCATCGAGCGGCGCGCGCACCACCGCGGGGCGCGCGGCGACCAGCTCGCCCGGCGCCAGCACCGTGAGATGCACGGGCCAGACGGCCAGCACCAGCACGCCGGCCGCCGCCCACACCGCGGGCTTGCGCCACCAGCGCTGCTGCGCCTGGCGCAGGCCGCGCAGCCACTGCCAGGGCGTCCAGCCGCGGCGGCGCTGCAGGGCCTGCCAGGCATGGGACCAGACACCGCACCACTCCTTGAGCAGCGTCCAGCGCTCGGGTGCCTCGGCGCCGGCCAGCAGCAGTCCGGCAGCAGCGCCTTGGTCGGCATTCGCAGCGGGCGCAAGCACCACCGGCACCCACAACGCCGTCGCCGGCAGCCATTGCACCCACTGCGCGGCCAGCGCCGGCGGCAGATCGGCGGGCACCACGGCGCGCACCTGCGCAGTGCCGGCCTGCGCCAGATGCATGCAGACCTGGGCGGCCCACTGCGCATAGGGCGCGTTGCGGTCGGGCTGCATGACACCGGACAACGCCGCCACACCCTGCGCCGCGTTCCACCAGACCGCCTGGCGGTACGCCAGCAGCAGGCGCGTGTCGTTGACCAGCATGAACTCGAGCTCGTTCACGCTTTTGGCCTGGCGGGCGCGATGGCCCAGCTCGAGCAGCAAGACCGCGGGATGCACGCCGTTGGGTGCGACCTGTGCGTTCACAACATTTCCTTCAACAACCCGTTAAAGCCTGTTATCGAGCCGCCCTCACGCATGCACACGCTGCCCCCCGGTGCCGCCCGCACGCTGCATGGCAGCGCGCTGGAACTGCTCGGCCACACCGGCGCGCGCCGCCGTCTGGGCACCGGGCTTGAGTTTCACGGGGGTTTTCACTTCCCTGCCCTGCTCGTCGCGCGCCGTCAGCTGCAGCACCAGCTCCCGGTGCACACCGTCGGGCGTCTGCACCGTCAATGTCCGGTTGCGCGCATCGAACCGGATCCAGCCCGGCAGCGGCGAGCCATCGGCCAGGGCCATCGACAGGTAGATGGAGGCCAGGGGGTCGGTGTGGCCGAAAATGTCGGCTGGAACCTTCCATTCAAGCCTCCCGCCGAAGCCCATCGCGAGGTCGCTCACACTGCGCAGCAAATATGGGCCCTGCGCGGCGCCGATCTTCCACGGCAGCTCAGGCATATCCACCGGGTCCTGCTGCAGCACCGGATCGCTGGGGTGGGTCATCGACCGCTCGGAGAAACCGGCCAGCGCCAGCGCCAGCGGGGAGCTCAGCGGACGCAGCAAGCCGCCCCGATGGACTTCGGACACAAAACCGGCATCGCTGCCCTCGCTGCCGATCTGCATCGGGGGCCACGAAACCTCGGCCACCGGTTGCGGCACCGGCACATTGATGGACGGCGCACCGGCCGCATTGACCGGCACGGATGCGATCACGACGGGATAGCTGTCGGAGCCGGTCTCGCCCACGCCGGCATTGCCCGACAGGTCGGTATAGCCCGTGTTGTTCAGGCTGATCTGGTTGGCGCCTGCCTGCACTGCGCCATTGGGTGTGAGGATCGCGGTCCAGGTAATGCCGTCCAGCGTGCGCAGATCGCCCAGCGTGCCGTTGGCCACCGTGAAGTCCGCCAGGTCCAGGCCCTGCACGGCTTCGTTGAAGACAATCGTGACCTGGGCGGTCTCACCCGCCCGCAACGCCTGGGCATTCACGGTGATCGTGGCCGAGGGCGCTTGGGTATCGATCGCAAAGCCTTCGGACTGCGTCGAGCCCACACCCGAGTTGCCGGTCAGATCGGTATAGCCGGCGTTGTTCAGGCTGATCTGGTTGGTGCCTGCCTGCACTCCGGCATTCGGTGTGAGGGTTGCGGTCCAGGTGATTCCATCCGATGTGCGCAGATTGCTCAATATGCCGTTGGCGACATGGAAGTCCGCCAGATCCAGGCCCTGCACCGCCTCGCTGAACACGATGCGGACCTGGGCCGTCTCGCCAGTCTGCAGCGCCATGTCATTGACCGTGATCGTGGCGGTGGGCAGCTTCGTATCGATGGCAAAGCCTTCGGATTGCGCCGAGCCCACACCCGAATTGCCGGCCAGATCGGTATAGCCCGCGTTGTTCAGGCTGATCTGGTTGGCGCCTGCTTGCACACCCGCATTTGGCGTGAGGGTGGCGGTCCAGGTGATGCCATCCGATGTGCGCAGATCGCTCAATGTGCCATTGGGCGCGCTGAAGTCGGACAGGTCCAGGCCCCGCACCGCTTCGCTGAACACGCTGCGGACCACGGCCGTTTCACCGGTACGCAGCGCCGTTTCACTGACCGTGATGGTGGCTGTGGGCAGCTGCGTATCGATGGCAAAGCCTGCGGATTGCGCCGAGCCCACGCCCGAATTGCCCGCCAGGTCGGTGTAGCCCGCGCTGTTCAGGCTGATCTGGTTGGCGCCTG
>JBEVDH010000235.1:0-9164 GCA_040514115.1 Comamonas sp. | reverse complement strand
TCTCGACTTCGGCGATCAGCCCGGCATCCCAGGGTTCGGGGTGACTGCGCGCATCGGCAATGCGTTGGTAGAGCGCGCCCAGCCGCTGGGCGTAGTCGGCCACGCCGCCGGGCGCATTCAGGTCGATGGTCTCGAACGGGCCCATGAACGACCAGCGCCAGCCCAGGCCGTCGCGCACGGTCTTGTCGATGTCCTCGCAGCTCGCCACGCCTTCTTGCACCAGCGCCCAGGCCTCGCGCAGCAGCACCGCCTGCAGCCGGTTGAGCACGAAGCCTTCGACTTCCTTGCGCACATGCACCACGCTCTGGCC
This sequence comes from Comamonas sp., assembly GCA_040514115.1. Taxonomy (GTDB): domain Bacteria; phylum Pseudomonadota; class Gammaproteobacteria; order Burkholderiales; family Burkholderiaceae_C; genus Comamonas. Next base: position 8,854 of record JBEVDH010000235.1, on the reverse strand, counting down.
CACGGCCTGCATCAGCGCGTCGGCAAAGGCCACCGTGGCGGCCGAGGTCTCTGGCGAGGCCACGAGTTCCACCACCGGCACGAGGTAGGGCGGATTGACGGGGTGGGCGATCAGCACGCGCGGCGAGATCGCCAGGCCCAGCGCGAACGCCGAGCCCGGGATGCCCGAGGTGGAGCTGCCCACCACCAGGTCGGGCGAAGCCAGCGCGTCGATGTCGAGCATCAACTGCCGCTTGACGTCGACGCGCTCGAGCACCGACTCCTGCACGTAGGCGGCACCCTGCAGCGCCTCGGCCAGCGTGGCCACGGGCGCGATGCGCGCCAGCACGGCGGCCGGGTCCTCATCGATCAGTCCGTGGCGCTGCAGGCCGGCAAGCTGGTCCGCGATCAGTGGCATCGCATCGCGCGTGATCTCAGGGTTGGCATCGAACATCCTGACTCGCAGGCCGGCGCGCGCGTAGACCACGGCCCAGCCCGCGCCCACCAGTCCGGCGCCAACGACCGCGATCGGCCGGCCGGCGCACAGTTGCTGGATCTTTTGCTTGTCGATCATGTTGTCTGTCTCCTTTTGTTGTCAGCGGGCGCGCACCGTGCCGCGCTCGATCAGCGTGCAGGGCACGGCCACGCTGCGCGGCACGACCTCGCCGCCTATGTGTTCGAAAAGCAGGGTGCGCGTGGCATCCACCATCTGGTCCACGTCCTGCTGCACCGTGGTCAGGTTGAAAGACGGCCAGGCGGCCTGCGGCACGTTGTCGAAGCCGACCACCGAAACGTCGTGTGGCACGCGCAGGCCCAGATCTGCGCGCAGCGTTTCCAGCGCCGCGATCGCCATGTGGTCGTTGGCCACGGCCAGCGCATCGGGGCGCGTCGCAGGGTCGGCAAACAGCGCCAGCACCGCGCGCTGCGCCTGGGCAAAGTCGTAGTGGCCCACGGCGCGGGCATACAGCGCCTGGCCGGCCTCGGACAGCGCCTCGCACAGGCCGGCCTCGCGCTCCAGGCTGGTCGAGGCGTTTTCCTCGCCGGCCAGCCAGGCAATGCGGCGGTGGCCGGTGCGCAGCAGCAGCTCGCCGACCATGCGCCCGCCCGCGCGGTTCTGCGAGGTGACGGAGCTCGTCGCATAGCGGCCCAGGGCGCCGATCTGCGCCACCCGGTTGAACAGCACCACGGGAATGCCGGCGCTCTTGCAGTCGTTGGCCAGCGCCGACGACACGGTGGTCGACGCCATGACGATGCCGTCGACCTGGTACTGCAGGATGTCGGTGAGCACGCTGTCGGCCTCGGCCGTCTCGCTGATGAACAGCAGCACGTGGTAGCCGTCGCGCTGCAGCGCCTGGCTCAGGCGCTCGATGACCAGCGGGTAGAACTGGTTGTCGAGGTAGCTCATGACCAGCCCGATGATGCGGCTGCGCCGCGTGATCAGGCTGCGCGCGATGGCATTGGGCCGGTAGCCCAGCTCGCGCGCGGCCAGATGAATGCGTTCGCGCGTTTCGGGCGCGACGCTGGCGCCGGGCGTGAAAGCGCGGCTCACCGCCGACTGCGACACCTGCGCCAGGCGCGCGACATCATGGGCCGTGAGCTTGGCTTTCATGCCGCGGTCCAGCCGCCGTCGAGCATCAGCGCGCTACCGGTCATCAGGCTCGAGGCATCGCTGGCCAGGAACAGCACCGGCCCCATGACCTCGTCGATGCGGCCCAGCCGGCCCAGCGCGATGCGCTCGAGCACGAACTGGCGAAAGGCCGCGTCCTCGAACATCGGCGCCGTCAGCGCGGTTTCAATGAAGGTGGGGCACAGCGTGTTGACGCGAATGCCCGCCGCGCCCAGCTCCCAGGCCAGGGCCTTGGTCATGCCCTCGACCGCATGCTTGCTCGCGCAGTAAAGCGTGCGGCGCGGGCTGCCCACATGCCCCATCTGCGACGAGACATTGATGATCGAGCCCGGCAGCCCCACGGCCAGCAGGCCGCGCGCGACTTCGCGCGCCACGTAGAAGCAGGCCTTGACATTGAGGGCGAGCACCGCGTCGATGTCTTCGTCCAGGGTCTCGGTCAGCGGCTTCGGGCGGTTCATGCCGGCGTTGTTGACCAGGATCTGAAACGGCGGGCGCTGCCCGATCTCGCGCCGCACGGCCGCCGCATCGGTGACATCGAGCACCAGGAAATCGGCCTTGCCGCCTTGCGCCCGGATGGCCGCGCAGGCGGCTTCGAGCTGGTCCGCGGAGCGCGCTGCCAGCGTGACCTCGGCGCCGGCCTGCGCCAGCACCGCGGCCGCGGCCAGGCCGAGGCCGCGCCCGCCGCCCGTGACCAGCGCGCGCTTGCCGTCCAGGCGGAAGCCGCCAAACGCCGGCAGTTCCAGGGCGGTGGTCATTGCGGCAGCGCCGGCACCGGCTCGTACCAGGGCACCTCGGCGCGCGTGCCGTAGCGGCGCACGCGGATATTGGCCTGCTCGCCGTGGCCGGCGAAGTTCTCCATGTGGCACAGGCGCGAGCAGTACTCGCCGATCTCGGCGCTGGCCTCATCCGTGGTCACGCGCTGGAAGGTGCAGGTCTTGAGGAACTTGCCCACCCACAGGCCGCCGGTGTAGCGCGCCGCCTTGTTCGTGGGCAGCGTGTGGTTGGTGCCGATGACCTTGTCGCCAAACGCGACGTTGGTGCGCGGGCCGAGAAACAGCGCGCCGTAGTTGCTCATGTGCTCCAGGAACCAGTCGGGGTCGCGGGTCATGACCTGGACATGCTCCGAGGCGATCTCGTCGGCCTTTTGCAGCATTTCCTCGCGCGTGTCGCAGACGATGACCTCGCCGAAATCGGCCCAGGCGCGCGCCGCGATCTCGGCCGTGGGCAGGATCTTGAGCTGGCGCTCGACTTCGGCCATGGTCGCATGCGCCAGCGCCTCGCTGTTGGTGAGCAGCACGGCGGGGGTTGTGAGCCCATGCTCGGCCTGGCCCAGCAGATCGACGGCGCACAGTTCCGCATCCACCGAATCGTCGGCGATCACCAGCGTTTCGGTGGGGCCGGCAAACAGGTCGATGCCGACGCGGCCAAACAGCTGGCGCTTGGCTTCGGCGACGAACATGTTGCCCGGGCCGACCAGCATGTCGACCGGCGCGATGCTGGACGTGCCCACGGCCATTGCCACCACCGCCTGCACGCCGCCAAGCACCAGGATCTCGTCGGCGCCGGCCATGTGCATGGCCGCGACGATGGCCGGGTGCGGCTCGCCATGGAACGGCGGCGCCGTCGCCACCACCCGCTTGACGCCCGCGACCTTGGCCGTGAGCACGCTCATGTGGGCCGAGGCCAGCAGCGGATATTTGCCGCCGGGAATGTAGCAGCCCACGGCATTGATGGGAATGTGGCGGTGCCCGAGAAACACGCCGGGGCGGGTTTCGACTTCGACATCGCGCATCGAGTCGCGCTGGATCTGCGCGAAGTTGCGCACCTGCGTCTGGGCAAAGCGGATGTCTTCGAGCTCGCGCGCCGACAGGCTCTTGATGGCCCGCTCGATCGCGTCCTGCGACAGCCGGAAATCCTCCGGGTCCCAGTTGTCGAACTTCCTGCTGTAGTCGCGCACCGCCGCGTCGCCACGGCTTTCGATGTCACGGATGATGCCTTCGACAGTGCCGCGCACCATGGTGTCATCGGCGTTGCGGGCCTGGACGTCGCGTCCACGCTTGAGGTAGCGGATCAAGGGAGTCTCCTGGGCTGGTTGTGCATACGTATGCAGTTTTGTTTTTATGCATTCGTATGCAACACCGTGTTTTCCCTAGGAAATGTTGAGAAGGTGCCCGCCACCGGAATACCCTGAACATGCGGCCGCGATCGCATGGAGCCTGCGCACGGGCCGTTCCTGGAGGTGAAAACCATGACCAACCGGAAACCACTGCAGTCTGCGAACCAGTCAGCTTCCCGCGCGGCCCGAATGTGGCGCGTCGCCCTGGCGAGCGAGCGGCCACATGGCTGTGGCACTGCAGCTTTGCGGCAGGTGTGCTTGCAAGACGCTGCGCCGGTGGCAGCGCTTGCCCGTCAGGCCTTTCTGGGCGGACCCGATGAAGCCTCGGAAGATGTGCTTTACCGCAAAGTCTCGGCCATCCTCGAGGGAAGCTATGGTCGTTTCATTCCCGCGGCCTCGTTCGTGCACGCGTCTGCAGACGGCGCAATCGATGCCGCCATCTTGGTGACGGACTACCCGCCCTATGGCGCGCCGGTGGTGGCCCTGATCGTCGTCGCCAAGCGCATGCGGCAGTGGGGCATCGGCACCGCGCTGGTGTGCCACAGCCTGGGCGCGCTGCGCCAGCAGGGACACACCGGTTGCTGCGCCCGCATCACGACCGGCAACCTGGCTTCCGAGCGATTGTTCCAGGTCTGTGGTTTTGCCCCTGGCGCCAACTGAGGGTCGGGAGCCCGGGTTCCGGCGCAGGACTGTATCGCTCAACTGTACCTGTCGGCATGGATACAGTTTGTCTATATTGACCAGATACCAAACGGGTCGCGCACCCAGGGCTTGCGCCCTGGCCAGCGGCCTCACAAAAGCCTTCAAAGGAGACAAGCATGAACTGGTTCAAAGGATTTGCCATCACGGCGATTGCCGCCGCCGTTGCATCGGGCACGGCCTATGCGCAGGACATCAAGATCGGCTACAACGCCGACATGTCGGGCAGCGGCGTGGCCGAGCTCGGGATCTCGGGGCGCTGGGGCTTCGAGGCGGCGATCGAGGACATCAACAAGGCCGGCGGCATCATGGGCCGCAAGGTCGTCGGCGTGATCCGCGACGACCTGGGCACGCCGCCCAAGTCGATCCAGAACATGACCGAGCTGATCGACAACGAGAAGGTTTCGGCCGTCGTCGGCCCGGCCAATTCGGGCAATGCGCTGGCCTGGCTGCACCTGCCGCAGCAAAAGAAGATTCCCGTCGTGGTGCCGATCGCTACCGGCTCCGAGATCACCACGCGCTATGCCAACGATGCGCAGAACTACCTGTTTCGCATCTCGATGGTGGACCGCGAGCAATCGGCGCTGCTCGCGGCCTACGCGGTCAAGCATTCCGCCGGCAAGAAGATCGCGGTGCTGGCCGATTCGACGGGCTATGGCCAGGGCGGTACCAAGGATGCGACGGCGATTCTCGAACTGCATGGCGTCAAGCCGGTCGCGGTGGAAAAGTTCGGCCCCAAGGACACCGATATCACCTCGCAGCTGTCGAAGATCAAGGCCGCGGGCGCCGATACGGTGATCGTCTACGGCCTGGCCGATGGCACGGCGCAGGTGCTGCGCAGCATGGAAAAGATCAACTACCTGCCGACGACGCTGGGCGCCTGGGGCAATCTGAGCTCGCTGTTCCCGAAGATGACCGGCGCCAAGCTGTCGGAGCACCTGATCATGGCGGCGTCGACCACCGAAGACACCAACGCCAAGACCCGCGCCCTGGGCGAGCGCGTGCGCAAGAACTTCCCCACGCTCACCACCTTCCCCTGCGCCGCGCAAAGCTATGACTCGGTCATGCTGCTGGCGGCCGCGATGAAGCAGGCCAACAGCACCGATGGCCCCAAGGTGGCCGCGGCGCTGGAGAACCTGCAGGGCGTGGAAGGCGTGATCAAGACCTACAACAAGCCGTTCACCAAGACCCAGCACGAAGGGCTGAACGTCAACGACTTCTACCTCGCGCGCTGGAAGGGTGACGCCGTCGTGAAGTTCGAGGACTCCGTGACCCGTGGCTTCCAGGCTGCCGATTTCAAGAAGTAAAGCCGGCGCGCGGGCGGGCTGCAGCTGCGCCCCGCCCGCGCCTGGCGTTGGTATGGCGAGCGACCGGAGTGGCACCTATGGCAGTCAGTATTCTTCAGGCGATGTTCAGCGGGTTGGCGCTGGGCAGCATCTATGCCCTGGTGGCGCTGGGCTTCAACATCACCCACAACACCACCAAGACCTTCAATTTCGGCCAGGGCGAGTTTCTCGTCGCTGGCGCGTTCATCGCGGTCTCGGTCCTGCTGCTGCTGGCGGGGCATGATTTCAAGGGCACGCTGCAGCAGACGGAAGTCACGCTGGCGCGCTACGGGCTGAGCCTGCTGGCGACGGTGCTGATCATGGGCCTGCTGGGCGTCGTGGTGTATTACGCCGCGATCCGCCCGTTCATCGGGCAGGGGGGCCTCGCCTGGGTGATGAGCACGATTGGCTTCGGCATCATCATCCAGAACATCGCGCTGGCGATCTGGGGGCCGTCGCCGATGGTCATGCCTTCGCCGCTGGGCAGCGAGGTACTGCGCATCGGCGGCGCGGGCGTGCTGCCGCAGGAAATCCTGGTGCTGTGCGTGAGCATCGCGCTGATGCTGTGCCTGGACATCGTGATGCGCAAGACGCGCCTGGGCAAGGCGGTGCGCGCGGTGGCGCAAAGCAGTTCGGCGGCAACGCTGATGGGTATCAACGTCACGGCCATCGTGGTGCTGGCGTTCGTGGTGAGCGCAAGTCTGGCGGGCATCGCCGGGCTGCTGATCGCGCCGATCACCACGGCTTCGGTGTTCATGGGCCTGACGTTGGCGCTCAAGGCCTTTTCCTCGGCCATCGTCGGCGGCCTGAGCAATCCGCGCGGCTGCATGCTCGGCGGCTTCCTGCTCGGGTTGATCGAGGCGATGGTGGGGCTGTGGCATGCGGAGCTGCGCGAGATCAGCATCTTCCTGCTGATCATCTTTGTTCTGGTGCTCAAGCCAGAAGGCCTGCTGGGCCAGCGCGTCGTGGAGAAGGTTTGATGAGCCAGTACAAGCATCTTCTGGGTGTCATTGCGTTTGCCGCCCTCGTGGGGCTGGTTCCGGTGATCACCGACAACGGTTTCTATCTCAAGGTCCTGTTCCTGATCGGCGTGAACTACCTCGCAGCCGCGGGCCTCAATGTTTTGGTCGGCTATGCAGGCCAGAAGTCGCTGGGCCATGCGGGGCTGTTTGCGGTGGGTGCCTATACGGCCGCACTGCTCACGGCCAAGCTCGGCTGGAATCCCTGGCTGGCGTTTGCCGCGGCCGGCGTCATGGCGGGGGTCTTTGGCGTGGTGATCGCGCTGCCCGCGCTGCGCGTGCGCGGACCGGCCCTGGCCATGGTGACCATTGGCTTTGGCGTGGTGGTGGAGAAGGTGGTCTCCGAGTGGCAGGACGTCTTCGCGGGGCAGCAGGGGATCTACGGCGTGCTGCCGCTGGGCTTTGCCGGCGAGCCGCTCGATGCCCGGCAATGGGTGTGGCTGGTGCTGGCGCTGGGCCTGGCGGCGCATCTGATGCTGCGCTTTCTGCTGCGCGGCAAATACGGCCGCGCGTTCATGGCGGTGAACACCGCCGAGGTGGCGGCCGAAAGCGTGGGCGTGAGCGTCTACCGCTACAAGGTGCTGGCCTTCGTGATCAGCGCCGTGACCTGCGGCTTTGCCGGCGCGCTGATCGCGCAGCAGAACCAATACATCAATTCGGATTTCATCACCTTCAACCTGTCGGTGTTCTTCCTGCTGATCGTGCTGTTTGGCGGGCGCTCGGTCTATGGGCCGCTGCTGGGCGCGGTGGTGCTGACGCTGCTTGATGCGCTGCTCGCGCGCTGGCCGGGCGTGCAGCATTTCACTTATGGCGCGCTGCTGCTGTTTGCGCTGTATGCGATGCCCAATGGGTTGTCGGGCGCGTTGTCGGCGCTGTTTCGCCGGTTTCGCCGGCATGACCGCCGCGCGCCCGGTTCCGAGCGCGCGCCCATTGCACCCTGGCGCCTGCAGGCGACTGGCGCTGCATTGGTTGGGGGCGAGGTGCTGCTGCGTACCGAGGGCCTGTACAAGGCCTATGGCGGCGTGGTGCCGACCAACAACCTGGACATCGAGATCCAGACCGGCCACGTGCACTCGCTGATCGGGCCGAACGGCGCGGGCAAGACCACGCTGCTCAACATCCTGTCGGGCATCGTGCCGCCAAGCAAGGGCCGCATCGAGTTTCGCGGCCAGAGCATTGTCGGCAAGCCGGTCTTCCGCATCTGCAACCTGGGCCTGGGCCGCACCTTCCAGAACCTGAAGCTGTTTGCCGACATGTCGGTGATCGACAACGTGAAGGTCGGCCTGCACCAGCATATCCGCGCCGGCTTCTGGTCGTACCTGCTCGGGCTGCCCACGGCGGCGCGGGGCGAGGCGCAGGCCACGGCCGAGGCGCTGCAGATCCTGCAGTTCCTGGGCCTGCAGGACCATGCGCGCGCGCCGGCCGGCAGCCTGCCGTACGGCCTGCAGCGGCGCGTGGAACTCGCGCGCGCGCTGGCCACACGGCCCACGCTGCTGCTGCTCGACGAGCCGGCCGCCGGCCTCAATCCGCAGGAGACGGCGCAGCTCGTCGAGGTGATCCGCAGCATCCGCGATCTGGGCATCACGATCTTGCTGATCGAGCACCACATGGATCTGGTCATGGCGATCTCGGACCATGTGATCGTGCTCGATTACGGCGAGAAGATCGCCGAGGGCGCGCCCGCCGCGGTGCAGGGCAACCCGCGCGTGATTGCCGCCTACCTGGGCACGGATGAAGAGGATGAAGAACCCATGCACCACCTTGCGCCCGCCGGAGCCCGCCATGTCTGAGAAAGCCCTGCTTGAAGTCAACGACCTGCAGGTGCACTACGGCGCGGTGCAGGCCCTGCGCGGCATCAGCCTGCAAGTGCATGCGGGCGAGATCGTCACGCTGATCGGCGGCAATGGCGCGGGCAAGAGCACGCTGATGAAGGCGCTGTCGGGGCTCGAAGCGCCCAGCGCCGGGAGCATCGTGTTCAATGGCCAGGACATCACGCGCCTGCCCGGCCACCAGCGCGTGGCGCTGGGCATCGCGCAGTCGCCCGAAGGGCGCCAGGTGTTTGCCGACCAGACCGTGCGCGACAACCTGAT
>JBEVDH010000183.1:0-6419 GCA_040514115.1 Comamonas sp. | reverse complement strand
ATCGGCCACTGACCTATGCGTGACTCCACCGTAACCACCCACAGCATCTTGCTGCAATGGACGATGTCGGCGCCCACCGAAGCACAGGCGCAAGCGCTTGCCTCGGTGGTCTATGGCGCGGGCTTCGCAGAATCTGTGAGTCAAGCTGCCGGTTTGCCCGTGGCGCTGCGCACCAGCCGCTTCGCCTGGTCGCCCGACACCGGGCGCACCTATGTCTATGCCGACCTTGCTGCCCCTGCAGCCCTGTCTGAATCAGCGCTGGCGGCACTGCATGCGGCTGCACAAGAGCAGCTCGATGGTGCCGACCTGACAGCATCCCGGCTGGAGCGGGTGCTTGACCGACCCGGCGCCTCGTACGGGCAACAGCGTCTTGCGCACTACGTGGTCGAGACGGATCCGGCCGAAGGCTGGCAATCCGAGATCTTCAACTGGTACGACCAGGAGCACATGCCAGGTTTGGCGGCGGTGCAGGGCAATGTCCACGCGCAGCGTTATCTGAACCATGACGCAGGACCTCTGTCGCTGGCCTGCTACGACCTGCTGTCGCCCGACGTACTGGGCTGTCCAGCCTGGCTGAAGGTGCGAGCAACGGCCTGGAGCGATATTGCCCGGCCACATTTCACCAACACGCTTCGCACCATGTTCCGCACGGTGGAGCCTGGCAGCGAAATCTAAGACAGCACTGCCGACCGCCAGAGATGGTACGGGGCGAATGGATGGGACTCCCGCCCTCTGCGCCAAAGCATTTTTTGGCGCCGATCGGGAAAGAAAAAGCCACCTTCGGGTGGCTTTTTTGTCTGTCGTGACGCAGGCCGCGGCAGTTGCTAGAACATGTGGCGCATCCCCACCCCAACCGCCTTCACATCCTGCCCGGCCACGGCCGGCGACGCATCCTGGCTGATCGGAAACAGCATGGTTGTCGAGCGACTGCCGTTCTTCAGGTGGGCCAGGTTGCCATAGATCTGGGTGCGCTTGGAGAGGAAGTGCGAATATCCCAGTGCCACGCGCGTGGCGTCTGCGTCGCCGGGCCGGGACCAGCGGCCGAGCGCGAGCCGGAATTCGCCCGAGCCCACCGGAATCGCGGCGCTGGCGTTGGCCGAAGTGGCGGCGTCCAGGCCCGGCACGCGGTTGCGCTGCAGGTAGCCGTGCAGGCGCATGAAGCCGAAGTTGTAGGCGCCGCCAATGCCAATCGTCTTGGCGCGCACCGCGGCAGCGGGCAGGCCCACGGCCGAGCCCGCGATCTGCGCGCTGTCGTAGGCCAGGCCGAGAAACACCGGCCCGCTGGTGTAGTCAAGCGCCAGCGCATGGTTGCGGCCCGTGGCCGCGCCTTCGGCGGACTGGACGTAGGCGCGGCCAAACACATTGCCGAACTTCGGGGTGATGTACTGCACGGCGTTGTCGAATTTGAAGGTGTTGCCGCGGTTGTTGGCGCCCTGCAGCAGGGTCTGCACGGCGCCGAGCTGGGCGCGGCCAAAGGCATCGGCCTTGCCCGATATCCAGACCGACGGGCCCCACATCGAGCCCAGCTGCAGCGTGCCCAGGCGCCGGTCGGACAGGCCCACATACGCTTCGCGGTTGAAGAAGGCGGCGCTGCTGGAGCCGCTCGACAGGTCGAGCTGGCTTTCCAGCTTGAACGTGGCGCTCAGGCCGCCGCCCAGGTCCTCCAGGCCGCGCAGGCCGAAGTAGCTGGTGTCGGACGACAGCGTCCATTGGTTGCTGCCGGGCTGCGAGCGCGACTGGTAATACGCGCCCGCATCGGCGCGGCCATATATCGTGATGCCCGACTGGGCAAACGCGCTGGCGCTGCAGGCAAGCAGGGCGCCCAGCGCGATGCCCTTGTGGGTCTGGTGGATCTTGTGGTTCATCTCTTTGTCTCCTCTCGTTGTGGTCAAAAAGGGGCTCCACTCCATGCAGCGGGCACGGCTGCGCCCAGCCGTCGATTGCGGCCTTGTTCTGCGGGAGGGAGAGGGCGCGGGCGCCGTGCGGTGCAGCGCCGGCGCCCGGGGCTTACGCCGCGGTGCTGCGGCGGGTCGTGGCGGCCGGGTCGCGCTTGACGGCGGGCGACAGCTCGGTGCCCAGGCCCGGTTTGTCAGGGCGCAGCAGGAAGCCGTTGTCGAGCACCGGCAGCTCGGTCACCAGGTCCTTGTAGAAGGTGCTGAGAAACGCGCGCACCACTTCCTGGAAGATCGCATTGGGCGAGGCGAGCCCCAGGTGCAGCGAGGCCCAGAGCACGACCGGGCCGGTGCAGTCATGCGGCGCGATGGGCTTTTGGTAGGCGTCGGCAAGACTTGCGATCTTGCGCGCCTCGGTGATGCCCCCGCACCACGAGAGATCGAGCATGACGTAGTCCAGCGCATGCGCTGCGAGGTGGTCGCGAAACGCGCCCTGCGCTGCAAGCGTCTCGCTGCCGCAGACCGGGATTCCCCCCAGGCGCCGGTAGTCGGCGAGCGCGCCGGGGCTGTCCATCTTGATCGGGTCTTCGGCCCAGAACGGCCGGTACTGTTTGAGCTCGCGCGCTATTGACAGCGCCGAAGTGACGTTCCACATCGAATGGAACTCGCACATCACTTCGATCCTGTCGCCCACCGCCAGGCGGATCTTTTCGAACACCTCGAGGCCCTGGCGCATGGCCTGGGCGCTCACATACTGCCCGTCCGACGCCGTGGCCGCGCCGTCGAAGGGCCAGATCTTCATGGCGCCAAAGCCTTCCTCGATCAGGCTCTGCGCGAGCTCGCCCGGGTTTTCGATGAAGGCGATCTGGTCGTCGTAGCGATGGCGCACTTTCGCGTCGCCGGGCTGCACCAGCCGGCGCTGGATGCTCTTGCTGTTGTAGTCGACGCCGGCGCAGGTGTTGTAGGCGCGCATGCGCTCGTGGCAGGCGCCGCCGAGCAGCTGGTAGATCGGCTGGTTCGTGACCTTGCCCAGGATGTCCCACAGCGCGATGTCGATGGCCGAGGCGGCGCGCGTCTCGACGCCGCTGCCGTTGAAGCCCAGGTAGCCGCGCAGCAGGATCTTGTGCAGCCGCTCGATGTCCAGCGGGCTCTGGCCCAGGATCAGCGGCGCGGCCATCGAGTGGATGTAGGTCTCGACGGCCTCGGCGCCGCGAAAGGTCTCGCCCAGGCCGGTGATGCCCTCGTCGGTTTCAATCTCGACCCACAGCAAGTTCGGCTGGGTCTTCAGGCGTGTGGTTTCAATTCCAGTGATGCGCATTCGTTTTACTCCGCGGAAATCTTCTGCGAACGGATCAGGTCCGCCCATTTGTCGTGTTCGGCGCGGATGTGCTTGCCCAGCACCGCAGGCGCGCCGCCCAGGGGGTTGATGCCGGCGTCCTGCATGGTCTTGCGCACGGTGGGGTCCTGCAGGCCCTTGTTGAACGCGGCGTTGAGCTTCTGGATCACGGCCGCCGGGGTGCCGGCGGGCGCGCCGATCGCGAACCAGGGCTCGATGATGAAGCTCTTGTAGCCCGCTTCCTCCATCGAGCGCAGCTCGGGCAGGTTGGCCGAGCGGGCCTTGCCCGTCACGGCGAGGCCCTTGACCTTGCCGGTCTTGACGAACGGTGCGATCGAGGGCTCGTTGTCGAAGAACACGTCGATCTGTCCGCCGAGCAGGTCGGTGATGGCCGGGCCCGAACCCTTGTAGGGCACATGCAGCAGGTTGACGCCCGCCATCTTCTTGAACATCTCCCCCGCGAGGTGGTTGGAGGCCCCCACGCCCGACGAGCCATAGCTCAGCTGCCCGCGCTTGGCCTTGGCGACCAGGTCTTCGACCGAGTTGATCTCGGACTTGGGGCTGGCCGTCAGCACATTGATCGAGGAGCCGAGCAGCACCACGGGTGCGATGTCCTTGAACAGATCGAAGCCGGGGTTGGCGTAGAGGCTGGAGTTGACCGAGCAGTTGCCGATGCTGCACAGGAAGATGGTGTAGCCATCGGCCGGGGCTTTGACGGCCACGGCGGTGCCGATATTGCCGGTCGCGCCGGGGCGGTTCTCGACGACGATGGACTGGCCGAGCTCCTTGGCGGCGGCGGTGGCCGTGAGGCGCGAGACCAGGTCGCCCGAGCCGCCCGGCGGCACCGGCACGATCATGCGGATCGGCTTCGAGGGGAAGTCCTGGGCATGGGCCGCGGGATGCCAGACCAGGGTCGCGCCAAAGCTAAGCGCCATGACCACAAGGCTCTTTTTCATGATTTGTCTCCAGCTCGTTGTTGAATTGTGAAACGGCGTTGACCGCTGGAGACAATAATACAATCATCATATGATTGGTGCAAGGCGGTGTTTGCCAGGGTCACCCAGGGCCTGCGGTTATGCTTGCAGTCATGTCTCCACCCCGTCTGCGCAACTTCCACCACCAAATCGTTGACGCCGTGGGTGCGAGCATCGTGGCCGGGCGCTACGCCGAGGGCGCGCAGCTGCCGACCGAGCCCCAGCTTGCTCAGACCTACGGCGCGAGCCGCCTGATCATTCGCGAGGCGATGAAAAGCCTGGCCGCCAAGGGCCTGGTTTCCATCCGCCCACGCACCGGCACCCATGTGCTGCCGCGCGCGGAATGGAATCTTTTCGACCCCGCGGTGCTGGGTTGGCAAAGCGAGGCGCCGCCTGACAAGCAGTTGATTGCCGACCTGGTGGAGCTGCGCCAGACGATCGAGCCGCTGGCCGCGCGGCTGGCCGCCACCCGGGCGCAGCCGCCGCAGGTGGCGGAGATTCGCGCCGCGTTCGAGGCGATGGCGCAGGCGCGCACGCAAGCTGGCTACATCGAAGCCGATCTGCGCTTTCATGGCGCCGTCGTGCGCGCGTGCGGCAACCAGTTCATCATGCAGCTCGAGACGGCGCTGTCCGCCGTCTGGAAAACCAGCTTTGAGGCATCGAGCGATGGCTGGGGGCCCGATGCCGAGGCGCTGGCGCTGCACCGCACGCTGCTGCATTCGATCGAGGCGCGCGACGCGCAGGCGGCGGAAGCCGCAGTGCTGGCGCTGATCGCGCGCGCGGTGGTGCGCATCGGGCGGATCGAGCTGAAGTAGCGGTGCACGGCAGGGCGGGCCAGGGCAGGGTGCCCGGCCGCTCTGCCCGCCTCGGTCAATCCAGTGGAAAGCGTTTTGCCAGGGCGGTGAAGCGCTCGTCTTCCTTGCGCACCTGGGCCGCGAATTCCTCGGGCGTATTGACCAGCGGCTCTGCGCCGGCCGCGGCAATCGCTTTTTGCAGTTCGGGGTTGCGCATGGCTTCGCGCACGGCCGCGTAGATGCCCTGGGTCACGGCGGGCGGTGTGTCCTTGGTGGCAAACAGGCCGAACCAGGTGGTGTATTCGTACTGCGGCAGGCCGGTCTCGATCACGGTGCGCACTTCGGGCGCGCCGCTCGAGCGGTTCACGCCCTGGCTGGCGACGATCTTGAGCGTGCCGGCCTTCTGGTGCGGCAGGGCCGAAGACACACCCGTGACGGCGAAGTTCACATTGTTGGCAATCATGTCGGTGATGATCGCGGCCGTGCCCTTGTAGTTGACGACGATAAGGTTGGGAATGGCCTCGGCCTGCAGCTGGCGGCCAAACAGCTTGGCGACGTTCTCGCCGGTGCCCATCGAGCAGGGCTGGGGCGCGGCTTTGCAGTAGCTGATGAGTTCGGGCAACGTGGTGGCCGGGAATTTGCCGTTGGCGACGATCACGCCGGGGGACTGCGCGATATTGGTGATCGGCACCAGGCGGGCAAGCGGGTCGGCGCCCTTGAAGGCCGGCGCGTGCTTGGTCAGCACGATGGCCGGGGTCTGCAGCAGCAGCGTATGGCCGTCGGGCTTGGATTCATTGACGCGGCGCGTGCCGATCAGGCCATCGGCGCCGGGCACGTTCTCCACCACCACCGGCTGCCCCCACTGCTCGCTCAGCAGCCGGGCCGTGGCGCGCGCCGTGGTGTCGGTGCCGCCGCCGGCCACATAGGGCACGACGATGGTGACGGGGCGCGTGGGTTTCCATTCGGCGTGGACCAGCGCCGGCGCGGCGCTGGCAGCCAGGGCGGCGGCCAGCGCGCTTGCACGCAGCACGCTGCGCGGGTGGGAATGGGGCGTGCGGGTAGGGAATGTCATGCTGGTCTCCTCGTGTAGTTATCGGTCTTGCATGTCGCGTGGGCCAGCGCTGCTACGCGGCGGGCTCGAAAACCACCACCAGCCGGATCGCCTTGCCTTCATGCAGCTGGTCGAAGGCCTGGTTGATGTCGTCCAGCGCCAGCGTGCCGCTGAGCAGCTTGTCCACCGGCAGGCGGCCCTGGCGGTACAGGCTCAGATAGCGGGGGATATCGCGCGCGGGCACGCAGGTGCCGATGTAGCTGCCCTTGAGCGTGCGCTCCTCGGCCACCAGGCTGACGGCGGGCAGGGACATGCGCGCCGTGGGCGGCGGCAGGCCCGCGGTGACGGTGGTGCCGCCGCGCGCCGTGACCG
>JBEVDH010000084.1:0-49567 GCA_040514115.1 Comamonas sp. | reverse complement strand
TAAACAGTAGGGGCGAGTTTTTCCATCGCGGTCTCCAAAGGACACGAAAATCCCTTGACGACTTCTTCTCAGTTCCCTTACTATTCGCTCATTCGGAGAGCTTTTGACCGATTTCCGTCGGTTGAAGGGAATTTGGGAAGAATCATCAAGATTCACAAGCAACCCTCAAAGTTGGCGCTTTGAGGGTTTTTTGTTTTCTGAACGAAAGTGCTGGGACTCAAGTCATGGTCGTTCTCCGGTTTGGCGGGCCCAGACGCACCGAACCCCGCTCGGGGCGGGGTTCGGTTGGGGTGTTTATGCGTATAAACAGTTGGCGGTGGTCGATGTCCCCTTGCCGGGGCTGACCCTTGCGCTCTGGGCGCAAGTATCTGTTTATACGTATAAACAGGGCCCGAGATGCAGGCACCTCGGGCAGTGCCTCCAAGGCGGATCGCAGACTGTTTATACGTATAAACAACTGCCAGCGTCAGGGCAAGGTGCAGCCCCTGCGCCAAACGCCGAGCCCTGCGCACCATGTGCTGCTTGCAAGGAAGTGCCAAGGCCGGCACATACTGTGGATACGCATGAACTCCAGACTCGAGCTGCTGGCCATCGGGCGAGCCGGCCATCTGGAATGCATGCGTATCGACAGCCGGCACCGGGCAACGCACAAGTGCGAGAGCCTGGTGCAGATGCACAAAAACCCACCGCGCCTGCTTGCACACGGCGGTGGGTTTATGCGTATAAACAGTTTCAGTCATGTGACAGCGATTTTTCGGCCACGCTCGGCTTTTCCGGTTCGGGCACCAGGACCACCGCCACGGTATCGAGCAGATTCTCGAGCGCCGTTGCAAAGGCCAGGCGTTTGTCGTCCGGCACGGCAATCGAGACCTCGAAGACATCGCCACGCTGCTTGTAATAGCCGTTGGAATATTTGATCTGCTTGGACGGGCTCGCGCTCTTGGAGCCCGAAGGATTCAACAGCGCCTGCGCCTGGTTGGACAACCAGCGCAGCGGTTGATCCTCGGCAGCAAACTTGTTGGCCAGTGACACAGCCCGCCGCTGACCGCACTTCTCGTGTACCTTGAGCAACTGATAGGCCGCGTTGGCGCCAAACTTGTCGGGATGCTGGCGCACCAGCTCCAACAGATCTTCGGGCAGTCGCGCATAGGCCCGGTAGAAACTCATCAAGGTCTTCGACAGCTTGGCCCGGCGTGCGATGTCCGACGCGGACTCGCCGGCGACAATCAGCTTCTCATAGAACATGGCGCGATCGAAATCGCAGTGCTGCTGTCGGCATTCGTTTTGCTCATAGCCAAACCAGGCAGACTCTTCCAGGGTCAGATCGAGATGAATTTCCGCCAGCAGCGAGGAAAAAACCTTGTGCTGACGGCAGGCCTGCACCCGCGTCCAGCCGTCACAGATGATGAAACGACCGGGTGCGTCGGGATTGGGAATGACGTGAATCGGGTCGTGCTGCCCCTGCGTGCGCAGGTTCTCGGCGCGCTGCAAGATCATCTCGGAGGTGTAGACCTCGCGCGGTGCCAGTGGATTGGCATCGATCAGCTCCAGGGAGATCTGCTGCAGATGCCTTTCGTGGGCGACGCCGGCTGTGGCAACCGGCTCCTCATCGCCTGCCGAAGCACCGGCAGGTGCCGGCTTGGCTGCGGGCATGTCCGGCAGCGCATGCAGCGGCACCGTCGGCACGACCGATCCGCTTTTGATAAGGCCCGAGAGTTTTGGCGGCAGTTTGGCCATATCATTCTCCAACCGGCATGCCAGGCATGGTGATGCGGTAGCTGCGGATCAGGCTCTTGGCCACGTCGTAGATGGCCGCTGCGCCGACCGAGCTGGGCTCGACCTCCACCATGGGCGCGGTTTCACGCGCATTGGGATTCAACTGGCGGGCAAACCCGGAAAACTGTGGAATGATCGAGTCATTGAGCATCGAGCCGTACTTCGAATAGAGAAAGCCCATGCTCTCGCGCACATGCTTGAGGCTGGGGTGGTATTTGTTGATGACCACTTCCATGCCGACTTCGGCGCCGGTCACCGACTGAATCTCGGCCAGGTTCGATGCGAGCGAGTCGAGCGCGCGCAAGCAGCTGCCCTCGGGCTCGACGATGGTCAGTACCTTGCCCGACACCTTGGCCGCAAAGGAAAATGCCAGCCCGATGGGCGTGGTGCCAGGCGCGGTGTCGACAATGATGACGTCGTAGGCACTGGACAGGAATGCGCCATTGCGGTTGAGGAACAGCTGCGCGCGTGCATGGCTGGCCATCACGGCGACCAGGCTGGCATCGGTTTCCGCCAAGGTGATATCGGCAGGAATCAGGTCAAGAAATCCGCCTTCATAGATATGCTTGATGGCCAATGGCAATTCCGCATCGGGCTCCTTGTCGGCCTTGCGCAGGAAGTGACCAATATGGCGGATGTCGGTCTCATAACCAGTTGTATCAATGCCCAGCAGATTCGATGCCGATGCCTGCGGATCGGCATCGATGACCAGCACCCGAAAACCCATCATGGCCAGCGAGGAAGCGACATTGACCGAAACGCTGGTCTTGCCGACACCGCCCTTGGTCATCCGC
The DNA here is from genome assembly GCA_040514115.1 of Comamonas sp. Classification (GTDB taxonomy): domain Bacteria; phylum Pseudomonadota; class Gammaproteobacteria; order Burkholderiales; family Burkholderiaceae_C; genus Comamonas. The sequence goes on along the minus strand of JBEVDH010000084.1, from coordinate 46,997 downwards.
GTGACGATCACCGGCGGAAGCTGGGCCGAACCCAATGGCAACGCCTGTGTCGTGGGCGGGGTGAGGCCCGCTGCGCGGTAGCGCGCCGCCCGCATGTCTGCGGGCGTGTACTTCATGTGGTGCTGGCCTTCAGGCTTTTCACGACCCACCAACTCCTGCAATTTCTTTGCGGAAACATCGAGGCCCGACAGCACTGTCGCTACAGATGTTTTGAATTGAATCGTTCTAGCCATGGCATTAACCAACATATCTCATGTTTGAGGACGCAAGCATAAGGCCGAAGTACAATGTTGACAAGTTTTTTCTGACTCCGCGTGAAAAAACTCCAAATTGCTGACCATCTTGCGCAAGCTTTCTCTGCAACATAGGAGATAGAGAGGTTTTTGCAATGCCAGATGGCGGCCCCAGTGAAGCTGTGTGTCGGCATGCGCAGTGCTTGACGTGCCAGCTCGGTTCAGAAAACGGCGCGCTGGACGTGTCATTGTGGCGACGGCCGCTTGCAGTCGTGGATGTGGAAGGTGCCGGGTGTCGCGTCCTTGGTTACGTAAGTAAGAATTGGTGCGTCAGCTTTTGGCGGTGGAGCTTGGCAGACGCAGGATGCCTATTGAATAGAAATGAGGGTGCGACCGGGAAGTCATGACGATGAATTCATATGAAGTCGACTTTGCATGTGCCATGGCAAGGCAAAGATGAAGCCATTTTCTAAAGAGCTTGTTTCCTGCCAGTTGCTTGGGAATGCCTTCTGTATCCTGCTTACATGTAGCGTCTATTTAGACTTATAGTTGGGATAAATTTGGTTTGTATTTTATGTAAGCTGTATCCACAGTCCTCTGTTCTACCTTTACACAGCCGTTTTCTTCATTGAGCGCCCTATCAAGATCGGCTCCCTGATGAAACCCCGTGGGGCGTTGCTCACCACTGATTCAAGCGACTGTCCCGAATCGCTGCCATCCGGTTGCTTCCCGATATCCCTGGAACGCAAGAACGGCCATGGCGGCCTGATTGCTGCATCCCCACGGCGCACGAATCCAAGGCGCCATGCAGCGTCAAGGCGTCTAGCTCCCGCCGGGATCGTTGGCTCTGCCCCTTCACGCTCTCTTGACTGGGGTTGCCGATGCTCCTTGACGTAGACATAGCACTGCTTCCGATATGGCGGTGCATTTCCGTGAAGCTGCACCAAGGGCAGCCAGGCAACGCTTTCGCTGCCCTTGGTGCAAGTGCAGCAACTTGCGTTGCCCTGTGCCTGCTGTTCGACGCAGCCCCAAGGAAGAACCAACCAGGCAGCCCCCTTTCGAGCGATCCGGCCAGCAAAGGAATGGCTTCGATATGCCGTAGTCCCTTGAAACGTGCCATGTCTCCAGCCACGTGAGGAAGGCCTACTCTTGTGTCCGTCAAAGAGCCCCAGGGTAAAAGTATTTCATTGTTTCAATGTTCCATGTAAGCTGTATTGATAGGTCTGCGAGCCGGTACATTGGCCTCTGCGCTCGCACTTCTTGCGGTCGTTCAACTACTTCACGCGTACCATGCGGCGGCAGAAGCTGGCCCTGTCAGGCCTCCTTATCCGTGCCACCACCGTGGCGGTGCTCCTGGTGCAATGGACAAATGATCGATAGCCAATGCGTGGTTGGCTCGCCGCGCGGCGCAGGCGCCCTTGCTGCACAGATCGCCGGCATGAGTTCACGCAGCCTTCCGCTGGAAACGGTGGCATCGCTCAGCCGCAGGGCCGGCACCATCGCTGCCCCTTGAAACCTGCGCGGTTACTTGGCAAACCGCACCACGGCGTCCTTGGACTGCTGCGTCTGCGGCAGCGTGGCCATTTCCCCCAGCGTGACGGGCTTGGTGGGAAAGCGCAGCCGGTAGTAGCCCACCTCGCTTGGATGGCGGCCACTTTCATCGGCAATCAGCTCGCTCACGGTGAGACCGCAAAACCGCCCCTGGCATGGCCCCATGCCGCAGCGCAGGAAGGCTTTCAGCTGGTTGGGTCCCTGGCAGCCCAGCCGCGCCGTGCTGCGCACCTGTTCGGCCGTGACTTCCTCGCAGCGGCAGACAATGGTGTCGCCCACCGGACGGCGAAACTGCGCCGGCGCGCGGTACAGCGTCTCGAAAAAGGCCCGCCCGCGCACCGCGCGCTGCAGCGCCTGCTGGTGCACGGCGGCTTCGCGCGCGCGCGTGGCCAGGTCGATGCGGCCCAGGCTGAAGGCCACATGCAGGGCGGCTATTCGCCCGCGGTGTTCTGCCGCCAGGGCGCCGGCAATGCCGGCGCCGTCGCCCGCGATCCCCAGCTGCGGCACCGACGTCGCGCCCCAGGCGTCGACCACCGGCTCCCAGCAGTCCTGGCGCTCGCTCCATGCATGCTCGGCGCCCATGGCACGCGAGAGCTGGATGTTGGGCACCACCCCGTGGTGCAGCAACAGGTGTTCGGCGGCGATGGTCTTGACCAAACCATCGGCCTGGTAGCGCACCTGGGTCAGTTGGCCCTCGCCCAGCGCTTCGATCGTCTCGACATGCGCGACCATCGGCACCGCGGCCTTGACGGCGCGCAGCAGCTTCATGCCCTTGAGCAGATAGGGCGAGCGCAGGAAGTCGCGCAGGTGCGGCAACGCAGCGCGCAGCCGCCCGCGCGGTGTGGTCTCGAGAAGGGCCGTGATCTTCACGCCCGCATTCAGGTACTGCCAGGCCAGCAGATACAGCAGCGGCCCGGCGCCGGCGAGCACCGTTGGCCCCGTGGGCACCGTGCCCGCGGTCTTGAGCAGGATCTGCGCCGCGCCCGCGGTGATCACGCCCGGCAGCGTCCAGCCGGGGATTGGAAACGGCCGCTCCTGCGCGCCCGTGGCCAGCAGCACATGGCGGGCATGCAGCAAGTGCGCGTTGCCATCGATCGAATAGGCCACTTCAAAGCCGCCGTCCTCGCGCCGATGGATGGCCCAGACCGTGGCGCCGGCGACATGCCGCCCGCCCGAACGCTGCCAGGGCTCGAGCAGCGACAGCCCGTGCCAGTAATCGGGGCCGAGGATGGCGCGGTTGGTGACCGGCGTGGCGCTTACCGCGCGGTAGATCTGCCCGCCCGGCGCGGCCTGCTCGTCGAGCAGCACGGTGCGCAGGCCCAGGCCCGCGGCGCGCGTGGCGGCGGCCAGGCCCGCGGGCCCCGCGCCCACCACCAGCAGGTCCCAGGTCTGCATGGCGCTTTCGTTCAAGACGATGGCATTCATACACGCACCCCGCGCGCGCCGTCCTGGCGCCGCACCTGCATGCCTTCGCGCACCGGTGTCATGCAGGCCTGGCGATTGGCCACGCCGTCGATCTGCACCAGGCAGTCGTAGCACACGCCCATCATGCAATACGGCCCGCGCGCGCTGCCCGACACCACCGTGTCACGGCAGGCCTCGATGCCGGCGGCAAACAGCGCTGCCGCCACGCTGTCGCCCGCGCGGCAGGTCAGTGGCCGGTCGTCGACGTGGATATGGACCGGCTGCGCGGTGAGTGCCCGCGCTGCGTCGTCAAGTCTTTTGAACATGGAATCTCTGCGTGGAAAAACAGGAAAGCTCGGGCGCCAGCGCGCCGGTGGCCACCATGGGCGCCAGCGTCTGCGCGTGCGCCGCAGCCAGCGTGACGCCACTGTGGCAGGTGGCAATGAAAGCACCGGGATGGGTGGGGGACTGCTCGTAGACCGGAAAACCGTCTTGGGCCCGCACGCGCAGCGCCGACCACGAGCGCACCACGCGCACCTCGCGCAGCGCCGGCAGCGTGCGCACCGCGCGGTCGGCCAGCGTGGCCAGCACCGGCAGGGTCACGACATCGTCGGCGTAGCCCGCATCTTCTTGCGAGTCGCCCACCAGCCAGGTGCCTTCATCGGTCTGGCGCAGCGTGACAAAGGGCAGTGTCTGCAGCTTGCGCGTGCGCTCGAGGATCAGGATCTGGCCGCGCTGGGGCGCCATCGGCAGGTGCAGCCCGAGCTGCCTGCCCAGCAACTCGTTGCACAGGCCCGAGGCCAGCACCACCTTGTGCGCGCGCACCACGCCCTGCGCGGTCTGCAGGTGGAACACACCGCCTTGCTGCGTGATGTCCTGCACGCCGTGGTGCGGGCGGTAGTCCACGCCGATGCGTGGGAATACGGTGTGCAGCGCCAGCAGCAGCTTGAGCGGATTGACCGTGCCGTCGGCAGCCGACCAGACCGCGCCCGTGACCTCCGGACCCAGGCCGGGCACCAGATCCGCCGCCTGGTGGCGGTCCAGCAGCTGCCATTCGTAGTCGGGCATGTCCGGCTGCGCATGCATGCGCTGCATGAAGCGCATGCGCGCCGCGGTCTCCGCCTCGCCCAGCAGCGGGAACAGCCCGCCCTTTTGTTCGAGCGCCACATCGATGCCGCTGTCCTCGCGCAGTTGCGCCGCAAACGCGGGCCACAGCCGCGACGAGGCGAGCGTCCAGCGCGCATAGGCACTCATGCCCAGGCCCTTGCTCTGCACCCAGACCAGCCCGAAGTTGCCGCGCGAGGCGCGAAAACCCACATCGCCCTCATCGAGCACCACGATGCTTCGCGTCTGGTGGCGCATGCCGTAGGCCAGGGCCGAGCCCACCAGGCCGCCGCCGACAATGGCCACGTCGCAGATGCCCGGGCGGGCATCGCGGCCGTTGATCGAGATCGCGGTCATCAGTCGAGCTTCACGCCAACGTCGCGCGCGACCTTGCCCCAGCGCGTCATCTCGGCGCTCACGAAGCGGCGAAACTCCGCGGGCGTGCTGCTTGCGGGCTCGACGCCCAGGCGGCGGATGGCTTCGGCGTTCGCCGGCTGTGCGACGATCTGCGCAATCTGTTTGGCCAGGCGGTCGACCACGGCCGGCGGCGTGCCGCCCGTCGTGAACACGCCATACCAGGTGCTGAAGTCATAGCCCGGCACGCCAGCCTCGGCGATGGTCGGCGCATCGGGCAATGCCGGCACGCGCTTGGCGCTGGTCACGGCCAGGATGCGCACCTTGCCGCTGCGCACGCCGGCGAGCGCCGAAGGCAGGCTGGCAAACGTCATCTGCGTCTGCCCGCTCATCACATCGGCCAGCGCCGGGGCATCGCCCTTGTAGGGCACATGCACGATGTCCACGCCGGCCATCGACTTGAACAGCTCGCCGGCCAGGTGGGCAATCGTGCCGTTGCCCGGCGACGCGTAGTTCCAGCTGCCGGGGTGGGCCTTGGCGTACTGGATCAGCTCGCGCAGGTCCTTGACCGGCACGCCGGTGTGCACGATCAGCGCATTGGCGGCGTTCGCCACCAGGGCGACGGGCAGCACGTCCTTGGTCGGGTCATAGGGCAGCCGGCTATAGACCGCAGGCGCAATCGCATGCCCGCCGGTGGCCCCAAGCACCAGCATGTGGCCGTCGGGCCGCGCGCGCGCCACCTCGCCGATCGCCACCGTGCTGCCAACGCCCGGGCGGTTTTCCACGACCACCGGCTGGCCCAGGTCGCTGGCCAGGGGCGTGGCGATCAGGCGCGCCAGCGCGTCGTTGGCGCCGCCGGGGGCAAAACCGACCAGCATGCGTACCGGGCGATCCGGATAGGTGGCTTGCGCCAGCGCCGGCATGGTGGCCGAAGCCAGCAGACAAAGGGAGGAGACTGTCAGAACCCGTCGGGAAATCATCGTGGAGGCGCTTTCATGCAGTGGTGCAAACGCCCCGCGGCAAAGGCGGGGCGGCTCTGGATGAAGCCAAGTATGGGACGGTGCCCCCATGCAGCGCAAATACGAGTTTGTCGGCAGGCCATACGAAAACCGTATGGCCTGCCAGGGCGACCGTTCAGTTGCGCAGGGCCCCGACTGCGTCGTCGATGACCTGCTGCAGCAGCACCGTGAAACGCTGCACCAGCGCATTGGCGGGAGCGTGGCCCGGCACCAGCAGATGGCTGACAAACGCAATGTCCGGCTTGAACAGCTTCATCTGGATGCCGGTGTGCAAGAAGGTGCTGGCCACCAGCGGGTTCACGATGCTCACGCCCAGCCCCAGGCCGACCATGTGGCAGATGGTCGCGCCAAACGGGGTCTCGAAATGCATGACACGCTGGTCGCCCTGCGCAAATGCCGCATCGACGCGCGCGCGCAACCCGTCGCCATGGGCCATGGAGATGAACGATTCGCCCGCGAGATCGGCCGGCGTGATCACCGCGCGGGCCGACAATCGGTGCCCGGGCGGCAGCACGCAGCAGCCGGCAACGCTGCACACCGCCTGCGCACCTTCACGCGCCGAAGTCGGCAGATAGGACACCAGCCCCAGATCGAAGGTCTGCTGCTGCACGCCGGCGGCAATGGTCTCGGAGTTGCTGGTCTCGATCGACACGCGCACATCGGGGTGGCTCGCATGAAAGCGCTGCAACGCCACCGGCAGGATGCTCATGGCCAGCGAGGGCACGGCGGCAATGCGGATGCGGCCATTGCCGAACTGGCGAATGGTGCGCGCCGCGTCCTGCAGCACATCGAGGCCGACAAATGCGCGCTCGACTTCGCGCAAGAAGGCCAGCCCCTCCTGCGTTGCCACGAGCCGACCGGCCTGGCGTTCGAACAGCTGCAGCTGCGTTGCGGCCTCGAGCTGCGCGATCAGGCGGCTGACATTGGGCTGCGAGGTAAAGAGCTCGCCCGCGGCGGCGGTCATCGAGCCCGTGCGCATCACCGCGCGAAAGGCATTGACTTCTTTGAACTTCATCGGTCTGGTGGGAATGGGACATGGCAGCGCGGCGGCGCGGCCGGTCGCCAGCATACGCCGGCACGCGCTTCAGGGCGCCAACGGCAGGCGTTCGATGCGATTGCGGCCGTTGTTCTTGGCCGCATACAGCTGCTGGTCGACGGCCTCGGCGAACTGCGCCGATTTTCCTGGCTCGCCGGGCTGCACGGTGCCCACGCCGATGCTCACCGTGAGCTGGTGCGCGTGCGGCGACAGCGCATGGATGATGACCTGCCTGTGGATGCGCCGCTGACAGCGCTCGGCCACCTTCCAAGCCATCTGCGCATCGGCACCGGGCAGCAGGATCACGAACTCCTCGCCGCCAAAGCGCGCCACCAGATCGCGCGGGCCATCGAGCGCCAGGCTCAGCGTCTGTGCCACCTCCACCAGGCACTGGTCGCCGCGCAGATGGCCGTACAGGTCGTTGTACTGCTTGAAGTAGTCGATGTCGATCATCAGCAGAGACAGCGGCAGGCCCAGGCTGCGCGCGCTCTCCCATTCCTGCTCGAGGCTGGCATTGAAACGCCGGCGGTTGGCAATGTTGGTGAGGCCGTCCTTGAAGGACAGCGCTTCGAGCTCGCTTTGCAGCGTCAGCAGCCGCTCCTCGGTTTTCTTGCGCTCGCTGATGTCAAACATGAAGCCGATCAGCGCCTGGACCTCGCCTTGCGCATTGCGCACCACATGCACGACGTCGCGGATCCAGACGTAGCCATTGTCGCGCGTGAGCGCGCGGTAGTCGGCTTCGTGGTCGACGCCGGATTGGGACTGCGTCACGCAGAAGTTCACCACCCGTTCGCGGTCATCGGGGTGCATGCGCTGCGCCCAGTCCTCGACGCTGATCCAGCTGTCGCGGCTCCAGCCCAGCAGCGGCTCGATCTGCGGGCCGATATAGGAAAACTTCATGCTGGCCCAATCGATCTTCCAGGGTATGGCCTGGGTCGATTCCAGCAGTGTCTGGTAGACCCGAGGGTCATCACTGAATTCCGTCACGTGGGCCATGCGCGCCACTCCCTTTCCATAGCGAGGTGAAAGCCGGACCCGACACATGCCGGGCCGAACCACAGCATACCAAGCTGCCCGCACTGCGCGCTGCGCTTAAGATCGGGCCGCATGAAGCAAGCCCAACTCCGACTGAATGTTCCGTTTTCCGCCAAGGACCAGGCCAAGGGGCTGGGTGCACGCTGGGACCCGCAGCAGCGCAGCTGGTACGTGCCCCAGGGCGTGGATATCCAGCCGTTTCAGGCCTGGTGGCCCGAGGAGCTCAAGGCGCAAGGCGGTGAGGCCATGGCGCAGTTGGGCAAGGCAGGCATCGGCGCGCCGGGCAAGCCCGCCGCCCCAGGGGCTTCGGCGGGTGCGGCTGGGTTTGTCACCGGTCCGGCCCAAGTCGCGCCGGACCTGTCGGACAAGCTTCCCTGGGAGGATTGAAGGGCGCAGGGCCTGGCCCTGACCTGACCTGACCTGACTTGACTGGGTCGGGTGCCGGCCCTTTGGCCATGCCACGCGCCTCAGCGCTTGCCGGTCTGCGTGACAGCCTTGGGCGCTGGCGCCTCGGGCAGCGCCAGCGCGGCGGGTCGACCTACTTCGCGCGTCACAAAGCGCGCTTCCAGCCAGTCGGCCCAGCGCGCCGCGCGACGCATCAGATCGCCGCGGTACCGTGCGTTGTAGCTCGGCGTGCGCGAATGGTAGTTGGCCACGCGGGTCCAGAGATCGCCCGAATCCTTGCGGATATGCTGGCGCAGGCGCCAGGCCGCGAGCTCGAACGGGTAGCAGCCCGCGGACGCCACATCGCCCGCCGTTATTCCAAAGCGCTGCAGCTCGGTGAGATACCCGGTGTTGAACTGCATGGCACCCACATCGTGCGTGCCGTTGCTGTTTTTCACCCACTGGCCGGGCTTGCCGCCTTCCTTCTCGGCCACGGCAAGCACAATGTTGGCCGGCAGCTCGTACTTCATGGCCGCCGAGATCGAGCAGACCACGCGCTCATGCAACGGGGCCGGAAGATCGGCCAAGGGCAGCCCGTCCATGGGGCGGCTCAATGCGCGGCCGCACTGGTTCGGGCTGCATCCTCGGCCGCCACCCTTGCCTGCCAATCACTTTGCGCGCGCGCATGGTCCCGCGCCGCCACCCAGTAGCCGCCGCGCTCGGGTGTGCCCACATACCGCGGCAGCACATGGGCCCAATCACTGTAGGCATGCGCCAGATAGGCCTCGCAGTAGGCCGGCATGCGGTTGCTCACCGCAAAATCATCGGGTGCGCGACCTGTGAGCCGGCGTTCGCTGGCATTGAGCGCTTGTGCGTCGCAGCGCCCCGCAGCCCTGGATTGGGCGTTGACCAATGACGCCATGGACTCAGTCTGCTGGGAGGCAGGGCACAGGCGCAGAAAGTTGTTGCGCTGGCGAATGGTCTGCGCAAGCCGGCGGTGCGTGATGCTGAAATAACGCTTGAGCGCTGGCCTGCACTCGCCCGGCGGCGACCCCGTCGACAGGCACAGCACGGCTTCACAGGCCAGCTTGGCATCGCCTTCGAGCACCTCCTGTGCCGTGGCACTGAGGCAGGAGCCAGCCAGGGCCAAGGCGGCCGGCACGGCAAGGTATCTGCTGTTCATGAAGAAACTCCCCGGGGAATCACCCCTTGCTTGAATCGCGTTGAACAAAGGCCGTGACTTCGGCAGTGCGCTGGGCGCGGCCCTCTGCCCGGCCGGTCGTGGGCGGCGCGTTGGCGCGCTGGATGGCCACGGCAATCCTTGCGCCTACGGTCGCGTCGACGCGCTCGCGCGCCTGGGCGCGCCGGCTGGCGCTTTTCTCCTGCTCCACGGCCATCCAGCCCTGGGCGAGGTGGCCAGCAGTGGCGAGCGCTCGGCCAAAGCCTCCGGCCTTTTGCTGCGCATTGCCCAAGGCCTCGCTGGAGCCGTGGTCGCCCTGCGCTGAGCCGGTTGCCTGCCCGCTGGAGGTCCCTCCCCCGCCGCCTTCGTCCGAAGTGCCAGGCTTCGAGGAATGGCTGCCGTGGTCGCTGCCGCGGCCTGCGCCATCGGCGCTGCTGCTGCCACCGCGGCTTTCACCGCGTTTGTCGCTTCCACTGCTGTCACTGTCCATGCTTGCACCGCTGTCGCCGCCAGTGCCGGCTCCCGTGGCGCCCCTTTCGCCTCCCCTGCCGAAGTCCATCTCGGCAAACACACTGGCACCGTCCGCACTCTCGCCGTTGCCTGCGGTGTCCACCATGGCGCCCCCATCGCCCGCGCCAGATCCCGCCGACTGGGTGTACGCAGCCATCACAGCCTGCCCGATACCGGAGGCATTGGCAGCGCCCGCACGCATTGCCGCGCCCCCCATTCCCGCTGCTGCCGATACCGCGCCCGCCGCTCCCATTGCCGCGCCCATGACCGCGCCCGCGCCAAAGCTGCCCAGGTTGCTCGAGGCCCCCGCGCCGCCGGTGACCAGGCCCGCCACCATCGCCGGCACCTTGCTGGTCAGCATCAGCAGCACCAGGCAGAACACCAGCATGACGATCATTTCATTGAGGTTGTTGGCCGCATGGTCCATTTGGGTATAGAAATGGCGCAGCAGATCACTGCCGATGCCCACCAGCAAGACCATGGTCATCAGTTGCACGCCGACACCCAGCACGCTCTTGTAGTAATTGATGGCCATGTCGCTGGTCCAGCGGCTGCCGCCAAAACCCAGAAAGAAGATGCCGGCGTACATCAGGACCCAGCCCGAAACCATCATCAGCAGCATGTTGACGGCCACGGCCGCCAGCAGCAGCAAAATGGCGGCGCTCAGCAAGATGCCGACCAGGCTGCTCACCAAATTCAAGGTCGAAATATTGCTCACCGCCTGCTGCCAGATCGCGAAACCGATGTCGACAATGACGGAGGGCGTGACACTGGACTGCTGCGTGGCATTGGCACCGAGTCGCTGCATCGACTCGATGATGGAAGCGGCAAAAGCCGGGCCGTTTCGCAACAGCCAGAGAAAAAATCCGAAAAACAGGATGAAGCGGATGAACTCGGCAAAGAACTCGCCCATATCCGCCTTGCGCAGCACCATCATGCCGCCGGTCCAGGCCAGGGAGATCGTGCCCAGCGTCCAGAACAGCCAGGTGGCGGCATTCATCATCACGCTTTGCCAGGTTCTGGCCTGCGTGGAGAATTTTTCCACCACCGTGTCGAGCAGCCGCAGGTTGCTCAGGTCCGCCGCAGCCGGGCTCGCCAGCAGCATCAGCACCAGGCCGATGCCGCAGGCCAGCCCTATACGCCCGGATTGCCTTGCCACCGTGGGAGCATCGGGTGCCATGGCCAGCCTCGTCAGGGTTTGATGCTCAGCCAGTTGAGCCGATTGGGGGTATCGACCATGCGCGGCGCAAGAGCTGCTTTCTGCGCGGCCAGAGAGAGGGCTTCCTGGCCGGCCTGCGCCTGCTGGCGCGCGGCCAGCGCCGTGTTCTGGGCAATCAGCAAGGCGCGGATCTGCTGCAGCTGATGCGCCACATGGCTGGCCAGTTGATTGGCCGCGCCGAGCGCCTGCATCTGGCCTTCGGCGCCCTGCGCGCCTTGTTGCAGTTGCTCCAACTGGACCGCATCGGCGCGCATGGTCTGCTGCTGCTGGTCGAGGCTGCGCAGCAGCGCATCGTTGGCGCTTTTTTGTGACCGTGCTCCCAGCCTTCCCTGCTCCTGGGCCATCTGCGACCAGTTCGGCCCATTGCAGCGGGCACTGGCGCAGGAGGACGATGAGGCCTGGTAGCCATCGACATCCTTGAACTGTTGCAGATGCTTTTCGAGGCTGTTGGCTTGCTCGCGGTACTGGTCCAGCGTGTCCATGGCGGTGAGCAGCCGACCCATGGTGCCCGTTGCGTTGTCCCACACGTTCCTGGTGGGCACCTTCGCGTCTTTCACCATGATTTCATACTGCTTGAACTGGAGCTTGTACTGCTCGATTTGCTTGGCCGTCTGCAGCGCCGCCTCCAGGGCAATCTTCGAGTTCTGGGTCAGATTGCCGACATCGATCACGGGAATGCCGCCCGCGTGCGTAACGCATGGCGCCACTGCCCAGGCCATGACCACCGCGAAGGCCGAAGATCTTGAAAAATGTCGTTGCATACGAATGCCTCCTTAATAGTCAAACGCCTGATACGGATGGGGAAAGCTCATGTCCTTGGTGACGACCACGTTGAAGCGGTAACCGGGCCGGATTTCCAGCGTCGGTGCAATCCCCATGTTCTTGGCAATCATCTGGGCGGTGGCCTGGCCCAGCTGCTGGCCCAGGGCTTCGCTCAGCGCGCTGTTGATGGTCGGAGCACTGCCAAAGGGCGAGGGCGTATCGCGCTGGCTCAATGCAATGCCGGCCGTGACGCCCGACATCAGCAGCGCCGAGCCAAACAGCCGCACATAGCGGTTGTTGACGCGGTCTTTGAAGCCGGCCTGCCCTGCGCCATCGGCACCGGGCATGGCGCCGATATCCATGGCCTTGCCATCGGGAAACACGATGCGCTGCCAGGCCACCAGCACGCGCGACTGGCCATAGGCGACTTCGTTGGCGTACTGGCCCACCAGCCGCGCGCCCTGGGGAATGAGCTTCCACTTGCCGGTTGCGGTATCGAACACATCCTGGCTGACCTGGGCCACGATCTGGCCGGGCAGATCGGAGTTGATGCCGGAGATCAGCATGGCCGGCAGCACGAACCCGGCGCGCAGCAGGTAGGGGCTGCGCGGCGTCTCGGGCTGCGCGTCGAGCTGCCAGCGGTCGCCGCCTGCCCCTTGCGGCTGGAACGCGGCATAGCCCGAAGCCCCGCCCGCGTCGTTGGGAGCGGCGCCCGCAGCGCCACCGCGCTGCAGCTGCTGCAGCCGCGCCTGGTAGGCCGCCGTCGGGTCGCCCTGCGCCTGGGCATCGATCTGCTGGCGCGCTGCCGCCAGACGGGCAAGCGCTTGCTCGCGCGACGTCCCCGCGCCACTGCGCGCGGGCGCCGAACCCGCACTGCGCGCAGCCTCCATACGCACACCGGTCTTGGCCTTGATGGCTTCTTCGAGCTGCTGGAGCTTGAGCATGTGCACGCGCTGGGCATCCTCGTTGATTGCCGCCGCACCCGTGGCCTGCGGCGGCCGGGGCGGTGCGTCGAGGTTGTCCGGACGCGCAATGTCAATGGACAGCGGCGCCGGCACCTCGGGGGGCGGCCGGTGCTGGGCCTGGATGATGCCGTCCTTGCGCGCGCCTGCGATTTCCTGCGCGAACGCCGCGCTGCTGCCGGCTTTTTCAATGCGCGGTTCTGCCGGGCGATTCTGCCGGGCCGCGCGGTCGGCAGCCACCAGCACCATGATCAGCAGGAACACCGCAACCGCCGCGATGGCGATATACAGCGGCAGGTTGTTGACGCGCCGCACGCCCGCGCGCCGCGCCATGCCGGCGGGCGAGCCCAGCGGGGACATTCGGTCGATGGCCGCCATGGCTACTCCTTGCGCACCCAGGCGCCGGCCGGCACGAGCTGGCCTTCATGCGCCCGATAGACGCGGGTCAGGGTCTGGCTGCCAACCACCAGGCTGATGCGGTACAGCCCCGGTCCTGCGGCCTGGTCGAGCACATAGCCCAGGGGCAGGCCAGCGACTGGCGTTGCGCTCGATGCCGGTGTGCCCGCAGCCACCGATGCAGCGGCATCCGCCTGGAAATCCTGCAGCGCATAACCGCTGGCGCGCAGGGCCGCCGCCAGCGGCTGGCCAAATGCATCGGACATCGGCTGCTGCAACGCGAAGCGCGTCTTGCCTGGGGGGTAGAGCGCAATCAGCTGCTTTGCCGCCGCATCCGCCAGTTGCTGCTGCACGGGCGCGGGCGCATCGCTGAAATTCCCCAGGGACTTGGGGCCCGTAGAAGCGCAGCCTGCCAGGCAGACCGCGAGCAGCGCGCCGCAGAGGAAGCGGGTCATGGCTTTGCCCCCCGGGTAATCGTGACGCGGTCCTGGCCGCGCCCGACGCCGGCCACCAGCACCGCCTTGTCGAACACCGTGTCCACGATGTAGCGATCGCCCTGGACGCGGTAATTAACCATCACCGTGTCGTCCCCCTGCAGTGGCCCGCCCTCCTTGCGCACGACCAGCAATGCCGGCGCTTCGGTCTGCTGCATCGCGCCCGGCATCTCGATGATGGTCTTGCGGCCGTCGTTATACACACGCACCGGTTTCCAGCGCGCCGCACCCGCGATGTCGTAGGCAAAGTCCAGGTTGCCCAGGTACTCGCCCGTCGAGGCCAGCGTGCGCTGCTGCTGCTCCTGGCCGGCCCGGGCCTTGAGCGCATCCCACTTGGCCAGCGCCTCCTCGGGATAGGTGAAGCCCACGCGCGGCATGAAGGCCGTGCGGTGCGAGCGCAGCCGCAGGTGGTAGGTGCGCCGGTCGGTGGAGACGATCAGCGAGGTCTCGAGCCCCACATCCATGGGTTTGATCACCAGATGCTGGACTTCGGCGGCGCCGCTGCCAGTCACCGCCGGCTCCACGGTCCAGCGCGCGGCGTCGCCCAGATGGATGGAGTTGACCTGTTCGCCCGCCTGCAGCTCGATGTCGCAGACCTGCAGCACCGCGCAGACGATGCTCGGCTGCTGCGCGCCAAACAGGAAGCGTACCGCCCCGTCGCTGCCGGCCACGGGCTGCAGCCCCTTGGCATCGGGGTTGCGCCATTTGTTGGCAATGGCAATGGCGGCTTTTTCCTGGGCCGTGAGCTGCGGGTTGGTGCTGGAGAAATAGAGCTCGTTCAGTCGCGGCTCGCCAGCGCCAGCTGCGTGGCCCAGGCCAGAAACGGCGCCCAGCACCAGCGCCAGAAGAAGTTTGTCCATGCCTTTTGTCCTCTCAAAGCTGTTTCGACCAGGAAAAGTCGCGGGCATAGATGCCCAGCGGGTTGTTGCGCAGTTGCTCCTCGGTGGTCTGCGGCGTTGGCGCCACCGTGTAGACCGTGACCAGCGCGCGCATGCGCACCGGCGCGCCCTTGGGCACGCCCTGGCGGTCGTGCGTGGTTTCCATCCAGTCGACCTGCCAGGTGTCTGGCGTCTGCGGCAGCACCGACAGGATCTCGGTGCTCACGGTTTCCTGGGCCGCGCGCCGAAACGGGCTGCTGGCCTCGCTGCCGTTGAGCCACGCATTGGCCTTCTGGGTGGCCGCATCGTCCGGTGACAGCATCGAATAGGCGCGAAAGACCGCCTTGCGCTGCAAGGCCACATCGGGGGTCACCAGGCGCAGGTCGCCAATGAACGACGCCACGGCCGCATGCACCACCCGCGGATCGGCGCCGGCCGCGCGCCCGGCCGGTGCAATGGCCAGTGGCTGGCCAAGCTTGTCGACTTCGACCACATAGGGCACGAATTTCGACTGGCTGCCGATATAGACCAGCCCGCCCACCGCCGCCAGCACGATCAGCAGCGACATCAGGCCCAGCAGCTGCCAGGCCTGGCGCGACGACACCAGCGCGCCGACATGGTCGTTCCAGCTGCGGCGCGCGTTCAGATAGGGGTTGTCGACTTCCCCCGGCGCTGCGGGCGCGGGCGCGGACGCCTGCTCGGGTGCCGTGCCCGGGAGGGTATGCACCCAGCCTTCGATCGTGTGTGCAATGTTCATGTCGCCACCTCGTAGTCCTTGAGTTGCAGATTGCGCGCGGCCAGCCAGTGCTCGACCCAGCCCGCGCCGAAACGCGCTTCGAGCCCCCTGATGGCGCCCAGCGACTCCTTGTCGCTGGCACCGACAAACGCCAGCGCCAGCGGCCCGAGCGCCAGGTCGTACAGACGGCGCCCGCTCTCGGACACGTAGTAGTACTGGCGCTTGGGAATGGCGGTGGCCAGGATGTCGATCTGCCGCGCGTTGAGCCCCATGCGCCGGTACAGCGCGGCGGTGTCCTCGTCGCGCGCATAGACGTTGGGCAGGAAGATCTTGGTGGCCGTCGACTCGACGATGACATCGAGAATGCCCGACTGCGCGGCATCGGACAGGCTCTGCGTGGCCATCAGCACCAGGCAATTGGCCTTGCGCATCACCTTGAGCCATTCGCGGATCTTGGCGCGAAACACCGGGTGCCCCAGCATCAGCCAGGCCTCGTCGAGGATGATGGCCGCGGGCTGCCCCTGAAGGCTGCGCTCGATGCGCCGAAACAGGTACAGCAACGTGGGCAGCGCATATTTTTCGCCCAGGTTCATCAGCTCCTCGATTTCGAACACCGTGAAGTCCGACAGCTGCAGGCCGTCTTCCTGCGCGTCCAGCAAATGCCCCATGCAGCCGTCGACGGTGTACTGGCGCAGCGCCTCGCGGATGGCTTCGTCCTGGATCGTCACCGTGAGCTCGGACAGCGTGCGCGCGCCGCTGGCATGCATGTTCATCACGGCGTTGCCGATTTCATTGCGCTGCGCGGGCGTGCTCACCACCTGGTTGAGCGCCAGCAGCGTGTCGATCCACTCCATGGCCCAGGCCCGGTCGGCGCGGGTGTCGAGGAACTGCAGCGGGCAAAAGGCCAGCTGCTCGTCGTCTGCCGCGACGGTGAAATGCCTGCCGCCCACGGCCTTGGCCAGCGGGTACATGGACAGGCCCTTGTCAAAGGCATGGATGCACATGCCCGGGTAGCGGCGCAGCTGCGCGGCCAGCAATGCCAGGTGGGTCGACTTGCCGGCGCCCGTGGGGCCGAACATGAAGGTGTGGCCCAGGTCACGCACATGCAGGTTCAGGCGAAACGGCGTCGAGCCGTGCGTCACGCAGTGCATCAGCGCCGGAGCCAGCGGCGGGTACAGCGGACAGGGCGCGGCGTTCAGTCCGGTCCAGATGGTGCTCGTGGGCAGCAGATCGGCAAGGTTGAGCGTGTTGATCAGCGGCCGGCGCACGTTCTCGACGCCGTGGCCCGGCAGGCTGCCCAGGTAGGCGTCGAGGGTGTTGATGGTTTCCACCCGCGCCGCAAAGCCCAGGCGGTTGATGGCCTTCTCGATCTGGCGCGCCGAGGCTTCGAGCTGCGCGCGGTCCGCGTCCATCAGCACCACCACGCTGGTGTAGTAGCCCGCGGCCACCAGGCCACTGTTGATCTCGGCAATGGCCGATTCCGCGTCGGCCACCATGGACAGCGCATCCTGGTCGATGGCCCCGGTATGGGTGTTGAATACCTGGTCGAAGAAGCCGCGCGCCTTTTGCCGCCACTTCTTGCGGAAGCGGTCAAAGTGCTTCACTGCCTCGATGCCATCCATGAAGATGAAGCGGCATGACCAGCGGTACTCGCAGGCCAGCTCGCCCAGCGCCGTGAGCATGCCCGGCGTCGACTCGAGCGGGAAGCCTTCAATGGCCACCACCTGGATGAACTGGCGCCCGATCTTGGGCACCACGCCGCCGAGCAGCTCCTGGCCCCCGAGCAACGCATCAAGGTACATCGGGTTGCGCGGCAACTGCACCGGATGGTCCAGGCCGGTGATGCAGCGTTGCAGCCAGCGCAGCAGGTCATCGTGCGTGACCTGCGTGCCGTCCTCGGTGGTGAGCTTGGTTCCGCGCAGGCGCTGCAGCTGCATCGCGCTGGACAGCCGCGACTCGACGGCCACGCATTCGCGCTGGAAGTGCTCGATCAGCCCCTGGGTGCGGGCCCGGTGGCCCGGCGCGCGGGTGTCGTCGTCGAACATCAGCTCGACAAAGCGGCGCTGCGCCAGCAGCGGCGGGAAGTATGTCAGGCTCAGGATGAAGTAGCCCTCGTACATCGTCCCCAGGCGCTCGAACAGCCGGCGGCGCTCCTCGTCGATTGCGGCCGAGACCGGGTCGGGAAAATGCGAGAGGCCGGAGGCCGCATAGCGCGGCGCAGGCATGCGCACGGCATCGACATGCAGCATCCAGCCATTGCCCAGGCCGGCCAGGGCCTGGTTGATGCGCATCGACACCGCCTCGCGCTGTGCATCGGTGCTGCTGGCGTTGTCCTCGCCCTTGTAGAGCCACGCGGCGATGAACGCGCCGTTCTTGCCCACGATGACGCCGTCATCGACCAGGGCCGCGTAGTTGAGCAGATCGGCCAGACCGGCATCGGGGCAGCGGTGGCGCTTGAGCCGCAGCTGCGCGTCGACGGCGCGGATGCGCAGGAACAGCCACAGCAGCAGCACCGCGCCGAGCAGGGCAATCAAGACGGCAATGGCGGAAATCATCACAGCCGCCTATGCCCGCGGTTCACGCGAAACGGCGTGCTGCGGGCCCGGTAATAGGCCCGGTAGCGGCGGTGGCGCAGATAGACCGGGCGCAGCTTGGGATCGGACTTGGCCATGAGCCGGCAGGCCAGCAGCGCGCCGAACCACAGCGCCACGCCGACCACCGCGGCGCGCAGCTCCTGGGCGCTGAAGACCAGCGCGAATGCCAGCAGGCCCGAGAACATCACCAGCTCGCGGTCGCCGCCCATGAACAGGTTGTCGCGGTTGCCCGAGCGGCGGATGGGAATGGCACGCAAAGCCATGGCTCAGCCCTCGCACAGCGCCGGGCCCGCGGCCAGGACCAGGGGCGGCGGCGGGGCCTGCGCGATCTCGGCGCCGCGGCCAAAGAAGGTGCTCATCACGTTTTGCGCGCCAATCAGCAGCGCCATGACCAGCACCAGGAAGATCAAAGTGCGAAAGAAGCCGTTGAGGTCGCCCCCAAAGATCAGCACCCCGCCCGCAACGACGATGCCGATGATCGACAGCGCAAAGGCCACCGGCCCGGTCACGGAGTTGCGCAGGTTGGTGAGCCAGCTTTCATAGGGAAGCGAGCCGCCCGTGCCTTCGGATGCCCAGGCCGGCGGCCCGGCCAGCAGCCACAGCAGCACCAGCGCCAGCAGCAGCCAGGGCCCGCGCGGCAGGCACGGGCGGCACGCGGCAGAATTGGAAAAGCCGGGAGAAAGGGGTTTGCAATGCATGGAAATGCGCTCCTTACAGTCCTTGGGTGATGTAGCGGCCGTCCGCGTATCCGGAAATGCCGAGGATTTCCTGGACCCGGCGTCCGCCTTCGGGGGTACGGGCGATGTGCACGACGACATGAACCGCCTCGCCGATCAGCGCTTCAATTTCCGCCGGCGCCGCCTCGTTGCGCGTGATCAGCGAGCGCAGCCGCGTCAGCCCGGCGCTGGCGCTGTTGGCGTGCAGCGTTGCTGCCCCGCCCTCGTGCCCGGTATTCCAGGCGTCCAGCAGATCCAGCGCCTCGCCGCCGCGCACCTCACCGACCAGGATGCGGTCGGGGCGCATGCGCAGCGTGGTTTTCAGCAGCGCCGACATCGGCACGTCCATCGAGGTATGGAACTGCACGAAGTTCTGCGCCGCGCACTGGATTTCGCCGGTGTCCTCCAGGATGAACACGCGCTCGGTAGGGTCGCAGACGACCATTTCATGGATGATGGCGTTGACCAGCGTGGTCTTGCCCGAGCCCGTGCCACCGATGACCAGGATGTTGCGGTGGTCGCGCACCGCCGCCTGCAGCGCGTCGTGCTGGGCCTGGGTCATGATGCCGGTCTCGACATACTGCGCCAGAGCGAAGATCGCCACCGCGCGCTTGCGGATGGCAAAGGTGGGCGCGGGCACCACGGGGGGCAGCTGGCCCGCGAAGCGCGAGCCGTCCAGCGGAAACTCGCCTTCGAGCACGGGCTTGCCGCGGGTGACTTCCTTGCCGTGGTAGCCGGCGATGGTCTTGATGATGGCTTCGGACTGGGCCGTGCGCAGCGCGCCGATGCACTGCATCTTCTCCCCCAGCCGCTCCTGCCACAGCCGCCCATCGGCATTGAGCATGAGCTCGACGGTGCGCGGGTCGTTGAGCGCCCCCAGCAGCAGGGGTCCCATGTCGCGCTCGAGCTTTCTTTTCGCGCGTTCCTTGAGGCTGGAGAAGTCTTCTTCAATCATGGGGTCCACCGAAAATGGCAATTCGGCGAACGATATACCGAAATAAAAGACCCAACAACGCCTTTTGCTCAAAAGAAGTGTTACTTGAAATTACCGACCGGGAGCTGCTCCGGCAAGGCGACAGCCGTGGCGCAGGCGGCTGTGGAGTGGGCCCGCGGCTGTTTTTTAGCCGCTAAAAGAAGGGCGGGAGCCGGTCAGGCGGGCAGATCCCCTGGCTTGGAAATGGCCTTGCGGTTGGCTTCATCCCATTGGCGCACATTGAAGGCTTGGTAGTCCGTGAGCACGGCGGAGACCTGCGACAGGCCCTCGGGCAGCTGGCGCGTCACGCGGTATGCGCCATTTTGGTCGTGCACCGCGGGTACCGCCTCGGGCGGCTGCAACAGCGTCGGCAACTGCACCTCCAGCGCGCTGGCAATGGCCGCCATGATCTTGAGCGACGGGTTGGCCTTGCCATTGGTCAGATCCGAGAGAAACGAAATCGACATGCCGGCCTTGTGCGCCAGGGCCTGCTTGGTCATCTGCTTTTCTTCCAGCAGCCGCAGCACGTTGTCCATGAAAATTTCGTAGTACACGACTGGCGCCCCCTTGTGCGGCTTTTAGCCGCTGAAGTTTCTTCTTGCAGGGGCCAGGCGGCGCGGGAGAGCCCGCACCCGCAGCGTGCTGGCGCCACTCGGACAGGCATCTTAGCGTGGATGCAGGGCAGCGAAACCGCCCTTGGGGTTTCTTGACCCCACCCGGAACCCGGACACGTTCAGTCCCATTGCGGCGCCAGGCCCTCGGGGTCAACCAGGCGCTGCCCCCGGTCCATGGCGTCGATCTGCGCGAGTTCCGCCGCGCTCAGGCGCAGCGCCCGTGCCGCCAGATTGCCGGCCAGGTTGACGCGCTGCGTGGACGAGGGAATCACCGCGAAGCCGCGTGCCAGCGCCCAGGCCAGTGTCACCTGCGCCGGGGTGGCGCCGTTCGCCTGCGCGATGGCCTGAATCACCGGCTCCTCCAGCGCCTGGCCATACCCCAGCGTCATATACGAGGTGATGCGGATGCCATGCGCCCGTGCATGCGCCACGACCGCCGGGTTCTGCAGCCGCGGGTGCAGCTCGATCTGGTTGGTGGCGAGGTTGTGCGCGCCGACGGCATCGATGGCCTGCTGCTGCAGCGCCACGGGGAAGTTGGAAATGCCGATGGCGCGGGTCAGGCCCAGCTCGCGGGCCTGCATCAACGCATCGAGCGTTTCCGTCAGCGGTACCGCGCCCGCAGGCGACGGCCAGTGGATCAGTGTCAGATCGACGTGGTCGGTGCGCAGCTTGGCCAGGCTTTCGCGCAGGCTGGGCAGCAGCTGCGCGCGGGCCAGGTGCTCGGTCCAGATCTTGGTCGTGAGAAACAACTGCGCGCGCGGCACGCTGGCGTCGGCCATGCCCTGGCCGATATCGGCCTCGTTGCCGTAGATCTGCGCGGTGTCGATGGCGCGGTAGCCGAGCTCCAGCGCATTGCGCACCGAGTCGATCACGGTGCTGCCCGTCAGGCGGAAGGTGCCCAGGCCCAGATCGGGAATGTGGAAGGAATTAGTCATGCAAAGCTCCGTTGAGAAAAAAGGAAATCAGGGGGCTGCAGCCTGCAGCGCGCGTGCATCGCGGCGGTCAAGCGCGCCGCTGCAGTGGGTCAGCGCCAGCGCTACCAGCACCACCAGCGCGCCAATCCACGGCGTGTGCCTGAGGCCCCAGTGGTTGACGATCAGCCCGCCGGCCCAGGCCGCACCGGCAATGCCCAGGTTGAACGCCGCGATGTTCAGGCCCGAGGCCACATCCACCGCTTGCGGCGCGAAGCGCTCGGCCTGCTTGACGACGTAGACCTGCAGCCCCGGCACATTGCCAAACGCCACCGCGCCCCACAGCAGCACCGTCGCCACCGCCAGCCAGGCATGCGCCGCGGTGAAGTTCAGCAGCAGCAGTGCCCCGGCGAGCGCCGCGAAGATGATCTTCAGCGCGGGTATCGCGCCCTGGCGGTCGGCCAGCCGCCCGCCCCAGAGGTTGCCGGCCGCGACCGACACGCCGTAGACCAGCAGCACCCAGCCCACGGCGGCGGCACTGAAACCCGAGATCTCGGTCAGGATCGCGGCCAGGAAGGTGAAGGGAATGAAGCTGCCGCCATAGCCGATGGCGGTGGTCGCATAGACCAGCAAAAGGCGCGGCTGCGTCAATACCCGGGCCTGCTGGGCCAGCGATGCGGGCGGTGCATGGCGCAGCTTGCGCGGCACGAACACCAGGCTGGCGACAAAGGCCAGGGCCCCGAGCAGCGACACCGCGAGAAAGGTTTCGCGCCAGCCGAAATGCTGGCCGATGAAGGTCCCGAGCGGCACGCCGGTGACCAGCGCCACCGTGAGGCCGGTGAACATGGTGGCAATGGCGCTGGCGGCCTTTTCGCGCGGCACCAGGCTGGTGGCAATGGTCGAGCCAATGGAGAAGAACACGCCATGCGCCAGGCCCGTGAGCACCCGCGCCGCGACCAGCGTCTCGAAGCCCGGTGCCTGCCAGGCCAGCAGATTGCCGGCGGTGAACAGCGCCATCAGGCCCAGCAGCAGCAGCTTGCGCGGCAGCTTGCCGGTCAAGGCGGTGAGCACTGGCGCGCCGATGGCCACGCCCAGCGCGTACAGGCTGACCAGCAGGCCGGCCGAGGGCAGGCTGATGGCGAGATCGGCGGCCAGCGTGGGCAGCAGGCCGACGATGACGAACTCGGTCGTCCCGATGGCAAAGGCGCTGACGGTCAGCGCAAGAAGAGCAAGTGGCATGGCGGTGCAGTGAAGAGGAAGTAGCCGTACTGTGCGCGTCAAATCCTTGCTGAAAAAGCCCTGCATGAGCACAATACTGTTGACTGGAAATCAACAATGAAAACCACCCTCGATGAACTGCAGGCGTTTGCAACGGTGATCGACACCGGCTCGATCACCGCCGCGGCCGAGCAGCTGGCGCAGACCGTGTCGGGCGTGAGCCGCACGCTGCGCCGGCTGGAGGAAAAGCTCGGCACCACGCTGCTGCGGCGCACCACGCGCCGGCTCGCGCTGACCGAGGAAGGCGCGCTGTTCCTGCAGCGCGCGCGCGCCGTGCTCGATGCGGTGGCGTCCGCCGAGGATGAAATGGCCGCGCGCCGCGCCCACCCCGCGGGCCGGCTGCGCGTCAATGCCGCCTCGCCCTTCATGCTGCATGCCGTGGTGCCGCTGCTCGCGGGCTTTCGCGCGCAGTATCCCGATATCGAGCTGGAGCTCAACAGCAACGACGACCTGATCGACCTGATCGAGCAGCGCACCGATGTCGGCATCCGCATTGGCGCGCTGCGCGACTCGACGCTGCATGCGCGGCCGCTCGCGCGCTTTGCGCTGCGCGTGCTTGCCGCCCCGGGCTACCTCAAGGCGCATGGCCGGCCGCGCCAGGTCGAGGACCTGCACCGGCACAGCCTGATCGGCTTCACCCAGCCCGAGGGCCTCAACCGCTGGCCGCTGCGCCATGCAGGGGGCGAGGACTGGGAGATCGCGCCGGGTCTGCGCGCATCGAGCGGCGAAACCGTGCGCCAGCTGGCGCTTGCCGGCCACGGCATCGTGTGCCTGGCCGACTTCATGACCCAGGCCGACCGCGCGCGCGGCGATCTGGTGCAGCTGTTGGTGCCGCATACCGTGGAGCAGCTGCAGCCCGTGAACGCGGTTTATTACCGCAACACCGAACTGGCCGCGCGCATCCGGGTGTTCGTCGACTATCTGGCGCAGGCGCTGCAGCGCGCCGACTGAGCGGCGGGCCGCGAGTCAGGCGCGCGGCGGCGGCTTGAGCAGGCCGCTTTCGATATGCCCGGCCACCAACTGGCTGATTTCGGCGCGCACCCAGCGGTGCAGTTCCGACGCGTCCTGGCGCCGCGGCCAGGCCATGCGGTAGGTGATCTCGCGCAGCGGCTGCGGCAGTCGGATGGTCGCCAGCGGAAAGTGCCGGCGGTGCAGCGCTGCGGCAAACGCCGGCATGGTGGTCGCGTAGTCGCTCTCCATGAGCACCTGGGGCGCCAAGCCGAAGCCCGAGACATAGGCGGCAAACGCCATGCGCCGCTGCGTCCCCTTGAGCGCGCGGTCGAAATTGGTGCGCCGGCCATGCATCTGCGTGTAGGCAAACCAGCGGACGTTTTCCAGATCGTCGAGCGACAGCTGCCGCCGCCCGGCCAGCGGGTGGTGTGGCCCCATCACGGCAACGCGCTCGTCGCTGAACAAGGGCTTTTGGCTGAAGCGCCCGGGCACCTCGGCAAACAGGCCGATGGCGATGTCCTGGCGCTCGGCGTCGAGATCCGCGGGGTCGAATTCGCCATGCACCGGATGCAGCTTGGGCACCACGCGCGGCGCGCGCTGCGCAAGCCGCTGCAGCAGCGGGCCGGCCAGCAGCAACTCGAAATGCGCGGCAATGCCGATGTCCACCACGCCCTCGGCCTGTGCCGGATCAAAGGACTCAGCCGGCATGAGCGCCTTGCCCAGACCGAGCAGCGCCGGGCGCACCGCCGCGTGCAGCGCCAGCGCGCGCTCGGTGGGAACGAAGCGGCCATGCACGGCGACCAGCAGCGCATCGCCCAGCGCATGGCGCAGCTTGGCCAGGTCGCGGCTCACGCCCGGCTGGGTCTTGTGCAGGGCATGCGCGGTCTGCGTGGCGCTGCGCGTGGCCATCAGCGTGTCGAAAGTCAGCAGCAGGTTCAGGTCCAGGCGCCGCAGCGCGGAAATTTCGTCATCCATACCCGAAATGATATGCCTGGCTTGGCAAATGATGATTGGACGCAGGCGCGCACGCGCTTCTACAGTCATGCATCACCCACTCGTGGTGCATCAAAACGGAGACAAACATGGCCCTTTCCCGCTTTCTGCGGCAGCTGTCCTGCGCCGCACTGACCTCGCTGGTCGCGCTGGCCGCACTGCCCGCCGCCGCACAGACCTTTCCCGCCAAGCCGATACGCCTGGTCGTGCCCTTCCCGCCCGGCGGCACGCCGGACATCCTCAGCCGCATCATCGGCGAGCATGTGGGCAAGTCGCTGGGCCAGCCGGTGCTGGTCGAGAACCGCGCGGGCGCGGGCGGCAACATTGGGGCGCAATCGGCCGCCAAGTCGCCGGCCGACGGCTATACGCTGCTGGTCTGCGCGTTCAGCTGCGCCGTCTCGCCGTCGCTGTACACGCCCGCCCCCTTCGATCTGGCGCGCGACTTCGAGCCGGTCGCGATGCTGGGCACCGTGCCCAGCGTGCTGGTGGTGCATCCAAGCGTGCCAGCCAAGAGCCTCAAGGAACTGATCGCCTACGCCAAGGCCCATCCCGACAAGCTCAATGCAGCTTCTTCGGGCGTGGGCGGCTCGGCCCATCTGGCGCTGGTGCTGCTGCGCAACCGCGCCGAGGTGCAGATCGCCCATGTGCCCTACAAGGGCGCGGGCCAGGTCGCGGCCGACCTGCTGGGCGGCCAGGTCGACATGTACTTCGACAACCTGCCGGCCTCGCTGCAGAGCATTCGCGCCGGCAAGCTGCGCGCGCTCGCCGTCGCCAGCAAGGCGCGCGCCCCGGCCGTGCCCGATGTGCCGACCTTCACCGAGGCGGGATTGCCCGATTTCCTGATCACGCCCTGGTTTGGCGTGCTGGCCCCGGCCGGCACACCCGCGGCTGCAGTGCAAACGCTCAACCAGGCCATCAACCGCGCGCTGCAGGATCCGGCGCTGGGCAGGCGCCTCGAGGAACTGGGCCTGGTCGCGGCGCCCGGCACGCCGGCTGCGCTCAAGCGCTTTCTGGCCAGCGAAACGGCGGCCTGGGCCGAGGTCATCCGCAAGAACCAGATCAAGCCCGAATGAACGCCGCCACTGAGGCCATCGACCCGCGCCCCGGCCGCAGCGGCCCGTTGTGCCTGCGCGACATGGGCGCCTTCCACGTCGGCGGCCGGGCCATGCAGCTGCAAGGTCAGCCCACGACCCGCGCGGTGCTGGCAGCCGGCGGCGAACCGGTGCTGCTCGACCCCAACGGCCACTATTGGGTAGGCCAGATGTACGCCCAGTACTTCCTGCCCCAGGCCCCGGCGCAGCCCGCGCCGCTGCTGCTGTGGCATGGCGGCGGGCTCACCGGTGCGTGCTGGGAGAACACGCCTGACGGCCGGCCCGGCTGGCTGCACTATTTCGTGCGCCGTGGCTGGGATACCTACCTGTGCGACGCCGCCGAGCGCGGGCGCGCGGGCTATGCGCCGCAGCAGCTCTGGGGCGCGCCGCTGTCGCAGACCGCTGAAACGGTGTTCGCGCGCTTTCGCCTCGGGCCCGCGCTGGACGGCACGCCGCTGGCAGACGCCGCGCGGCAGGCATTTCCGGAGGGGCAGTTCCCGGCCGAAGCCTTCGAGGGGTTGGTGCGCCAGCTGGTGCCGCGCTGGGCGCATACCGACGCGGTGATTCTCGACGCCTACGCGGCGCTGCTCGAGCGCGTCGCGCCCAGCGCCGTGGTGTGCCATTCCCAAGGCGGCATGTTCGGCCTGACCATGGCGCAGCGCCGTCCCGACCGCGTGCGTGCCGTCGTGGCCCTGGAGCCCGCCGCCGTGCCGCCGCCTTCCGACGAAGACGATGGCTACGCCGTGCCGACGCTGATCGTGCTGGGCGACCGCATCGCGGGCGATGCGCGCTGGCCCGCGATGCGCGCGCGCATCGAGCAGTTCGCGCGGCGCCATGCGTCGGTGGAAATTCTCTCGCTGCCCGAGCGCGGAATCCGCGGCAACTCGCATATGCTGATGATGGACCGCAACCAGCTCGATATCGCCGATCTGGTGCATGGCTGGCTGGCGCGCGCGCTCCAGGCCTGAGCAACCATGGCCCGGCGGAGCTGTCCTCGGCGCGCCATGGCGATCACGTTGGCCTGCGCGCTGGACTTTGCGCCGCCCCAACGCACCGTCGTGCTCTACAAGAGCACCAAGAAACGAGAACGGCTCGAGCGCTGCGGGCGTTTCGTGAACTACATCACGTTGGGCCGGCCCCTGGCCATGACACCGGTCTGACCGTACCCATGCGAGGACACCAGAACCACCGGCCCGGGCTCGAGAAAACGCCGGAGCTGCGCGGCCGGAAAATCCTGCTTCCTGGTGCCCACAGGTGCTCTTCGGGCGCGGCCGTCACATATGCTGCGGCGCCTGCTCGGGCGGGATCTCGAGCGGCGGCGTGCCCAGCGGGGGGTCGGTGGGCACGGGAATCTCGGGGGGCAACGCGGGCTGCTGGGGCTGCGCGGGCTGCTGGGGCTGCGCCGGCTGCTCGGGAAGCGGCTGGATGCCTGGTTGGTTGGGGATGGTTTGCGCGGTAATGAACATGGGTGGATCCTTTCGCCGCCAGTGTCGGCCGTTGCCGGCCCGCTCGACGTAAGAATCCATGCCGCTTACGCCCTGGCCGGCAGCGCCGGCTGCCGATCGTGCAATTCGCGGCGCGCTGCGCCCGCCGGGCAAATTGGATATAACCGAGCGAGCGAGCGAGCTGGCGCAGCGCCGCCATCGGCCCCACCATCCAGCGCCCGGCCTGCGACCCGCCCCTTCGGTTCACGGCCCGCACCCCTACAAGGAATCTCTTATGGAACAACCCCCCAACGCTGCCCCCAAGGTCTGGAGCCCGCCCCCTGCCCTCGGCGGCAAGTTCGGCAGCATCAACCGCCCCACCGCCGGCGCGCGCCACACGCAGGAGCTGCCGCGTGGCGACCAGCCGCTGCAGCTTTACTCGATGGAGACGCCCAATGGCGTCAAGGTCGCGATCCTGCTGGAGGAGCTCAAGGCGCTGGGCGTCGCCGGCGCGGCCTATGACGCGCACCGCATCGACATCATGCAGGGCGAGCAGTTCGGCAGCGGCTTTGTCGCCATCAACCCGAACTCGAAGATTCCGGCGCTCCTGGACCAGAGCGAAGCGCAGCCGGTGCCGCTGTTCGAGTCCGGCGCCATCTTGCTGTACCTGGCCGAGAAATTCGGGCATTTCCTGCCGGCCGACGGGGCCCAGCGCGCGCAGTGCCTGTCGTGGCTGTTCTGGCAGATGGGCAGCGCGCCCTATCTGGGCGGCGGTTTCGGGCATTTCCACGTCTATGCGCCCGAACGCATCCCCTACGCGATCGATCGCTTCACGATGGAGACCAAACGCCAGCTCAGCGTGCTCGACAACCAGCTGCGTGATCATGAATACATCGGCGGCAGCGAGTACACGATTGCCGATATGGCGATCTGGCCCTGGTATGGCTGCGTGGTGCTCGGGCGCGTGTATGACGCGGCGGAGTTTCTCGACGCGCCGGCCTATCCGCATCTGCTGCGCTGGGCGCATCTGATCGATGCGCGTGCCGCGGTGCGCTCGGGCAGCGCGCTGTTCAAATGAGCCTGCGCCGGCACCGGATGCCCGGGCTCAATCCCCCTGCGGATTGAACACCACATGCGACAGGCAGCCCGGTCCGGCCCCGCGAAAGCCAAACGACACCCTGACGCCGTCGATCTCCACGCGGCGGTAGCGCACCGGGTCCGGGTTGTGGGGCTGGGGGAAGTCGGCGTTCTTCACTTGAAGGTACCTCGCGCTCAGATCGGCGGGCGTGATGCAGCGGCCCTGCAGCTCGAGCACCATCAGCTGCACGGCATCTCCCTCGGCGAGCCGGACCTCGGCGATGGTGGTCTCAAGGCCGGGCCCGACCGTGAACGGCGCGCTGCCCAGTTCCCTGGGGCCAATCAGCGAAAACTGCTTGCCTGGCCACTGCCTGGCAACGGCACTGGCGCCTTGCGGGGTGGCCGCGGCAAGCTTGCCGACCAGGCTCCAGAAGGCTTCGGGCACCGGGGCGGCCAGGGCGGGCAGCGCCGCCGTGGCCAGCATGGCCGCGCGCGCCCAGCGCGCCAGCGCTTCAATAGTGCGCGTCATAGTAGGCTCCGTAGTAGTCGCGGTAGTTCTGCCGCGTCGTCGAGGTGAAGTTGCTTTGGCAAAAAGCCTCGCCGATGCGGCGCCGGTCCGCACTCCTGGCGCGGTGGATATCGAGCAACTGCCCGGCATTGGACGCCGCCAGGCCGATATCCATGCTCTGGGCGCTGCATTGCAGCGTTTCGGCGCGCGCCAGGATGTTGTTGATGACCGCGTGGCCTTCGGAGTCGCATGCCGACTCGATGAATGCGGCGCGTGAACGGGTGTCCTGGCGCATGCCGTATTCCGCATGCCCCAGTTCATGCGCAACGATGGCTGCACGGGCGTAGAGGCCCGTGGTGTCCACCTGGCGGCAGTCGTAGGCCTGGATATAGATGCGCTTGAGCTCGTAGTCGGTGTAGCTCGCGGGGCCGTAGTGGAGCCGGTAGCCCAAGCCGTTGATCTGCCGCGTCACGCGCGCTGAATTGCCGGCCATCGAATCGATGCATGTACCCAGCCCCGTCACGGGCGCCGCAGGAGCGCACTGGGCCCGGGCAGGAGGCATGATGCCTGCCAGCAGCGCGCCGACCATGGCGGTGAAAGCTGCGTTGCGCCAGGCCACCGCCGCGCCGTTGCGCGGGCCGGCCGGACCGCACGCAGGCCTGCCTGGCGCTGTCTGCAATGCCGCTCCCATGACCCATGTTCCTTTGGCGCCCATCGTCGCGCCGAAGGGTCCGAAAGATCAAGCATTGCCGCGTTGCTGAGGCAGCTATTGCCGGAGCCGGCCGCGGCAACGGCCCGGCCCTGTCAGCGCCGGGTGCTGGCCCGGATATCGATGCCGTAGCTCGAATCGGTCGCGTGGGCGGCGTCGATGGACAGGAACAGGTCGCCGTCGGCAACGCTGGCGTCGGTGGACACGACCTTGACGCGCCGCTCGCGCTCGTAGCCCAGCGGGCCGCCGCTGACGCCGACGTTGTATTGCACCGCGTCCAGCTCCAGGCGCGTGGGCTCCTTGATGATCTGGGCGGGTGACAGGCCGGCCAGCGTGCTGCTGGTGCCGTTGCGCTCACCGCCGAAGAAGAAGAAGCCGATCAGGGTGTTGTTGTCCGCCGCAATGCGCACCGCGCAGGCGGACACCGTCACCACATATTGCTGGCCCCGCGTCAGCGCCGGCGCGGTGCCGCTCGAGGCCCCGGCGTTCACCACGCCGTAGTAGCTGCCCTGCATGGCCGTGTCTAGGGGAAATCAGTTGAAGACCGCTTCGTGCTGCATGCGGGCGGTCGTGCGCGACGTCCCCAGCGGTACGATGAACAGGTCGAATTCGCCCAGCTGCGGGCGCGAAAAGACAGGGATGCCCTGGCCCAGCCGCAGCACTTCGTCGCCCAGGAACCCCAGGCTGAAGGCCGTGGGGCCGTGGGGCCGTGGGGCCGTGGGGCCGTGGGGCCGTCGGACGTCTGCCCACCCGGCGGCGGGCTCACCGCGCCCCGTTCCAGCGGCACCGCCTGGGCTGCCGCATCCGAAATCGCGAAAGCACTGCGCAGCTGCGCCGCGAATGCGCAATGGGTCGGGTAGGTCATTGGTTTTCTAACGTGACGCGTGGTGAACAGGCTATCTGCCGTGGCTTGCACGTCGCAGGCGCACCACACCGGGCACTCACGCGGCGCGCCCCAGCCCCCCGCGCACCAGCGGCGCCTCGCGGATCGGCAGGTTCAGCGCCGCGGCCAGCACGCCCAGCGCGATGGCGATGTACCAGACGCTGTCATAGCTGCCGGTGCGGTCATACAGCACCCCGCCAAGCCACACGCCCAGGAACGAGCCGATCTGGTGACTGAGAAACACAAAGCCGCTGAGCATGGACAGGTGTGCCACGCCAAAGATCTGCGCCACCAGTGCACTGGTCACCGGCACCGTCGACAGCCACAGCAGTCCCATCACCGCGGAAAACACATAGGCCGAAGTCGCCGAGACCGGCGCCAGCACAAACACGCTGATCACCACGGCGCGCGCCAGGTAGATGAAGGCCAGGATCTTGCGCTTGGCCAGCCGCTGCCCGAGCGAGCCCGCCACATAGGTGCCGATGATGTTGAACAGGCCGATCAGCGCCAGGCAGTAGCTGGCGACCTGCGGCGACAGGCCCTGGTCCCGGAGGTAGGCCGGCATGTGCACGCCAATGAACACCACCTGGAAGCCGCAGACGAAATAGCCGCCCATGAGCAGCAGAAAGCTTGGCGCCGACCAGGCCTCGCGGATGGCCTGGCCCAGGGTCTGCACCGGCCCCGGCGCCGGGTTGGCCGCGCCGCGCTCGCGCAGGCCCAGCGCCAGCGGCACGATCAGCAGCGCCAGCGCCGCAAGCACGAACAGCGCCTGCTGCCAGCCCAGGCGGTCGATCAGAAAACCTTCGACGGGTACCATCAGGAACTGCCCGAAGGAGCCGGCCGCCGCCGCCAGCCCCAGCGCCCAGGAGCGCCGCGCGGGGTCCACCTGCCGGCCGATGATGCCGAAAATCACCGCATACGTCGTGCCCGCCTGCGCCGCGCCAATCACCACGCCGGTCGTGAGAGCGAACAGCAGCGGCGTGGGCGCCCAGGCCATGCCCACCAGGCCCAGCGCGTAAAGCACGCCGCCCAGCATCAGCACGCGCACCGCGCCAAAGCGGTCGGCGGCAATGCCCGCGAGCACGCCGGCCAGGCCCCAGGCAATGTTCTGGATCGCAATGGCAAACGCAAAGGTCTCCCGCGTCCAGCCTTGCTCCTGCGTGATCGGCTGCAGCCACAGGCCAAAGCCATGGCGGATGCCCATCGACAGCGTGACGACAAGGCCGCCGCACAGCAGGATCTGCGGCAGGGAAAGCCGCGCGCCCGGGAAATGGTTCATGGTGTTCAGGAAGTGGGGTGGGTGGGAACGGCGGCCGCAGCCGCTGCGTTGACGGCGGCTTCGAGCTCCTGTACCCAGGGCGCGCTGCCGGTGGCCTGGTCGAGCATGCGCGCGCCGACCATGGCGGCAAACAGCACCATCGCCTGCCCTCGGACGGCTGCGCCTTCACCCGCCTGCGCGACGAATCGCTCGAACAACTCCTGGGTGCCCTGCCGATAGACCGCGTCGCCGGGCACGCCATCCGCGGGTGCATAGGCCAGGATCGGGCAGCGGCGCTGCGGCGCCCGGTTGCCCAGATAGCCATGCACCAGCTCGGCATGGGGCGGCTGAACTGCGCTGTGCTCCTGCTCCAAGACCCGCTGCCAGGTCGTGAGCGACTGCGTGAAAGCCAGCGCGCAGACCTCTGCGACCAGCGCTTCCTTGGAGGCGAAATGCTTGTAGAAGCCGCCCACCGTCATGTCGCATGCGTGCATGACCTGCGCGACGGACACATGGTCCACCCCATGCTGGCGAAACAGCCGGTTGGCGCTGTCGACGATTCTGGCGCGGCTTTGCTGCGCCTGCTGCTGCGATGCGCGGCCCATGGCCTAGGCCTTTTTCCTGAACACCACCAGCTTGCTGACGAGCTTTTGCAGCGCCGCGCCGTGCTGGTTGGAGGTAATGCTTTCGAGCACCACGATGGCGCGGTCGGGTTTGCTGCGCGAGGGAATGATCTCGCGGATGGTGCTGGCGACGCGCAGCACGTCGCCCGGGCGCGTGGGCTGCGACCAGCTCAACTCGGCGCCGGCGCCGATCACGCCCTGCGCCAGCGGCAGGCTTTGCACGACCAGGCGCATGGTCAGCGCCACGGTGTGCCAGCCGCTGGCCGCCAGGCCCTGGAAATAGGAGTTCCTGGCCGCGTCATCGTCGAGGTGAAAGGGCTGCGGGTCGAACTGCTGCGCGAAGGCCACGATCTGCTGCGCATCGAGCGCGTGCGCCGGGCTCTCGAATACATCGCCCACCTTCAGGTCGTCGAGATAAAGCGGCGTGGCCGCGGGCGCGTCGTGCATGAAAAGCTCCTGGGCTGCAATGCAACATAGATTACGTTGATTATCTATTTCACACAAGAGGGTCCGTCAGCGAATGCTCGAGCAGCTCCAGCATCTGCGCAAAATCCGGCGCCGCGGGGCGCACCAGCAAGATCGTGCGCGCATGGGCGGCGCCCGGGATCGGCACCGCACGGCAGTCGCCGGCAAAACGCTCGATGCCCGGCCATTGCGGCACCAGGCTCACGCCCATGCCGTCGGACACCAGCAGCGCAATCGCTTCAAGCGCATCGAGATCGCACAGCACCGCGGGCGCTATCTCCTGATCGGCCAGCCACTGCGCTGCATGGCGCCCGCCCCAGGCGCTGGGGTCGTAGCGGATATAGGGCATCTTGCGCAGCAGGGCCTGCGGGCTGCCGCGCGTGCCGGGCGGCGCGAGCAGCACCAGGGGCTCGCGGCGCAGCTCCACGGCGCGCAGCGTCTTGGGCAGCGCAAACGGCGGCGCGACGATCAGCGCCGCATCGAGCTCGCCGGCTTGCAGCATGCGGTACAGCGCGCGCGAGGTGCCCGGCACGATCAGCGCCTTGGCGGCGGGCGCGGCCTGCGTGAACCGGCGCAGCGCGCGCGGCAGCAAGCCTGTCAGCCCGGTGGAGATGGCGCCGATGCGCAGGCTGCCGCCCAGCCCGTCGACGCTGGCATCGCCGGGCAGCAGCGCCGCTTCGCGCACCAGCCGGCGCGCGCGCGGCAACAAACGCTCGCACGCCGGCGTGGGCCGCGCGCTGTGCCCGCTGCGCGAGAGCAGCGCAAAGCCCAGCTCGCGCTCGAGCACCTGCACGCGCTGGCCGATGGCTGCGGCCGTGAGGTGCTCGGTGCGCGCGGCCTCGGCAATCGAGCCGCTGTCGACCACGGCCAGCAGGCTTTTGAGGTAACGGATCTCCAAAAGAATTCCTTTGGGTTGTGAAAGCAATATTGGCTATGTCTTTTGAAGTATGCGCGTTAACCTTGGGCCCTCCACGCCAATGGCCTGTCCAGGGCCGACATTCCCGAGTATTCCCATGCGCACCTGCTTTCACCTTGCCTACCATGTCCGTGATCTCGACCAGTCCCGCGCCTTCTACGGCGGCGTGCTGGGCTGCACCGAGGGCCGCAGCACCGATACCTGGGTCGACTTCGATTTCTTCGGCCACCAGATCTCGCTGCACCTGGGCGAGCCCTTCCCCGTCACCAACACCGGCCGCGTGGGCGACCACATGGTGCCGATGCCGCATCTGGGCCTGGTGATGGGCATGGATGACTGGCAGGCGCTGGCCGCGCGGCTCACGGCGCAGCAGTTCGAATTCGTGCTCAAGCCCCATATCCGCTTCGAGGGCGAGCCCGGCGAGCAGGCGACGATGTTCTTTCTGGACCCAAGCGGCAATCCGATCGAGGTCAAGGGATTCAGGGATCTCGACAAGGTCTACGCGCAGTGAGCCGCGTGCTGCCCCTGGTCTGCGCGCCCGGCTACCCGTTCGCGCACGCCTGGCACGCCGCGCTGCAGGCGGCAATGCCCGCAGAGCGCGTCGTGCTGCTGGAGTCCCTCGGCACTGAGGAGCGCAAGGCCTGCGAGGTGGCGATTGTCGCCAACCCCGATCCCGCCGATCTGCGCACGCTGCCGAACCTGCAATGGGTGCACAGCGTCTGGGCCGGCGTCGAGCGGCTGGTCGCGGACCTGCAGGACAGCCCGGTGCAGATCGTGCGCCTGGTCGACCCGCAGCTCGCCGACACCATGGCCGAAGCCGTGCTGGCCTGGACGCTGTACCTGCACCGCGACATGCCGCGCTACGCGCGCCAGCAGGCCCAGGGCCAGTGGCTCGCGCATGACTATGCGCCGCCGCGGCGCAAGGCGGTGGCGCTGCTGGGCCTGGGGGAACTGGGCCTGGCAAGTGCCGCCCGGCTGCGCGCCGCGGGCTTTGAGGTCAGCGGCTGGAGCCGCAGCCGCAAGGCCGTGGCCGATGTGCAGTGCTTCGCGGGCGCGGCCGAGCTGCCGGCGCTGCTGGCCGGCGCCGATATCCTGGTCTGCCTGCTGCCGCTGACCCCGGAGACCGAAGGCATGCTGGGCGCCACGGCGCTGGGCCAGCTGCGCCCCGGCGCGTCGCTGATCAACTTCGCGCGCGGCGCGATCATCGACGACCAGGCCCTGCGCGCGGCGCTCGACGCCGGGCACTTGAACCACGCGGTGCTCGATGTGTTTCGCGAGGAACCGCTGCCCGCGGGGCGGTGGCAGTGGCAGCACCCCCAGGTGACGGTGCTGCCGCATATCTCGGCGCCGACCGACCGGGGCACGGCGTCGGCGATCGTGGCGGCAAACATCTTTCGCTTTCGGCAGTCGGGGGCCATGCCGGCGGTGGTGGACAAGCAGCGGCGCTATTGACGCAGGCAGCCGCGCCGGGCGGCTGCTGCGCCAGCGCACTGCATTGCCCCGTCATGGCACAGGGCACTCGCGACAGCATCGCGATGAAGCAATCTGTCACATCTAGAATCCCGCGCTATGCTGCCCCCGCCCTGGTCCAAAAACGCTTTCTTCCACCGCTTTTCACGCCAGGAGGCGGCGCTGCTGGGGGTCACCGTGCTCTGGGGCTGCACGTTTGTCGTCATGCATGCCGCCATGCTCCACAGCGGGCCACTGTTCTTTGTCGGCCTGCGCTTCGTGGTCGCGGGGCTGGCGACGATGCTGGTGTTTCGCCGGCATATGGCGGGATTGACCTTGGCCGAGCTGCTGGCCGGCAGCGCGATCGGCGCGACCATCTGCGTCGCCTATGCGCTGCTCGGCCATGGATTGCAGAGCATCGAGGCCAGCAAGTCGGCGTTTTTGACGGCGCTTTACGTGCCCGCGGTGCCGCTGCTGCAGTGGCTGCTCACGGGCCGCGCGCCGCACCCGATGGCGTGGGTCGGCATCGGCCTGGCGTTCATC
Organism: Comamonas sp.; assembly: GCA_040514115.1. GTDB lineage: Bacteria > Pseudomonadota > Gammaproteobacteria > Burkholderiales > Burkholderiaceae_C > Comamonas. The sequence continues at coordinate 11,764 of JBEVDH010000084.1, read as the reverse complement.
GGCCTGGTGCTGGTCAGCAGCCCGGGTACGGCGCAACTTTTTGCGCTGGGCATGGGCGAGGCGGCGACCATTGCCGGGGCGCTGGTCATTGCGCTGGAGATCCTGTTGATCGGCAGGTACGCGGGCCAGGTCAATGTGCAGCGCGTTACCGCCGTTCAGCTGCTGGTCGCGGGCCTGTGCGCGTGGGCGGCCATGCCGCTGGCAGGCGAAGGCATTCCCGCCTTTTCCTGGGTGTGGTGCGCCAGCGCCATCGGGCTGGGCCTGGCCAGCGCGCTGATCCATCTCACCATGAATTGGGCCCAGCAGTCGGTATCCCCGACCAAGGCCACGCTGATCTATGCGACCGACCCGGTCTGGGCTGGCATCATCGGCCGCATTGCGGGCGACCGCCTGCCGGCCACGGCGCTGCTGGGGGCGGTGTTCATTGTGGCGGGGATTGTGGTGAGCGAGCTGCGGCCGCGGCGCCTGGGCAGCGCGGGCGCCATGCCGTAGTACCGGCGAAGCTCCTCACGCGTGCTGGAGCCAGCCCTGTGCGTCACCACGGCTGCATCCCGGGAGACAGGTTTTACCTCGAGCTCCGCGGCAGGTGACTTGCCTCCCGCGCCAGCGCCGTGATGCGCCCCCAGTCGCCCTGCGCCAGCGCATCGGCCGGCACCAGCCATGATCCGCCAACACACGCCACATTCGCCAGCGCCAGAAACGCCGCCGCATTGCCCGGTTGGATACCTCCCGTAGGGCAGAAAAGCACCTCGCCAAACGGCCCCTGCCAGGCCTTGAGCATGGCGCTGCCGCCGGCTTGCACCGCGGGAAAGAACTTGAGCGCGTCAAAGCCATCGGCCTGCGCGGTCATGATCTCGCTGGCCGTGGCCACGCCGGGCAGCAGCGCCAGGCCCTGGGCGCGGCAGGCGTCGCCCACCGCCGTGGTGTAGCCCGGGCTCACGGCAAAACGTGCGCCGGCGCGCGCCGCCGCGGCGGCATCGGCGGCGCTGCGCACCGTGCCCGCGCCGACGACGGCTTCTGGCACCTCGCGCGCGATGGCCTCGATGCAGGCCAGCGCCTGCGGGGTGCGCAGCGTGACTTCCAGCATGCGGATGCCACCCGCGACCAGCGCGCGCGCCATCGGCACGGCGTGCTGAACGTCGTGCAGCACGATCACTGGAATGACCGGTGCATCGCGCATCACGTCGCGCGCGTTGAGTTGCGTTGTCGCTACAGCCATGAGCAGGCCCCCTCTTCCGCGCTGAGCGCATTGCGCCGGAATCCGGCAAACAGTTCGCGGCCGAAGCCAAAGCGGTTGTCCAGCGCCTGGGCGGCAGGCAGCTGCGCCGGCGTGCGCGCCTGCCACTCGGCGGCGTCGACCAGCACATCGAGCGTGCCGGCCACGGCATCGAGCCGCACGATATCGCCGCTGCGCACCCGCGCCAGCGGCCCACCGGCACCGGCTTCGGGCGAGACATGGATGGCGGCCGGCACCTTGCCCGAGGCGCCGCTCATGCGCCCGTCCGTGACCAGCGCCACCTTGAAACCCTTGCCCTGCAGCACCGCCAGCGGCGGCGTGAGTTTGTGCAGCTCGGGCATGCCGTTGGCCTGTGGCCCCTGCCAGCGCACGACACAGACCACATCGCGGTCCAGCGCGCCGGCCTGGAAGGCGTCCTGCAGCTCGGCCTGCGAATCAAACACCTGCGCGGGTGCCTCGATCACATGGCGGTCTTCGGGCACCGCCGAGACCTTGATCACGCTGCGCCCCAGGTTGCCCTGCAGCAGGCGAAGCCCGCCCGTGGCGCTGAAGGGGGCGCTTGCCGGGCGCAGGACATTGTCATCAAGGCTGGCGCCGATCTCGGCCCAATGCAGCCGGTGCCCGGCATCGCCCTGGGGCACCCGCGTGAACTCGCGGATACCGCCCGCGCGCACCGTCACCACATCGGAATGCATCAGGCCCGCATCGAGCAGCTCACGAATCACATAGCCCGGGCCGCCCGCGGCCTGGAACTGGTTCACATCGGCGCTGCCGTTGGGGTACACGCGCGCGAGCAGCGGCACCACCGCCGACAGATCGGAAAAATCGTTCCAGTCGATCTGGATGCCGGCCGCGCGCGCCACCGCCACCCAGTGGATCAAGTGGTTGGTCGAGCCACCCGTGGCCAGCAGCGCGGCCATCGCGTTGACGATCGCGCGCTCGTCGATCACCAGGCCGATCGGGGCGCAGCCCGGCGCCAGCACCGTGCGCGCGGCCTCGCGCGTGAGCTCCTGGCGCAGCGCCTGGCCCGGGTTCACGAAGGCCGTGCCCGGCACATGCAGGCCCATCGCTTCGAGCAGCATCTGGTTGCTGTTGGCCGTGCCATAGAACGTGCAGGTGCCTTCGCCGTGGTAGGCGGCCGATTCCGCCGCCAGCAGCTCGCTGCGCCCGACCAGCCCGAGCGCGGCCTGCTCACGCACCTTGGCCTTGGCGTTGTTGGACAACCCCGAGGTCATCGGCCCGGCGGGCACGAACACCGTCGGCAGATGGCCGAACTGCAGCGCGCCGATCAGCAGGCCCGGCACGATCTTGTCGCACACGCCCAGCAGCAGCGCCGAGTCAAACACATCGTGGCTCAGCGACACCGCGGTGGCCATGGCAATGACATCGCGGCTGAACAGGCTCAGCTCCATGCCCGGCGTGCCCTGCGTGACGCCGTCGCACATCGCCGGCACGCCGCCCGCGACCTGGGCCGTGGCACCCTGGCGGCGCGCCTCGTCCTTGATCAGATCGGGGTAGTGCTGCAGCGGCGCATGCGCCGACAGCACGTCGTTGTAGGCCGTGACGATGCCGATATTGGGCGCGCGCTCGGCCACGATGCGCAGCTTGTCGTTGGCCGGAAGCCCGGCAAACGCATGCGCGACATTGGCGCAGCCCAGGCGCTGCGCGCCGGGCGGGCGCTGCGCCAGGTCCTGCAGGCGCAGCAGGTAGGCGCCGCGTTCGGCGGCGCTGCGCGCGCGGATGCGGCGCGTGACGGCTTCGACGGTGGCGTTCAATGGCATGCGGACTCTTTCTCTCGACGGGTCATCTCATTCACGCGCGCAAGCGCGTGCAGTGGGGAACGGCAATCACTTGGCGGCGCGGATCTTCGTCAGCTCGTCCTGGGTCTGCTTCCACAGGTCCTGGCCGACGGCGTTGGCCACCGAGGCGTGGACCTGGGTCAGCTTCTCGCGCATGCGCACCGCCTCGGCCGCCGGCAGCTCGTTGATCTGCATGCCCTTGGTCTTGAGGTCGGCCAGGGCCTTGACGGCTTCCTCGCGCGTGTCCTTGCGCTCGAAGTCGCGCGACTTCCTGGCGGCGTCCATCAGCACCTTCTGCTCATCCCGGCTCAGGCCGTCCCACCACTTCTTGCTCACCGTGACGATCCACGGGCTGTAGACATGGTTGGTGACGGTAAGGTACTTCTGCACCTCGTAGAACTTGCTCGACACCACCGTGTTGTAGGGATTTTCCTGGCCGTCGACGGCCTTGGTCTCGAGCGCGGTGAACAGCTCGGAGAACGGCAATGGCACGGCGTTCGCGCCCAGCGCCTTGAAGCTGTCGAGGAACACATTGTTCTGCATGACGCGCAGCTTGATGCCGTTCATGTCCTCGAGCCGGGTGATCGGGTTCTTGTTGTTGGTCAGGTTGCGAAAGCCGTTTTCCCAATAGACCAGGCCGACCAGACCCTTGGGATCGAGCGTGGCGCGCACTTTGTCGCCCACCGGGCCGTCGAGCAGCGCGTCGGCTTCGCGCGTGTTGTTGATCAGGAAAGGCGTGTCCCACAGCGCCATCTGCGGCGCCACGCCGACCAGCGTCGCGGTGGAGCCGACCATCATTTCCTGCGCGCCGCCAATCAGCGCCTGCTGCATCTGCGTGTCCGAGCCGAGCGCGGCGTTGCCGATGCCGCGCACCTTCATCTTGCCGCCCGTGGCCTTTTCGACCTCCTTGGCAAACAGGCGCACGGCGCGGCCCTGGTTCGAGTCTTCGACCAGGCCATAGCCAAAGCGCACGATGCGCGGCTTGAAGTCCTGGGCCTGCGCGGCGCCCGCCGCCATCAGCGCAGCCAATGTGCAAAGGGCAAATTTGATTTTCATGTCTGTCTCCTCCTGGTATGGGGGGCACCCTGCCCCCGGTTTTAAAAAATGCCCGGCTTCAATGCATCCAGCGCAGCGGCGCCAGCACGATCTGCGGGAAGATGACCAGCGCCACTGCCAGCAGCACATAGGCCAGCAGGAACGGGGTCGTGCCCTTGATCACGGTTTCCATGCGCAGCCGCCCGACTCCGGCCACCACGTTCTGCACCGTGCCCACGGGCGGCGTGATCAGCCCGATGCAGCCCACATAGATGAACATAAAGCCGAAGTACACCGGATCGATGCCGGCCTTCACCGCCAGCGGCGCGCACACCGGGGCGAAGATCAGGATGGTGGGCGTGAGGTCCATGGCCGTGCCCACGACCAGCAGGAACAGCATCATCAGCGCCATGAACAGCATCGGGTTGCCCAGCAGGCCCGAGAAGCTCTCGGCCAGCAGGCTGGGCAGATCGGCCAGCGTGATCATGTAAGCCGTCACGGTGGCCGCGCCGCACAGGAACATCACCACGGCGGTGGTCTTGGCCGCGGCCAGGAACACCCCGTAGAGCCGGCTCCAGCTCATCTCGCGGTAGATCACCATCGACACGAACAAGGCATACACCGCGGCCACGACGGCCGCTTCGGTCGGCGTGAAAATGCCGCCCTTGAGGCCGCCGAGGATGATGACCGGCATCATCAGCGCCCAGAAGCTGTGCAGCAGCGTCTTGAAGCGCACGCCCCAGGGCGTGCGCGCGCCGCTGGCGAGCTGGAACTTGCGCGCGATGGTCCACCAGGCCACCACCAGGAAGCAGCCCATGATCAGCCCGGGCACGATCCCTGAGAGAAACAGCTTGCTGATCGAGGTGTTGGTGGTCACGCCGTAGATCACGAAGGGCATCGAGGGCGGGATGATCGGGGCGATGATGCCGCCCGAGGCCAGCAGCCCGGCGCTGTAGCTGTCGGGATACTTCTGGTCGCGCATCATGGGCAGCAAGATGGTGGCCAGCGCCGCCGTGTCGGCAATGGCCGAGCCACTCATCGACGCCAGCAGCACCGCCGCGCCGATGGTCACGAAACCCAGGCCGCCGCGGATATGCCCGACAAAGGCGCTGGCCAGTTCGATGATGCGCCGCGACAGGCCGCCCGCGTTCATCAGCTCCCCCGCGAGAATGAAGAAGGGCACGGCCAGCAGCGGGAAGTTGTCGAAGCCCGCCTGGAGGTTCTGCGCCAGCAGCTGGGTGTCGAAGAAGTCGAGGTGCCACATCAGCGCCACCCCGGTGAGCACCAGCGAATGCGCGATCGGCATGCCGATCACCATGCCGCCGATCAGCACGAACAGGAAGATGAAGGTCACGATCATTGCGTGCTCCCTATTCGATATCAAGCACGCCGGCGCCATCGGCCGGCCCGGGCGCGCCGCGGCGCATGTCGCGCAGCGCCACCACCAGCATGCCCAGCGCCAGCACCAGCGTGGCCGAGGCCCCGAGCGCCAGCGGGTAGCCCATCACCGTGCTGTAGCTGTGCAGGCCGGCCTCGACCTGCGCCCATGAGCCCCACAGCAGCAGCAGCATGCACGCCACCACCAGCAGCTGCGTGAGCCAGAACAGCACGCGCCGCATGCCCGGCTTGACGCGCGAGGTCACCATGTCGAAGCCCAGATGGCTGCACTCGTAGGCCGCCACGATCGCGCCGACGGCGACGAGCCAGACAAACAGCAGGCGCGAGACTTCCTCGTACGACACCATGCTGGTGTTGAACACATAGCGCAGCACGACGTTGACGAACACCGCCACCACCATTCCGGCCAGCGCCACCACCATGAACAGCTCGGCCAGGCGCTGCGCCAGCGGCTTCGGTCGAGCGGGATCTGTTTGCGAATGCATGGATATGTCCTTTGTTATGTTTGGTTCATTGGGGACGCAGCGCGCCAGGCCTGCACGCGGCGCACGATCTCGGACAGCGGCAGCGTGGCGTCGACTCCGACCACACCCGCCTCACTCTCGGGGCGCTCGAGCGTGGCGAACTGGTTGGCCACCAGATCGGGCGAGAAGAAGTGGCCCGGGCGCTGCTGCACGCGCTCGAGCGCGGTGTCGTAGTCCAGGTCCAGGAACACAAAGCCCACGCCGGCGCCGGGCAGCGCCTGGCGCAGACGGTCGCGGTACTTGCGCTTGAGGGCCGAGCAGGTCAGCACCACGCCCGATGCCGGCGTGGCCTGGCCCAGCAGCTGCGCCAGGTGCTGCAGCCAGTGGCTGCGGTCGTCATCGGTCAGCGCAATGCCGGCTTGCATCTTGCGCACGCTTTCGGGCGCGTGGTAGGTGTCGCCTTCGTACAGCGTCCAGCCCAGCGACGCGGCCAGCACCTGGGCCACGCTGGACTTGCCGCAACCGGAAACGCCCATCACCACCAGCGCGCACGGCGCCGGCGACGTCGGGACGCCCAGGGAATTGATGTCTGGGATAGCGCTATCCATGGTGTCCATAAAAAAACGAGGTGAGCTTCCTCGCAGGGTGGGTGGGGCTGGGCGCATCACGGGGTAAACAGCAGTGAAGGCTGGCTTGGATAGCGCTATCATAGGGTAGGCCTTTTTCACCAGTCATCAGAACAAACCCTTGACTCCAGCACCGCGCCGCCCGCGCCGCTCCAGCGGCCGCACCACCCTTGCCGATGTCGCCCGCCATGCGGGCGTGAGCCCGATCACCGTCTCGCGCGCGCTGCGCGGCGAGCGCGGCGTCGACCCGCAGCTGGTGCAGCGCGTGCAGCAGGCGGCCGACACCCTGGGCTATGTGCCCGACCCGGCAGCGCGCGCGCTGGCTTCGCAAAAGAGCACGCAGGTGCTGGTGCTGGTGCCGCTGCTGTCGAACGCGCTGTTTGTCGATCTGCTCGAAGCCGTGCACCGCACGCTGTTTCCCGAGGGCTTCCAGCCGCTGATCGGTGTGACCCACTACGACAGTGCCGAGGAAGAACTGCTGCTGCGCACCTACCTGCCGCACCGCCCCGCGGGCCTGCTGCTCACCGGCTTCGACCGCAGCGACGCGGCGCGCGAGCTCATTGCCCGCAGCGGGGTGCCCTGCGTGCACCTGATGGAGACCAGCAGCACGCCGGGCGTGGCCTGCGTGGGTTTTTCACAGACCGATGCCGGCGCGGCCATCACCCAGCATCTGCTCGACCGCGGCCGCCGGCGCATTGCGTTTTGCGCCGCCCAGCTCGACCCGCGCGTGCTGCAGCGCGCCGAAGGCTACCGCCGCTGCCTGCGCGCCGCGGGCCTGTATGACCCGGCGCTGGAGCTGCTCAGCCCCGAGCGCTCGTCCATTGCACTGGGCGCGCGGCTGTTCGAGGAGATGCTCCAGCGCATGCCCGACATCGACGCGATCTTCTTTTGCAACGACGACATTGCCCAGGGCGGGCTGCTGGCCGCGCACCGCCTGGGCGTTCAGGTTCCCGCGCGCATCGCGGTGGCCGGCTTCAACGACCTCGCGGGCAGCGACCAGATGGTGCCGCCGCTCACCACCGTGCGCACGCCGCGCAGCGAGGTGGGTCACGCCGGCGCGGGCATGCTGCTGGGGATGATGCGCGGGGTCAATGCAGCGCCCGCGAGCATCGAGCTGGGCTACGAGCTGGTGGTGCGCGCGAGCACTTGACAGCGCGTTGCGCGGACGGTGTCGACAGCGGTTGGCGCTCGCGCGCCAGGCACCGCATCAGCCCGCGCTAGGCCAGGCTCGGTGATGTCGAGCCACGCTCGATGATGCGAAAGCCGACATCGACAATGGGATGCTCGATCGGCGTGCCGTTGCTGCGGTCGATGATCAGCTGGGCCGCGAGCCGGCCCATTGCCGCGCCGTCCACATGCACCGTGGTCAAGGACGGATGCATGTCGGCCGCGAACTCGGCATCGCCGAAACCGCAGACCGCCAATTCCTGGGGCACGCGGATGCCGCGCGCCTGCGCCTCGGCCAGCACGCCTTGCGCCAGCTGGTCGGAGCTGCAGTAGACCGCCTGCAGACCGGGATCCTTTGCCAGCAGCTCGGTCAGCGCCCGGCGCCCCAGGCCCATGCTGCTGGGCGCGGGCACGACCGCGGTGGGCACCTCCCGGCCGATGGCCGCCACAAAGCCTTCGCGGCGCAGGCTGCCGCGGTGGTCGTTGCCGGTGGCAATGCCCACGCGCTGCCAGCCCCGGGCGAGAAAATAGCCGGCGATGGCGCTGCCCACCTTCACATGCGAAAAGCCCACCAGCATGTCCACCGGCCGCTCGCTCAGGTCCCAGGTCTCCACCACGGGAATGCCCACGCGCTGCAGCCGCGCGCGCGCGCTGGCCGAATGCACCAGGCCGGTGAAGACGATGCCGTCGGGCCGGCGGCTGATCATGGTGTTGACCAGCGCCTCCTCGTGCGCATGGTCATAGCCCGTCTGCCCCAGGATCAGCTGGTAGCCCGCGCCCGAGAGCACATCGGTCAGCGACTGCACCGTCGGCAGGAACTGCGCCACGGAAATCGCCGGCACCAGCCCTGCCACCAGCATGCTGCGCCGGGATTTCAGACCGCCGGCCAGCAGATTGGGGATATAGCCCACGGCCTCGGCCGCGGCCTGCACCTTCAGGATCGTAGGGCCTGACACCAGCTTGGGATTGGTCAGCGCGCGCGAGGCGGTGATCAGCGAAACGCCCGCGGTGCGGGCGACATCGTGCAAGGTAGCGGCTTTGAAGGGGACTGGAGTGTTCATGGACATGGACCCCCCGAAGCGGGCGGCCTGACAATCCGGCTAGTTTACGGCCTGTGCCAGCGCCAGCGCGCAGGGGCGCGCAAGGGGGTCACCAGAGCGCAAACGCCACACCCTATCTCCCGGCGGCGCCACGGCACAGCGCGACCAGGGGAAACCCCGACTCCAGCTTATTGACGCGCAAAATGACAACGTTATCATCCAGTACAGAGTGACCTTTGGATACGCGCCTCAAGCCCCCCACCTCCGAAGACATACCCATTTATCTGTCTTTTATCATTCACAAATGACAACGTTGTCTGTTTGAGAGCCTTCATGAACACACCCCGCCCCGCGCTCGCCAACGCCCCCCTTGCCGCCGACAGCATTGCCTGGGTGCGCGTTTCCTCCTGCTATCTGCCGTTGGCAAACCCCATCAGCGACGCCAAGGTGCTGACCGGTCGCCAAAAGCCGATGACCGAGATCGCGATGCTGTTCGTGCAGATCGAGACCAAGGACGGCCACCAGGGCCTGGGCTTCAGCTATTCGAAGCGCGCGGGCGGGCCGGGCCAGTTCGCGCATGCCAGGGAAATCGCCCCGGCGTTGCTTGGTGAGGACCCGAGCGACATCTCCAGGCTGTGGACCAAGCTGCAATGGGCCGGCGCCTCGGTGGGGCGCAGCGGCATGGCGGTGCAGGCGATAGGCGCGTTCGATGTCGCGCTCTATGACCTCAAGGCGCGCCGCGCCGGGCTGTCGCTGTCCAAGCTGCTGGGTTCGCAGCGCGACTCGGTGCGCTGCTACAACACCTCGGGCGGCTTCCTGCACACGCCGCTCGATCAGCTGCTGGTCAACGCCGCGGCCTCGCGCGAGCGCGGTATCGGCGGCATCAAGCTCAAGGTCGGCCAACCGAACCAGGCGCTCGATGTGCAGCGCGTCGAGGCCGTGCGCCGCCACCTGGGCGACGACATGCCGCTGATGGTCGACGCCAACCAGCAATGGGACCGGCCCAGCGCGCAGCGCATGTGCCGCATCTTCGAGCAGTTCAATCTGGTGTGGATCGAGGAGCCGCTGGACGCCTATGACTTCGAGGGCCATGCCGCGCTGGCCGCCACCGTCGACACGCCGATCGCGACCGGCGAGATGCTGACGTCGGCGGCCGAGCACGCCGAGCTGATCCGCCACCGCGCGGCCGACTATCTGATGCCCGATGCGCCGCGCGTGGGCGGCATCACGCCGTTCCTGCGCATTGCCGCCCAGGCCGAGAACGCCGGCCTGGCGCTGGGCCCGCATTTCGCGATGGAGCTGCACGTGCACCTGGGCGCGGTCTATGCCACCGAGCCCTGGGTCGAGCATTTCGACTGGCTCGAGCCGCTGTTCAACGAGCGCCTGGAAATCAAGGACGGGCGCATGCAGGTGCCCACGCGACCGGGCCTGGGCCTGAGCCTGAGCGAGCAGGCACAGGCCTGGACGCGCGAAGTCGCCGAAGTCGGCAAACGGCCCTGATCCGCACCGCCGGCCCATTACAACCAAGGAGACAACATGCGCTTTCCCCCCATTTCCCTGCATGCCGCCCTCGCCGTGCTGCTGGCCTGCGGCGCCCTGGGCGCCAAGTGCGGCCGATAAATTCCCCAGCGCGCCGGTGCGCATGCTGGTCGGCACGCCCGTCGGCGGCACGACCGACGTCATCGCGCGGCTGATCGCCGTGAAGATGGCCGAGACCCTGGGCCAGACCGTGGTGGTGGAAAACAAGCCCGGCGCCAGCGGCCTGATCGCCGCCGAAAGCGTGGCCAAGGCCAATGCCGATGGCTACACGATCCTGATGGCGCCGTCGCAGCTCGCGACCTACCGCGCGCTCTATCCCAGCACCACGTTCGATCCCGAAAAGCAGCTGCGGCCGGTGGGCCTGATCGCCACCTCGCCTTATGTCATGGTGGTCCACCCTTCGCTGCCGGTGAAGACCCTGCCTGAACTGGTGGCCTATGCCAAAGCCAACCCCGGCAAGATCTCCTACGCCGGCTCCACGCCCGGCTCGACCCAGCACCTCGGGTGGGACATCATCAACTTTGCCGTGACCCGCATCGCACCGGCGCCTTGAGCGGCCCCCCCGCTTAGCGGCCCCCATTCCCGCGGCCACAGTGCCGGCCGGGGCACGCGGCTGCGCACTGCAGTGCCGGCATCGGATTGCGCCGACGCTTGCACGGTTACAGCACAGCGCGCCCCATGCGCGTTGCGCTGGCATGGGGCCGCTGGCTTGCCAAGTTCAATGCATGGTCCGTCCATGGATCCAGCAATGGCTTCGGTCCACCTGGCACACAACCGTCTCACTAGGGAGCATGCGCATGCCGATCCACCCCTGCTTTTCATGGGCTGCCAGACTGGTGGCCAATGGTTTTTTGCTCGGACGTGGCAATGAACCGCCAAACGATATCGCCGCGGCCGCGGCGCAGTTCCAGCACGTCCTGGGGGCTGGCGCACCCGTCCCCCGCGCCGGCGGGGGCGTCCAGGGGGCCCTGGTTCCCGAGGGGGGCCGTCGCCAAGACCTGAAGGCCTTTCGCGGCGGCTGGAACCAGGGCTTCGCGCATGCCTCGCTCAAGATGCTGATCAGCGCCATCGGAGGGCAGCAGTTGCTCGACCATCTCGAGCACTTCAAACGCAGCACCCCGAAACTGCAGGAAATTGCAGCCGCCGATCAATTCATTGCGCTGATCCACCAGGCTCATCACTCATGCGGCATCGTGGACACGGAAAAATTCCTCAACGGCCTGCAGCATCTCGCTCCCTTCAACCAGCGCAATATCGTGGGCGGCTGGAAGCTCAAGGTTGAAAGCGATCTTTTTACCCCGGAAGGGGAGCCGCAGAAGTTTCTGCCGCTGATTTCCGAACTGTTTCGCCTCGACACCCTTCCCGGCTGGTCTTTCGATATCGACGAAACCTATGTCCTTGACCTCCTCCCCTGCCTGAAGGCAGGGGATTCCTACGGTGCCATGCAGGAGACAAGCTC
>JBEVDH010000076.1:0-6684 GCA_040514115.1 Comamonas sp. | reverse complement strand
GGCAGCAGCAGATGGAAAAAGTGCGAGGAACCATGGGCCAGGCCGATCAGGCCGATGGTGCGTGCATCCTGGCGCAGCGGCACGGCCGCCGGGGTCTGGGCGGAAAGGGGCGGTGAAGCATTCATGCGGCCATCTTAGGCAAAGGCCGCGCGGCATGTATGCGATAGACTGCCAAAAACTGTCGCCAACATGCCAAAACCACCGGCCCCCGCGCCCCACCCCGGCGCCGGACGCAAGGCGCTGCGCGCGCTGTCCTATGTGCCGCTGCTCGACCCGCACCTGTACCCGCCCAGCGCGCAGCGCCCGGTGCGCTCGAAGATGCGCGAACTCGGCCGCGACACCCAGGTCGCGCCGCACAGCCATCCCTGGGCGCAGATGGCGATCTCGATGGGTGGCGTGATCCGCCTGTCGCTCGACCACGCCACCTACATCGTGCCGCCGAGCCGCGCCATCTGGGTGCCCGCGGGCCTGGCGCACGCGGTGACGATGGTCGAGACCGCCAGGCTCTACACGCTGTACTTCCTGCCGGCCAGCGCAGGCGCGGGCGCCCAGGCCGAGTGGATGGACCAGCCCGCTTGGCAGCAATGCCGCGTGCTGCACGCGTCGCAGCTGCTGCGCGCGCTCGTGCGCGAGCTCAGCACCGACAGCGATGCCGGCCCACCGCTCGCGCCCGCGGCGCTGCAGCGCGAGCACCACCTGAGCGCGCTGGTGTGCGACGAGCTGCGCCGCGCCGAGGTGATGCGCCTGGGCATCGTGCTGCCGCGCGACAAGCGGCTGCAGCACCTGTGCGAGGCCGTGCTCGACGACCCCACGCGCCACGCCAGCCTGCAGGATTGGGCGCTCGACACCGGCGCCAGCCTGCGCACCGTGGCGCGGCTGTTTCGCAGCGAACTGGGCTGCACCTTCACCCAGTGGCGCCAGCAGGTGCTGCTCGCGCATGCCGTGGCGCTGGCCGCGCGCCGCATGCCGATCGCGCGCATTGCCGCCGAACTCGACTACACGCCCAGCGCCTTCAGCGCCATGGTGCGCCGCAGCGTGGGCATGACGGCCGCGGCCTTCCTGGGCCAGCACCAGTTGCCCTCGAACGCCGGCTGAGGCCTGCGCGATGCGCGGCCTGGCCGCCGCATTTGTGCCCCGGCGACAAGCCTGCGACACTGCTTGCGGGCCTCGTGCCCATGCACAAAAAAACACAAGCAAAGCACCGGAGACAATCTTGAAAAGCACAAGTTCACGCCGATTCACACCCCTTGCGCGCAGCGCCCTGCGCACGGTCTGCGCGCTGGGCCTGGCCACGCTGTCGCACCTCGCGCTGGCGCAGGAAGCCAAGCGCGATGACTTCTACTGGCTGGGCCAGATCAACAAGGCTTCCGCGGTGATCAACACCGACGAAGGCCTGCTCGACAAGGCCGCCGCCCCGCGCATCGCCAAGGGCCTGCAAAGCGTGCTGGCCGCGGGCGATGCCCCGAATGGCAAGCGCCCCAGCTCGGTCATCACCTTCGAGCCGCTGCTGATCGAGGCCGCGGGTGTCGAAGCCACCTTGCTGCATGCCGGCCGCTCGAGCCAGGACATGCTGGCCACCGTGCGCTCGGCCATCCAGCGCGACAACCTGCTGCGCCTGGCGCAGCAGCTGCGCAAGACGCGCGCCCAGCTGCTGCAGCTGGCGCAGGCCCATGCGGGCACCATCGTGCCCAATTACACCAACGGCGTGGCCGCCCAGCCCAACAGCTACGGCCACTACCTGCTCGGTCACCTCGCGGGGCTCGACCGCGATGCGCAGCGCCTGCACGAGGCCTTCGCGCGGCTGGACCAGTCCGCCATGGGCACCACGGTGCTCAACGGCACCAGCTGGCCGCTCAACCGCGAGCGCATGGCCAGGTACCTCGGTTATCCCGTGACGGTGGACAATGCCTACGACGCCGCGCAGATCCTGGCCGCGGAGACACCCGCCGAGATCGGTGCCGTGGCATCGAGCATCGCGCTGCATGTGGGCGCGTTCGTCGAAGACGTGATGGTGCAGTACGCGCAGCCGCGGCCCTGGATCCTGCTGCGCGAAGGCGGCGGCAACACCTATGTTTCGAGCGCCATGCCGCAAAAGCGCAACCCGGGTCTGCTCAACGACACCCGGGTCCACGCCTCGCGCGTGCTGACGCTGGGCATCGGCCGGCTGATCACCCAGCACAACATCCCGCCGGGCATGAGCGACAGCAAGCCCACGCGCGACTCCACGGCCGTGGTGGACGCGGCGCTGGCCACGCTGCAGTCCTTTGACCGGGTGCTGGCCGGCCTCGTGGTCAGCCCCGAACGCGCGCTCGAAGAACTCAATCTGGACTGGACCGCCTCCCAGGAAGTGGCCGATGTGCTGATGCGCGAGCATCGCCTGCCGTTTCGCGTGGGCCACCATTTCGCCTCCGAGATGGTGGGCTTTGCCAAGGAACGCAACATCAACCCCAGCGCCTTTCCCTATGCCGAGGCGCAGCGCCTGTACGCCGTCACCGTCAAGCACGAGATGGGGACCGAGAACGCGCGCTTTCCGATGTCGGAGGCCGCGTTCCGCGCCGCACTTGACCCGGTGGCGATCGTGCGCGATCGCAAGACCGCCGGCGGCCCGCAGCCCAAGGAAATGGCGCGCATGATCGGCCTGTCGCAGCAGCGCCTGGCGCAGGAAGACCAGTGGATTGCCGAGCGCCGCAACCGCATCGACGCGGCGCTGCAGCAGCTCGACCGCGACTTCGCGCGCCTGGCCGCGCAGTAAGGCTGGGCCCTGAAACGCCCTGCGCCAGGCAGCCCTGCGCCAGGCTGCCCTGCGCCACGCTCAGGGCGAACGGTGGGGGTTATCCGTTCGTCCTGAGCCTGCCTCGCCGGCCGCGTCGAAGGATGACGGGCTACTCAGTACGAAACTGCCCTGGCTACGCCGGCGCCTGCTCCGCCAGCCGATCGAAATCGGCGTCGAGCTGCGCGATGCTGGCCTCGACCGCGCGGCGCCGGGCCTGCACCCACTGCGCCTGGGCCGCGAGATCGGCCTCGGCCGCCGCCAGCATGCGCTGCATTTCCACGGGCTGGGGCCCGCCCCGGGTGCGGCGGTTGCGCACGATGCCGACCGGGTCCAGCGCCGCGCGGAACGCCGCTTCGCTCATCGGCAGGGCCGGATCGCCGCCCGGCATTTCCTCGCCCATCGTGCGCGCGTAAATGGCCTGCGCGTCGCGGTATGCGAAATCGCTGGGCCGGATGTCGTGGCGCCGCGCATGGGTCACCATTTCCGAGGCGAAATGGTGGCCCACGCGGAACGGCAGACGGTGCTCGCGCATCAGCACATCGGCCACTTCCTGCGAGGCCGTCCAGTCGCTGTTGAGCTCTTCGAGCGCCCGCGCGGCGTTGAGCTCCAGGCCGTCGAGCACGCGCGCGAACATGGCCAGCATATCGACCGCGCAGCGCAGCACTTCAACGTTCTCGGCCACCACCTTGGCGTCATTCATGCCCGGCGGAATGTTGTGCGCGTGCAGCGTGCGCCCGCTTGCCAGCGTGAGCGCGCGCGAGGCCTTGGTGCGGGTGTCGATCAGCAGCCCCGGGTTGCGCTTTTGCGGCATCGCGCTCGAGACATAGGTGTTGCCCGCGGCCTCGCGCAGCAGCAGCCAGGGGCGCGCCTGCGCATACTGCAGCGTCACGTCCTGGATGAACGCGCCCACATGCAGCGCCATGGTGCCGACCAGGTTGCCCAGCTCCACCGGCATCTCGGCGCCGTGGATCTGCGCCGCGTCGTAGGCGTTGTCGACAATGCCGTCGAAGCCCAGGCAGGCCGCCATTTTTTCGCGGTCCAGTGGCCAGCCCGTGCCATTGAGCACGGTGGTGCCCATCGGCGACAGATTCAGCCGCGCATACACCTGCTGCAGCCGCTGGGCGTCGCGCTGCAGGCCCGCAGCATGTCCCAGCAGATAGTGGCCGTAGCTGTTGGGCTGGGCGGCCACGCCATTGGTGTAGTTCGGCACGATCGCATCGGCATGCTGGCGCGCCATGCCGACCAGCGCCGCGCTGGTCTGCTGCAACCGCTGCGCCAGGCCCAGCAGCTCGTCCCGCAGGATCGCGTGGCGCACGGCAACGAGCATGTCCTGGCTTGAGCGCCCGGCATGCAGCAGCGTGGCCTCGACGCCCGCGGCCGCGATCAGCAGCGGCTCGAAGGTGATGACCAGGCTGGGCCGCTGCGCCCCGGGCGCATCGCCCGCGGCCAGCACGCGGCGCAGCCCGCGCGCGATGCTCGGCGCGGCGGCCGGGTCGAGCAGGCCTTGCGCGGTGTTGATGACCGCGCTGGCCTTGTTGATCTGCCCGAGCCAGAAAAAGTCGTCGCGCAGGGTCGTGCTTGGGAGAGAGGAAGTCGTCATGTGCATGGAAAGGAAAAGAAAGCGCCGTGCGTCACAGCGGAGCCACGCAGACCCGGTCGCGCCCCGCCTGCTTGGCCTGAAGCATCGCCAGGTCCGCGCGGTGCAGCGTCTGCGCCACGAACTCGCCCGGGCGCAGGCCGCTGATGCCGGCAGAGACGGTGAGCCGCGCATCGGGCCGCGGCACCTGCGCCAGCAGCCGCCGCAGGCGCTCGGCCAGCAGCAGGGCCTGGTCCTCGGTCTGGCCCGGCAGCAGCACGCAGAACTCCTCGCCGCCCAGCCGACCGAACAGATCGTTGGCGCGCAAGGCGCGCTGCAGCACATCCGACATGCCGCGCAGCACGGCGTCGCCCGCGGCATGGCCGTGGCCGTCGTTGAGGCGCTTGAAATGGTCGATGTCGAGGTACAGCAGCGTCAGCGGTGCGCCGGTCGCGCGCGCCCGCGCGGCGGCGTTCTCGGCCTGCTGCAGGAACTCGGCGCGGCTGCGCGCGCCCGTGAGCGCATCGGTCGCGGTGAGCTCGGCCAGCCGGCATTCCTGCTCGAAGGCGCGGTGCTGCGAGTCCTGGATACGCAGGTGGCTCACGAAGCCCGTCACCAGCGCCATGCCCGCGAACAACAGGCTGAACACGGTTTCGGTGCGGTTTGCCGAATGCTCGAGGATGAAAGGCAGGAAACAGGCATAGCTGACCAGCGAGCCACCGATCCACTGGCCCAGCGTGATCCAGAAAAAGCTCGTGGTGAGCACGATGAGCACGGCCGCGGGCAGGAAGTACAGCAGCGGCCGGTCGGTGCCCAGCGCGCCGAGGTAGCTGTTGAAGGCCACGCAGCCAATGGTCCCCATGCAGCACAGCCCATAGGCGCGCACCGAAGGCGCACGCACGATCAGCCAGGCAAACAGCGCTGTCAGCGGCAGCAGCGCCACGCGCAGCGCGACATATTCCGGGTCGGGAATCAGCAGGCGCGCGAGCAGCGCCACGAGCGAGCCCAGCACGGCCGTCACGCCCATCTCGACCGCCGTCAACTGCAGGCGCTTGAGCGTCTGCTCGCGATAGGCTTGCTCGCGGTCGGTGACGGCTTGCAGGGCCAGCAGCTTTTGCACCAGCATCGGGAATGCGCGTTCAGCCGCGCAGCCGTTCGATCAGCCCGTTGAGCTCTTCGAGCGAGCCGAACTGGATCGACACCTCGCCCATGTCCTGCACCTTGCCGCGGCGGCGCACGCGCTTCTTGACGCGCACCTCGACCTGGGCCATCAGCAGGTCGGACAGCTCTTCCTCGATGCGCTTGATGTCGCGCGACTTGTCCTTCTTCGCGGTCTGGGGCTTGAGGCTGAAGTCCTCGCCCATCTTCTTGACCAGCGTCTCGGCTTCGCGCACCGACAGCTTGCGCCCGGCAATCTGGTTGCCGGCGGTGATCTGCGTTGCCTTGTCGAGCGCCAGCAGCGCGCGCGCATGGCCCATGTCGATGTCGCCGGCCATCAGCATTTCCTGCACCGGCTCGGCCAGGTTCAGCAGGCGCAGCAGGTTAGATGCCGCCGAGCGCGAACGCCCCACGGACTGCGCGGCCTGCTCGTGCGTCAGACCGAATTCGTTGACCAGGCGCGCCAGACCCTGCGCCTCTTCCAGCGGATTGAGGTCTTCGCGCTGGATGTTCTCGATCAGCGCCATGGCCGCCGCGGCCTCGTCGGCCACCGCGCGCACCAGCACCGGAACGCTATCCAGCCCGGCAATGCGCGCCGCGCGAAAACGCCGTTCGCCGGCAATGATTTCGTACTGGCCGGCATTCGCGCCCTTGGCCAGGCGGCGCACCAGGATGGGCTGCATGATGCCCTGGGCCTTGATGCTTTCGGCGAGCTCGTACAGCGCGCCTTCATCCATGCGCGTGCGCGGCTGGTATTGGCCGGCGACCATCTGCTCGAGCCGCAGCTCATGCGGCGTCGTCGCCGCGTCGGTGCTCGCTGCCGACTCCTCGACCTTGGGGCCGAGCAATGCTTCCAGGCCGCGGCCCAGGCCCTTGGGTTTCTTTGTCACCATGGCTTCAGTCTTTCAAAAGGGTTTGCAGCAGCGTACGACCCGCATCCCAGTCACCCTGGGTCGGGTCCGCCACCGTGTCGTCTGGCGCCACATACGTCGCGCCCCAGGCCTGGGCCAGGGCTTGCGCGCGCTCCAGGCTGCACGCCGCATGCTGCGCGCGGCGCGCGAGAATGCTGGGAAAAGGCAGGCGCTGCCGCGCGATCGGCGACCAGCCCGGCAGCTGCTCGCGCAGCGCCGGCTGTTCCACGTCGACCGGCGCCACCAGCAGCGCGGCGCGCACCTTG
>JBEVDH010000261.1:0-49847 GCA_040514115.1 Comamonas sp. | reverse complement strand
TGCACGCCATCGGCCGCCCCTACGGCATGATCCTGGTCACCGGCCCGACGGGCTCGGGCAAGACGGTGTCGCTCTATACCTGCCTGAACCTGCTGAACAAGCCGGGCGTCAACATCGCGACCGCCGAGGACCCTTCGGAAATCAACCTGCCCGGCGTCAATCAGGTCAACGTCAACGAAAAGGCCGGACTGACCTTCGCCACCGCGCTCAAGGCCTTCCTGCGCCAGGATCCCGACATCATCATGGTCGGCGAAATCCGCGACCTCGAAACCGCCGATACGGCCATCAAGGCCGCGCAGACCGGCCACCTGGTGCTGTCCACGCTGCATACCAACGACGCGCCGTCCACGCTCACGCGCATGCGCAACATGGGCATCGCGCCGTTCAACATTGCCTCGAGCGTGATCCTGATCACCGCCCAGCGCCTGGCCCGCCGCCTGTGCCAGCAATGCAAGCAGCCGGCCGATATTCCGCAGCAGGCGCTGCTCGACGCAGGCTACGACGCCAACGACATCGACGGCAGCTGGGTGACCTACAAGGCCGTGGGCTGCAAGGCCTGCAACAGCGGCTATAAGGGCCGGGTCGGCATCTACCAGGTGATGCCGATCTCCGAGGAAATCCAGCGCATCATCCTGCGCGATGGCAGCGCGCTCGAGATCGCGGCCCAATCCAAGCTCGAGGGCGTGCGCTCGCTGCGTGACTCTGGCCTGTACAAGGCGCGGCTGGGGCTGACTTCGCTGGAAGAAGTGCTGGCCGTGACCAACGAATAAAAGCGAGGCAGCGGCATGGCGACAGCAGGGATCCAGGATTTTGTCTTCGAATGGGAAGGCAAGGACCGGCATGGCAAGATCGTGCGCGGCGAGACGCGCGCGGGCGGCGAGAACCAGGTGCAGGCCACGCTGCGGCGCCAGGGCATCTTTCCAACGAAGATCAAGAAGCGCCGCACCCGCTCGGGCAAGAAGATCAAGCCCAAGGACATCGCGCTGTTCACGCGCCAGCTGGCGACGATGATGAAAGCCGGCGTGCCGCTGCTGCAATCGTTCGATATCGTCGCGCGCGGCAACACCAACACCAGCGTGACGCGGCTGCTCAACGACATCCGCTCGGACGTCGAGATCGGCACCTCGCTGAACGGGGCCTTCCGCAAGCACCCGCTGTATTTCAACAGCCTCTACTGCAACCTGGTCGAAGCCGGCGAATCGGCCGGTATCCTTGAAACCCTGCTGGACCGGCTTGCGGTCTACATGGAAAAGACCGAGGCCATCAAGAGCAAGATCAAGTCGGCGCTGATGTACCCGAGCGCGGTGGTCATCGTGACCTTCGCGGTCATTGCCGTGATCATGATCTTCGTGGTTCCGGCGTTCAAGGAAGTGTTCAGCTCCTTTGGCGCCGACCTGCCCGCGCCCACGCTGCTGGTCATGGCGATCAGCGAGATCTTCGTGCAGTGGTGGTGGCTGATCTTCGGCGTCCTGGGCGGAGGCATCTACTTCTTCATGCAGGCCTGGCGGCGCAGCCCGCGCATCCAGATGGCCATGGACCGGCTCATGCTGCGCCTGCCGATCTTCGGCGTGCTGGTGCGCAAATCAAGCGTCGCGCGCTGGACGCGCACGCTGGCGACGATGTTTGCCGCCGGCGTGCCGCTGGTCGAAGCGCTCGATTCGGTGGGCGGCGCCGCGGGCAATGCGGTCTATGCGCAGGCCACCGAGAAGATCCAGCAGGAAGTCTCGACCGGCACCAGCCTGACGGCGGCCATGACCTCGACCAATGTGTTTCCCTCGATGGTGCTGCAGATGTGCGCCATTGGCGAGGAATCGGGCTCGATCGACCACATGCTGGGCAAGGCGGCCGACTTCTACGAGGAAGAAGTCGATGAGATGGTGGCCGGGCTCTCGAGCCTGATGGAGCCGATCATCATCGTGTTCCTGGGCGTCATCATTGGCGGCATCGTGGTCGCGATGTATCTGCCGATCTTCCAGCTGGGCCAGGTGGTTTGATGTTCATGGGTTGGGAATACGCGGCCCTGGGCGGCGTGCTGGGGCTGCTGGTCGGCAGCTTCCTGAATGTGGTGATCCACCGGCTGCCGAAGATCATGGAGCGCCAGTGGGCCGAGGAATGCCTGCACCATGCGCAGGAACAGGCGCTGGCTGCAGGCGAAGCGGCTGCGCCGCTGCCCGCCCTGCCCGGCGCGCCGATCAGCCTGAGCACCCCGCGCTCGCGCTGCCCGCACTGCGGCCATGCGATCCGCTGGTATGAAAACATCCCGGTACTGAGCTATCTGGCGCTGCGCGGGCAATGCGCGGCTTGCAAGGCGCGCATCAGCGTGCGCTATCCACTGGTCGAGCTGACCACGGCCGCGCTGTTTGCCTTCTGCCTGGGCCACTGGGGCCCTACCGCCACCGGGCTGGCGTGGTGCGGCTTCAGCGCCGCGCTGCTGGCGCTGGCGCTGATCGACTGGGATACAACGCTGCTGCCCGACGACATCACGCTGCCGCTGCTCTGGGCCGGCCTGCTGGCCGCGGCGCTGCGCTGGACAGATGTGCCGCTGGCCGACGCCGTCTGGGGCGCGGCCGCGGGCTATCTGTCGCTGTGGCTGGTGTTCTGGGCCTTCAAGCTGGCAACCGGCAAGGATGGCATGGGCTATGGCGACTTCAAGCTGTTTGCCGCGCTTGGCGCCTGGTTTGGCTGGCAGGCGCTGGTGCCGATCATCCTGGCGGCATCGGTCATTGGCGCCATGGTCGGCATCGCCATGAAGGTGCGCCGCCAGTTGCGCGAAGGCGGCTACATTCCTTTCGGCCCGTTTCTTGCGGGCGCCGGGTTTGCCGCTTTGCTGTTCGGTCCGCAGCGCATGCTCGAGCGCTTTCTGGGGCTGATGGGGCTGTGATGAAACGCGGCGCTGCCTCTGTTCGCTGGCGTACGCCGCGCCTGGGCGTCACCGGGGGCATCGGCAGCGGCAAGAGCACCTTTGCGGCCATGCTGGCGGCGCGCGGCGCAGTGCATATCGATGCCGACCAGATCGCGCGCGCCGTCACGGCCGCGGGCGGCGCGGCCATGGCGCCGATTGCGGCGGCCTTTGGTGCCGAGCTGATTGGCGAAGACGGCGGCCTGCAGCGCGAGCGCATGCGCGCGCTGGCCTTTGCCGAGCCTTCGGCACGCGCGCGGCTCGAAGCCATCGTCCACCCGCTCGTGGGCCAGGCCACGGCCGAGCGCATCGCGCAGGCCGAGCAGTCGGACGCCGCGCTGCTCGTGCTGGACATCCCGTTGCTGGTCGAATCCGGCCGCTGGAGCAGCCAGCTCGACCAGGTGCTGGTGGTCGACTGCCGCGAGTCAACGCAGATCGAGCGTGTCATGCAGCGCAGCCAACTGGCACCCGAGGCCATCGAGCGCATCCTCGCGGCCCAGGCCACGCGCCCGGCGCGACGCGCGGCGGCCGATATCATTATTTACAATGACACGCAGGATCTGGAGCGTTTGCGCGCGCATGCGGTTCGGATCGCCGCGTTGTTCGGGCTATGATGGCCCATGGCTTGACCTGCAGCCGCAGCGTGGCGCAGGCCCGGGTGGCTTGCCCGGGCGCTGTCACGCACTTCGAGCTGCGCGGTTTTGTCCTGTTCGCACAGGTGAGCATAAGATGAACAGGCCCTACGTGATCCTCTACGAATACCCTTTCAACGAACGCCTGAGAACCTATCTCCGGCTGGAATACCTGCTGCGCCGCCTTGGCGAGCTGATTGCACGCACGTCCCCGACCGACCACCATTTCGCGCTGGTCACGATCTTCGAGATCATGGATGTCGCGGCGCGGATGGATCTCAGGGCCGACGTGCTCAAGGATCTGGAAAAGCAGAAGGCGCTGCTCGACAGCTACCGCGGCAACCCGACCATTGCCACCGAACTGCTCGACCAGATCATCGACCGGCTGGACGCCTGCTTCGCGGCGCTCAATGCGCAGAACGGGAAAACCGGCCAGGTCCTGACCGAAAACGACTGGCTCATGGCCATCCGCAGCCGCATCAGCATTCCGGGCGGCACCTGCGGCTTCGACCTGCCGGCCTACCATGCGTGGCAGCATCTGGACGTGCATGTGCGCCAGCAGGCGCTCGAAGGCTGGACCAGCTCGCTGACCGCCCTGGCCGATGCGCTGTTCGTGCTGATGCAGATGCTGCGCGATACCGGCGTGCCCCAGCGCGTCGTGGCCGAGAACGGCCAGTTCCAGCAGAACCTGCCCACGGGGCGCACCTTCCAGCTGCTGCGCCTGCGCATGGATCCGGCGCTGGACCTGGTGCCGGAAATCAGCGGCAACCGGCTGCTGGTGTCGGTGCGGATGATGCGCGCCGATGCCAATGGCAAGCTGCAGCCGTGCGCCGAAGACGCGGCTTTTGAAATCACCTTGTGCGCTTGAAGTGAAGCACCCCCTGAGCGACTACGCGGCATGGGCCGCCCTCGCTTCCCCCTCTCAACCTTCGGTGGAGGGGGCGGCCCGCGTAGGGACGGCACCCTCGGTGCGGGGGGCCCGCCTAGGGGCGGCCCTTCCTCGGTGCCCCTGGCTGAAGCACGCCAGGTTCAAAGGCTGCAGGCTATTGCACACCCCTTGAATAACTGAGATGTCTACCAATACTTCCCCATCCACTCCCGCAGCCCCGATCGTGCGCTGCCCGACCTGCACCGGCCCCAGCGTGTTTGGCCCGCAGAACCGCTGGCGCCCGTTTTGCAGCGAGCGCTGCCGCCAGATCGACCTGGGCGCGTGGGCCAATGAAGAGTTTCGCGTGCCGTCGCAAATTCCACCCGAAGGTGCCCCCCACGGCGACCCGCGCGAGCAGCAGGACTAGAGACTGGCCGTTGCTTCAGGCAGGTGCCGGATGTAGTGCTCCGCATCGAACGCCACCCCGCGTTCCTGCGCCAGCCATTCGAGCACCGGCAAGGCGCCAGGCAGCACCGGTTTGACATCGAGCGGCAGCTGCTGCCAGGCCATCGACTGGCCCTCGCGCATGTCGAGCGTTCCTTCCCAGGCACGTACCTTGCACCAGTGCAGCCGCACCAACGCATGCGGGTAGTCGTGCTCGGTGACCTTCCAGACCTCGGCCGTGCCAATCGTGATGCCCAACTCCTCGACCAGCTCGCGGCGCAGCGCCTGCTCGACCGACTCGCCCTCCTCTAGCTTGCCGCCCGGAAACTCCCAGTAGCCGGCGCAGGGCTTGCCTTCGGGGCGCGAGGTCAGCAGCAGCGCATCGTCGGCGCGGATCAGGACGCCGACGGCGACTTCCACATGCTTGCGCGCATTCATAGCTCCGCTTCCTCTGCCAGACCGTTGACATCGGCAATGCCCTTGGCGGCTGCCGCATGTGTCTCCCGTCCCGCATAGTCGCGCGCGAACTGGTGCGCGACGCGGCCGCTGCGCGAGCCGCGCTCGAGCGCCCAGACCAGCGCCTCGGGGCGTGCCGCGGCGATTGCCGCGTCGTCCACGCCCAGGGCCGACAGCCACTGCGCGACCACGGCCAGATATTCCTGCTGGCTGAACGGGTAGAAGCTGACCCACAGACCAAAGCGCTCCGACAGCGAAATCTTCTCTTCAACCACCTCGCCGGGATGGATCTCGCCGTCGTCGCCGCGCTGCGTCGACAGGTTGTCCGTCATGTACTCGGGCAGCAGATGGCGGCGGTTGCTGGTCGCGTACACCAGCACATTGGCGCTGGCGGCCGACACCGAGCCATCGAGAATCGACTTCATGGCCTTGTAACCGGGCTCGCCCTCCTCGAAGCTCAGGTCATCGCAGTAGATGATGAACTTCTCGGGCCGGCTGGCAACCACATCGACGATGTCGGGCAGGTCCGTGAGGTCCTGCTTGTCGACTTCGATCAGGCGCAGGCCCTGCGGCGCATAGGCATGCAGGCAGGCGCGGATCAGCGAGGACTTGCCCGTGCCGCGCGCGCCCGTGAGCAGCACGTTGTTGGCCGTGCGGCCCTGCACGAACTGCTCGGTGTTGCGCGCGATCTTTTCCTTCTGGCCCTCGATGTTCTGCAAGTCCGACAGCGCCATCGCGCCGATATGCCGCACCGGTTCGAGCAGGCCGCAGCCGTTGGCGCGCTTGCGGTAGCGCCAGGCAATGGCCTCGTTCCAGTCCTGCGGCGACTGCAGCGGCTGGGGCAGCACGGCCTCGATGCGCTGCATCAGCTGTTCGGCGCGCGCCACCAGGCGCTCTAGGGGGTTGGTGTCGGTGGGCAGAGTCATGGCAAGGGTCTTGTGTCTCGGGCTGTTTTTATCGCGTCCCTGCCAAGTCAATGCCAATGAACAACCGTTCGTCCTGAGCTTGTCGAAGGATGGACATCCATGGTTCGACAGGCTCACCACGAACGGTCAATTCAGTGGCATCCCTCGCAGGGATAGGTTCAGGAACGATAGTCGGCGTTGATAGTCACGTATTCATGGCTGAAATCGCAGGTCCACACCGTATCCACCGCATCGCCCCGTCCCAGCAGCACGCGCACCGTGATTTCCTGCTGCTTCATGACGCGCTGGCCGTGTTCCTCGCGGTAGTCGGGGTTGCGTCCGCCCTGGATGGCCACATGCAAGTCATCGAGGTAGAGGTCGATGCCGGTCTGCTCGAGATCGGCAATGCCCGCATAGCCCACGGCGGCGAGAATGCGGCCCAGGTTCGGGTCGCTGGCGAAGAACGCGGTCTTGACCAGCGGCGAATGCGCAATCGCATAGGCCACCTGGCGGCATTCTTCCCCGGTCTTGCCGCCTTCGACGCGCACGGTGATGAACTTGGTCGCGCCCTCGCCGTCGCGCACGATGGCCTGGGCCAGCTTTTGCGAGACTTCGAGCAGCGCGGCCTGCAGGGCCTGGCCCTCGGCGCTGGTCAGCGAGGTGATCTGCGCATGTTTGGCGCGGTTGGTGGCGATCAGCACGAACGAATCGTTGGTCGAGGTGTCGCCATCGATCGTCACGCGGTTGAACGAACCTTCGGCCAGGCTGGTGACCAGCGGCTGCAGCAGCTCGGGTGCGATGTTCGCATCGGTGGCCAGAAAGCCCAGCATGGTCGCCATGTTCGGGCGGATCATGCCCGCGCCCTTGCTGATGCCGGTGATCGAGACCGTGGCATCACCGATCTGCACCTGGCGGCTGAAGGCCTTGGGCAGGGTGTCGGTCGTCATGATGCCTTCGGCCGCGCGCCCCCAGTGCGCGGGCTGCGCATCGGCCAGCGCCGCGGGCAAGCCGGCGGCGATGCGGTCCACGGGCAGCGGCTCCATGATCACGCCGGTGGAAAACGGCAGCACCTGGTGCGCCGCCACGCCCAGCAGTTCGGCCAGCGCGGCGCTGGTGGCGCGCGCGTTGGCCAGGCCCTGCGCGCCCGTGCCGGCGTTGGCATTGCCGGTGTTGATCACCATGGCGCGCACCGCTGCGCCCTGGGCCAGGTGCTCGCGGCTGACCTGCACGGGCGCGGCGCAGAAGCGGTTTTGCGTGAACACGCCGGCCACGGCCGCGCCTTCATCGAGCAGGAAGACCGTCAGGTCCTTGCGGTTGGCCTTGCGCACGCCGGCTTCGGCGACGCCAATACGGACACCGTCGATGGCAAGCAGTTCGGCGGCAACAGGAGCGGAGAGATTCACAGGCATGCGAATGTCTTTCGTGAAAAAGGTCGGATGAATTATCTGGAAAATGCAAACACGGGCCTCGGCCCGTGCATGCTATTTCAACGCCGGTTGCGCAGACTCAAGCGAGTTTGCCGTGGCACTGCTTGAACTTCAAGCCACTGCCGCAAGGGCAGGGATCGTTGCGACCCACGCGCATCACCGGCGCGGTGTCGTCGCCATCGGCGGCTTCGTCGGCGCGCACCGTGGTCTGGCTGCCGTCCTCGGTCGGCGAGGTGTAGGTGACGTTGGCGATGTGCTCGGCACGCTGGCCCAGCACTTCGGTGGCTTCGTCGAGCTGTTCGTTCGACTGCACCTGCACCGTCATCAGCACGCGCGTGACTTCGTTCTTGACCTGGTCGATCAGCTGGCGGAACAGCTCGAAGGCTTCGCGCTTGTATTCCTGCTTGGGCTGCTTTTGCGCATAGCCACGCAGGTGGATACCCTGGCGCAGGTAGTCAAGCGCGGCCAGGTGGTCGCGCCAGTTCGAGTCAAAGGCCTGCAGCAGCACCGCGCGCTGGAACTGGGTGAAGTTCTCGCGGCCGATCAGCTCCACCTTGGTATCGAACGCTGCCTGGGCAGCGTGCATGACCTTGTCGAGGATCTCCTCGTCGGTGATGGCTTCGGCGGCGCCCGCTTCCTGCACCAGCGCCAGCTCCAGGCGCCATTCGTCGCTCAGGTGCTTTTCCAGCGCCGCCAGGTCCCACTGCTCTTCCATCGAGTCGGCCGGCACATACTGGCGCACGATGTCCGTGACGGTCTCTTCGCGCATGACGCCGATGAGTTCGTGCAGATCGATCGCGTCGAGGATCTCGTTGCGCTGCTGGTAGATGACCTTGCGCTGGTCGTTGGCGACGTCGTCGTATTCCAGCAGCTGCTTGCGCACGTCGAAGTTGCGCGCCTCGACCTTGCGCTGCGCCGACTCGATCGAGCGCGTGACGATGCCCGCTTCGATGGCTTCGCCATCGGGCATCTTCAGCCGCTCCATGATGGCCTTGACGCGATCGCCGGCGAAGATCCGCAGCAGCGTGTCGTCCAGGCTCAGGTAAAAGCGCGAGGAGCCGGGATCACCCTGGCGGCCCGAGCGGCCGCGCAGCTGGTTGTCGATGCGGCGCGACTCGTGGCGCTCGGTGGCAATGATGCGCAGGCCGCCCAGTGCCGCGACCTTTTCATGCTCGATCTGCCACTGCGCGCGCACTTCGGTGATGCGCTGGGCGCGCGCCGCGTCGTCGAGCGAGGTGTCGGCCTCGACTTCGGCCACCAGCTTCTCGACGTTGCCGCCGAGCACGATGTCGGTGCC
Organism: Comamonas sp.; assembly: GCA_040514115.1. Classification (GTDB taxonomy): domain Bacteria; phylum Pseudomonadota; class Gammaproteobacteria; order Burkholderiales; family Burkholderiaceae_C; genus Comamonas. The sequence goes on along the minus strand of JBEVDH010000261.1, from coordinate 40,919 downwards.
GCGGCCCGCCATGTTGGTGGCAATGGTGATCATGCCCGGGCGGCCGGCCTGGGCGACGATATCGGCTTCACGCGCATGCTGCTTGGCGTTGAGCACCTGGTGCGGCAGCTTGGCTTCGTTGAGCAGCTCGTCGATGATTTCCGAGTTCTCGATCGAGGTCGTGCCGACGAGCACCGGCTGACCGCGCTCGTAGCATTCGCGGATGTCCTTGATCGCGGCAGCGTACTTCTCGGCCGTGGTCTTGTAGACACGGTCGAGCTGGTCTTCGCGGCGGCTTTGGCGATTCGGCGGAATGACGACGGTTTCGAGACCGTAGATTTCCTGGAATTCGTAGGCTTCGGTATCGGCTGTGCCAGTCATGCCGCCGAGCTTGCCGTAGAGGCGGAAGTAGTTCTGGAAGGTGATCGAGGCCAGGGTCTGGTTCTCGGCCTGAATGGTCACGCCTTCCTTGGCTTCGACGGCCTGGTGCAGGCCATCGCTCCAGCGGCGGCCCGACATCAGGCGGCCGGTGAATTCGTCGACGATGACGATCTCGCCGTTTTGCACCACATAGTGCTGATCACGGTGGTAGAGGTGGCTGGCCCGCAGCGAGGCGTACAGGTGGTGCATCAGCGTGATGTTGGCCGGATCGTAGAGCGAGGCGCCCTCGGCAATCAGCTTGGCATGGGCCAGCACGCGCTCGGCCGTCTCGTGGCCCTGCTCGGTCAGGAAGACCTGCTGGGTCTTCTCGTCGAGCGTGAAATCGCCGGGCGTCGTGACGCCTTCACCGGTGCGCGGGTCGGCTTCGCCGATCTGGCGCGTGAGCATCGGCACGATGGAGTTCATCGCCAGGTACATGGCGGTGTTGTCATCGGCCTGGCCGCTGATGATCAGCGGCGTGCGCGCCTCGTCGATCAGGATCGAGTCCACCTCGTCGACGATCGCGAAGTTGAGCTGGCGCTGCACGCGGTCGCCCGACTCGTAGACCATGTTGTCGCGCAGGTAGTCGAAGCCGTATTCGTTGTTCGTGCCGTAGGTGATGTCGGCCTGGTAGGCCGCCTGCTTTTCCTCGCGCGGCATGTTGGGCAGGTTGATGCCCACCGTCAGCCCGAGGAAGTTGTACAGCCGGGCCATCCACTGCGCATCGCGGTTCGCGAGGTAGTCGTTCACCGTGACGACATGCACGCCCACGCCGGCGAGGGCATTGAGGTACACGGGCAGCGTGGCGGTCAGCGTCTTGCCTTCACCGGTGCGCATTTCAGCCACCTTGCCGTGGTGCAGGGCCATGCCGCCGAGCAGCTGCACGTCGAAGTGGCGCATCTTCATGATGCGCTTGGAGCCTTCACGCACGACCGCGAAGGCTTCAGGCAGCAGCTCGTCCAGGCTTTGGCCTTGACTCACCCGCTCCTTGAATTCCTGGGTCTTGGCACGCAGCGCTTCATCGCTGAGCTTTTCAAGCTCGGGCTCCATCGCGTTGATGCGAACCACCGTCTTGCGGTATTGCTTGAGAAGCCGGTCATTGCGGCTGCCGAATAATTTGGTGAGGAAGTTGGTGGCCATGCAAGCAGATTCACCTTGTCTGCACCAGGGCATTCAAGGAAACCAGAGTCCCTAAGAAGAATGGATTTCAGATGGGGCCGCGCCATGGAGTTTCTACAGCAAGAACCCATAATGCGGAAGACTGATTCAATGATTCTAACTGCCTCATCCTGTGCGGGGCATCCCTTGCCCTATGAACCGACGCAACTACCCCATTTCGCTGCAGCAAGCTGCCCAGTCTTCGCCCACCCTGGCCAAGCTCGTGGCCATGACGCAAGACTCCTCGGCGCGCCTGCAGGCCATCCAGCCGCTGATGCCGATCACCTTGCGCAAGGTGGTGCAGGCCGGGCCGATCGAGGGCAGCTGCTGGTGCCTGCTGGTCAACAGCAATGCGGCCGCGGCCAAGCTGCGCCAGCTGCTGCCGGCGTTTGCGGCGCATCTGCGCGTCAAGGGGTGGGATGTGACAGAAATACGCCTGCGAGTGAAAACGTAAGCACCCCCTGAGCCGCTTCGCGGGGGGGCTGCCTAGGCGCGGCCCTTCCTCGATGTCCCTGAGCAGGACACGGCGTTTTCGAGGGCTGTGCGTAGTGCGAGCGCCGTAGTCACCTGAAAGCCGGATTACCGGAATCAGTGGGGCGTCTAAAAGATGGTGCCGGTTGTCGGAATCGAACTGACGACCTACCGCTTACAAGGCGGGTGCTCTACCAACTGAGCTAAACCGGCGAAGCCCGAATTCTAGCGTATAGAAAATGGGCAAAATTCAAACACCGACTTTTTATTTGACGCGCTTGAGTGCGGGCCGCGCGCCACCCGGCGTGGGCGTGCGCGGCGGCGGCGGCGCGTCGTCATCGGACGGCACCAGCTGCACCACGCGGGCGTCGGCTTCGCTCTCGGTGGGCACCGAGCTCAGCGTCGGGGGCGCATTGCCCGCGGCATTGCGCTCCGAAGCTTCCGTGGACAGCGGAAAAGCCATGCCCTCGCCGGTTTCACGCGCATAGATCGCGATCACGCGCCCCACGGGCACCATGATTTCGCGCGGCTGGCCGCCAAAGCGCGCCTTGAAGGCGATGAACTCATTGCCCAGCTGCAGTCCGCCCGTGGCGTCGTAGCTGGTGTTGAGCACAATTTCGCCGTCCTTGACGAACTCCTGCGGCACCTGGACCGAGTGGTCCACGCGCACCGCGAGATACGGTGTCAGGCCATTGTCCGTGCACCACTCGTGCAGCGCGCGGATCATGTACGGACGGGTGGAACTGGATTCCGATGCAGTCATGGGCTTGGCTCTCCAGCTTACTTGCGCATGACCTTTTCGGACGGCGTCAGTGCTTCGATATAGGCCGGACGCGAGAAGATGCGTTCGGCGTACTTGAGCAACGGCGCGGCGTTCTTGCTCAGCTCGATGCCGTAGTAGTCCAGGCGCCACAGCAGCGGTGCGATCGCCACGTCGAGCATCGAGAAATTCTCGCCCAGCATGTATTTGTTCTTGAGGAACACCGGGGCGAGCTGCGTCAGGCGGTCGCGGATGTGCGCGCGCGCCTTTTCAATGGCCGCCTTCTCGCTGCTCTTGACGTTGCGCGCTTCGAGGATGTTCACGTGCACGAACAATTCCTTCTCGAAGTTCAGCAGGAACAGGCGCACGCGCGCGCGGTCCACCGGGTCGCCGGGCATCAGCTGGGGATGGGGGAAACGCTCGTCGATGTACTCGTTGATGATGTTCGACTCGTACAGGATCAGGTCGCGCTCGACCAGGATGGGGACCTGGCCGTAGGGGTTCATCACATTGATGTCTTCGGGCTTGCTGTACAGGTCCACATCACGGATCTCGAAGTCCATGCCCTTTTCAAACAGCACGAAGCGGCAGCGGTGGGAGAAGGGGCAGGTTGTTCCCGAATAAAGCACCATCATGGTGGAGGCTCCTAAAAATCAAAAAGAGTGGAACGCCTGAAAGCGCCCACTCTGTACCGATCCGGCGGGGGCACGCGACTGGCGTGCGTCCCCGGACATGGACCGCGCGTTACTTGACGTCTTTCCAGAATGCAGCGTTCAAGCGCCAGGCAATCACGATGAAGACCCCGAGGAAGATAAGCACCCACACGCCAATGCGCACACGGCTGTTTTGTGCAGGCTCACCCATCCATTGGAGGTAATTCACCAAGTCGCCAACGGCCTGATCGTACTGCACCGCCGACATGGCGCCTGGAGTCAGCTGTTCCCAGCCTTTGAAAACCTGGGTTTTCTTGCCGTGCACGTCATGCTCTTCAAACACCGCGCGGCGCTCGCCCTGCAGCTGCCACAGCGCATGCGGCATGCCGACGCTCGGGAAAGCCAGGTTGTTCCAGCCCGTGGGCTTGGTTTCGTCGCGGTAGAAGGTGCGCAGGAAGGTATAGAGATAGTCGGCGCCCGAGCCACCCGAGCCGGCGCGCGAGCGCGCGATCACCGTCAGATCAGGAGGATTGCCGCCAAACCAGTCCTTGGCCTGGCGCGGATCGATTGCCGCCTTCATCGTCTCGCCGACCTTGTCGGTCGTGAACAGCAGGTTGTCCTTGATTTCCTGCTCGGTCAGGCCGATGTCCTGCAGGCGGTTGTAGCGCATGAATGCCGCCGAGTGGCAGCTCAGGCAGTAGTTGACGAACAGCTTGGCGCCGTTTTGCAGCGAAGCCTCGTCGTTGGTCTTGAGGGGCGCGGTGTCCCAGGCAATGCCGCCTTCGGCGGCCTGCGCACCGGCGGCAAACCCCAGGGCGGCAATCAGCGTGAGGATCAGTTTCTTCATTCTTGTTCTCCGGCTCAGTGCGGCTTGAAGGTCACGCGGTCGGGCACGGGCTTCGGGGTGCCCAGGCGGCTCCACCAGGGCATCAGCAGGAAGAAGCCGAAGTAGAACAGCGTGCCGACCTGGGAGATACGCTCGAACACCGGCGAAGGCGGCTTCACGCCCAGGTAGCCCAGCACGATGAAGTTGACGACGAACACCGCGTAGACATACTTGTGCCATTCGGGACGGTAGCGGATCGACTTGACCGGGCTGTGGTCGAGCCAGGGCAGCGCGAACAGGATGATCACCGCGCCGCCCATCACGACCACGCCCCAGAACTTGGCGTCGATCGACAGCATCAGCGCAATTGCCACCAGCGCGATCACGGCCACTGCGCCCTTGACGATCGCTGGCAGCCGCGACTTGAACACGCCGTAGCCCGCGCCCAGCGCCACGCAGGCAATGAGCACATACATCATCTCGGTGGTGATCGCGCGCAGCATCGAGTAAAACGGCGTGAAGTACCAGACGGGGGCAATGTGGGACGGGGTCTTGAGCGGGTCGGCCGGGATGAAGTTGTTGTACTCGAGGAAGTAGCCGCCGAACTCGGGCGCGAAGAACACCACGGCCGAGAACAGGAACAGGAACACGCAGACACCGAGGATGTCGTGCACCGTGTAGTACGGATGGAACGGCACGCCGTCGAGCGGGCGGCCCTGTTCATCCTTGGGGGCGTTCGGGCCCTTGATCTCGACGCCGTCGGGGTTGTTCGAGCCGACGTCGTGCAGCGCCAGCAGGTGGGCCACGACCAGGCCCAGCAGCACCAGCGGCACGGCAATGACGTGGAAGGCGAAGAAGCGGTTGAGCGTCGCATCACCGACCACATAGTCGCCGCGGATCAGCAGCGCGAGGTCCGGGCCGATGAACGGAATCGCGGCAAACAGGTTGACGATCACCTGCGCGCCCCAGTACGACATCTGGCCCCAGGGCAGCAGGTAGCCCATGAAGGCTTCGGCCATCAGCGCCAGGAAGATCGCGCAGCCGAAGATCCAGACCAGTTCGCGCGGCTTGCGGTACGAGCCGTAGAGCAGCCCGCGGAACATGTGCAGGTAGACCACGATGAAGAAGGCCGAGGCGCCGGTCGAGTGGATGTAGCGGATCAGCCAGCCCCAGGGCACGTCGCGCATGATGTACTCGACCGACTCGAAGGCCTTGGCGGCGTCGGGCTTGTAGTGCATCACCAGGAAGATGCCGGTGACGATCTGAATGACCAGCACCAGCAGCGCCAGCGAGCCGAAGATGTACCAGAAGTTGAAGTTCTTCGGAGCGTAGTACTCCGACATGTGGACGCGGTAGGCATCGAAGGCCGTGGGGAACCGGTTCTCCAACCAGTTCGTGACCTTCGCGCCCGTCGTGGCGTTGGGGGAGATGTCCTTGAATTCGTGTGCCATGTCGTTGTCCCTCAGGCCTTGTCTTCACCGATCAGGAGCTTGGTCTCCGACAGGTACTTGTGGGGCGGCACTTCCAGGTTGTCCGGCGCGGGCTTGTTCTTGAAGACGCGGCCGGCCAGGTCGAAGGTCGAGCCATGGCAGGGGCACAGGAAACCGCCCTTCCAGTCGTCGGGCAGCGAGGGCTGCGGGCCCGACTGCAGCTTGTCGACCGGCGAGCAGCCCAGATGGGTGCAGATGCCGACGGCGACCATGATCTCGGGCTTGATCGAGCGGTGCTCGTTGCGCGCGTATTCAGGGGTCAGCTCCGAGGGCTTGCGCTCGGATTTGGGATCGGCGAGCTGCGCATCGAGGGACGGCAGCGCGGAAACCTGCTCGGGCAAGCGCCTGATGATCCACACCGGCTTGCCGCGCCACTCCACCGTGACCTTCTCGCCGGGCTTGAGGGCGGAGATATCCACCTCAACCGCCGCGCCTGCCGCCTTGGCCTTTTCGGACGGCTGGAAGGTGCTCACAAAAGGTACGGCTGTTGCCACGCCGCCCACCGCACCCGCGCAGGCCGACGTGATGATCCACGTGCGCTTGCTGGAGTCGATTGGAGTATCACTCATGGGGATCCTCGATATAGATCGCTATTATTTGGGGGTCAACAACAAATTGTAGCGGAGTGAATGTGGTTATTCCAAGGGGTGCTTCACCCGTTGACAATGACCCAAGTCAAGCAATACTTTGATATTTGTTGATCCACTCGTCCGGGGGTATTCGCATGGGCATGATGCAGGAATTCCGTGAATTTGCAGTCAAGGGAAACGTGATTGACTTGGCCGTCGGTGTGATCATTGGCGGCGCGTTCGGCAAGATCGTCGATTCAGTGGTGTCCGACCTGATCATGCCGCTTGCCAGCTTGGTCTTCGGCAAGCTTGACTTTTCCAACCTGTTCCTGGTGCTGGGAACCGTACCCGAAGGCACCGTGCGCACGCTCGACGCGCTGCGCAAGGCGGGCGTGCCGGTGCTGGCCTATGGCAGCTTCATCACCGTGGCCGTCAACTTCATCATTCTGGCGTTCATCATCTTTCTGATGATCAAGCAGATCAACCGCCTCAAGCGCAGCGCGCCGCCGGCAGTGGTGGTGGTGCCCGCAACGCCGGAAGACATCGTGCTGCTGCGCGAAATTCGCGACAGTTTAAATAGAAGCACCCCCTGAGCGGCTCACGCCGCTTCCCCCTCTCAACCTTCGGTGGAGGGGGACGACAGCCTCGCTGCGGGGCGGCCCTTGCTCGCTGTCTCCCTGCTGGAACACGCCAGTCTTAAAAGCTATGCACTGAAAATGCGGCTCGGAGATGGCCCACCGATTGCACGGCGCACGTCTTTGCCTATTCCGATAGTTGCCGCGCCATCTTCACGGCGGCAATCAGGCTGCTGGCGTCCGCAATCCCCTGGCCCGCGATATCGAACGCCGTGCCATGGTCGGGGCTGGTGCGCACCAGCGGCAGGCCCAGCGTCACGTTGACGCCCTGCTCCACCCCGAGGTACTTGACCGGAATCAGCCCCTGGTCGTGGTACATCGCCAGCACCACATCGAACTCGCCGGGGTGGCCCGGCGCATTGCGTGCGCGCATGAAGACGGTGTCGGGCGCAAACGGGCCGTGCACGTCCATGCCCTGCGCGCGCGCCGCGGCTATTGCCGGTGCGATGTGCTCGATTTCCTCGCGGCCGAAAAGCCCGCCCTCGCCCGCGTGCGGATTGAGCCCGGCCACGGCAATGCGCGGCGCGCGGCCAAGCGTGCGGGTCAACGCTTCATGGGTGATGCGCAGCGTCTGCAGCACCTGCGCCTCGGTCACCGCCTCGAGCGCCGCGCGCAGCGACATGTGGATGCTCACCAGCACCGTGCGCAGTTCGTCGTTGGCCAGCATCATGCGCACCGGCATGTCGGCCAGCGCCACGCCCGCATGCTTGGCGGCCGCGGCCTGCAGCAGTTCGGTGTGCCCGGGAAAGTCGACGCCGGCAAGCGACAGCGCCTCCTTGTGCAGCGGCGCCGTGACCAGCGCCGCGATCTCGCCGCGCAGCGCCGCCGAGGCCGCCCACTCGACACAGCGCGCGGCGGCCACGCCGGCATCGCGCGAAATCACGCCCCAGGGCGCAGGCCCGGGCAGCCCCGGCAACGCCAGCAACGGCACGCAGCGCCCGGGCACGGACCAGGCTTCATCGGGGCTGTCGATCACCGCGATTGGCAGCGAACTTTCCCCCGGGCGCAGCACCGCGTCGGCCGCGCGCCGCAGCGTTTCGATTTCACCCACGACAAAGCAGCCACGCAAGCTTTCAGGCGCATCGCGAAAGGCCTTGGCAATGGTTTCGGGGCCGATGCCGGCGCAGTCGCCCTGGGTGATGGCAATGGGGCGCCCTTTTGGCGGGGTCACCGCGTGGTGATCAGGAATGGTGGACACGGAATGCTTTCTGATGAAACTGGCGTGTCCCAGCATCGGGGCACCGAGGAAGGGCCGCCCCGCACCGAGGGTGCCGTCCCCCTCCACCGAAGGTTGAGAGGGGGAAGCGGCGTGAGCCGCTCAGGGGGTGCTTCTCTTTCAAGCGGGGTTATCGATTTCAACGAATACGTGGTCGAGGCCATGCGCGGCCGCGACATGCGCCGCCACCGCGGGTGCGCCATAACGTTCGGTGGCATGGTGGCCGGCGGCAATGAAGGCCACGCCGGTCTCGCGCGACAGGTGGGCCTGGGGCTCGGAGATTTCGCCGGTGAGGAACAGGTCGGCGCCCGCAGCAATGGCCGACTCGAAGAATCCCTGCGCGCCGCCCGTGCACCAGGCGAGCTGGCGGATCGGCCGGCCGTCGCCCGGCAGGCAGGTGGCCTTGCGGCCCAGCACCTGCTGCACATGCGCGGCAAGGTCGGCGGCGCCGGCCCCGGGCGTGGGCAGCGCGCCCAGCCAGCCGAGCTCCTGCTCGCCAAAGCGTCCTTGCGTCTCCCAGCCCAGGCGCAGGCCGAGCTGCGCGTTGTTGCCCAGTTCGGGGTGGGCATCGAGCGGCAGGTGATAGGCAAAGAGATTGATGTCGTGCGCCAGCAGCAGGCGCAGGCGCTCTTTCATCCAGCCCGTGACGCGCCCGTCATGGCCGCGCCAGAACAGGCCGTGGTGCACGAAGAGCGCATCGGCCTGCAGGTCGATGGCCGCCTCGATCAGCGCGCGGCTGGCCGTGACGCCACTGACCAGCCGCTGGATGCGGGACTTGCCTTCGACCTGCAGGCCGTTGGGTCCGTAGTCCTTGAAGCGTTGGGGCTGCAGCAGGTCGTCGAGACTGCCCAGCAGGTCTTGTCGCAAGAGGGTCATGGCGCGATTGTCGCATCCATGCCCTCCGGACTCAGGATTTTTCGCCGGCCCGCAGCTGCCAGCCCTTGGATGCCAGGGGCCAGAAAGCCAGCGCCACGCCCAACACGCCCATCGCGCCGACGTAGTGGGCGGGGAACATCTGGTCGTACTGCTGGCCGACGCTGATCAGCACCGGCGTGAGGCCGCCAAATACCGCGTAGGCCATGTTGTACGAGAACGACAGACCCGAGAAACGCACCGCGGGCGGGAAGGCGCGCACGCCGACGATCGGCAGCAGCGAGATCGAGCCGACGAAAAAGCCCACCAGCGCATAGGTCACGATGAGCGAGTTCGGCGTTCCCGGCAGGCCCAGATAGAACAGGTAGGAAGTCACTGCCATGCCGCCCCAGCCGACGATCATCACGGCCTTGGTGCCGAAACGGTCCGTGGCCCAGCCCGCGACCAGGCAACCGATGGTCAGCATCAGCGTCGCGGCGACGTTGGCCTGCAGCGACAGCGCCGGCGAAATCTGGAACACCTTCTGCAGATAGGCCGGCGTGAACAGGATCACCACGACGATGGCCGTCGACAGCACCCAGGTCATCAGCGCCACCAGCGCGATGGCCGGACGGTGCTCGCGCAGGATGGTCTTGAGCGGCAGCTCGCGGCCGATCTTCTTGCGCGCGGCCAGCTCCTGGAAAATCGGCGTTTCCTCGAGGAAGCGGCGCAGGTAGACCGACACCATGCCGAACACGCCGCCCAGGATAAACGGAATGCGCCAGGCATAGGCATTGATCTCGCTGGTGCTGAACCAGCTGTTGATACCCACGGCAATCAGCGAGCCCAGCAGGATGCCGCCGGTGATGCCGGCTGTGAGCGTCCCCACGGCCAGGCCGTAGTGCTTTTGCGGTACATGCTCGGCCACGAAGACCCAGGCACCGGGCATTTCGCCGCCAATGGCTGCGCCCTGCAGGATGCGCATCGCCAGCAGCAGCAGCGGTGCGGCAATGCCGATGGCCTCATAGGTCGGCAGCAGGCCGATCACCAGCGTCGGCAGCGACATCAGGAAGATCGACAGCGTGAACATCTTCTTGCGCCCCAGGATGTCGCCGTAGTGCGCAATGATGATGCCGCCCAGGGGCCGCGCGAGGTAGCCCGCGGCGAAGATCCCCAGGGTCTGCAGCTGGCGCAGCCATTCGGGCATTTCCGCGGGAAAGAACAGGCGTCCGAGCACGTTGGCAAAGAAGATGAAGACGACGAAGTCGTAGAACTCCAGCGTGCCGCCGAGGGCGGACAGTCCCAGCGTCTTGTAATCCTTTTTCGTCAACTGTCGGGGCGGCACACCGTCAGGCAAGGCCTTGCCGGTGGAGTAATCAAGCGTAGTCATGGCGTTCGCACAAAAAGTTCAACAACAAAACAGCGCAGCTGCCGCCACCATCGATGGCGGGCGGCAACCGGTTCTTCCAATGCCCGGGTGAGGAAAAAGTGGCGAACATCCCGCAGGGGTGACACGGGATGGCAATGAATGCAGCCTGGCGCAATTGGTTGCAATTCTAGGGTTTCACCCTAACCTGCATGCGCAACCCCGGTATCGGGCGTCAGACCATGCCGCTTGCGCCGCCACGGGCATGCAGCACAATGGCAGCTTGTTCGACCCTAGCTGATGGATTCATGAAGCGCTTTTGGCTTTTGTTTTCCCAGGCCGTGACCGTGATGGTTGCCGCCTATTTCGTCGTCGCCACGCTGCAGCCGGACTGGCTTGCGGGCCGCCTGACCCGTACCAGTGCCGGCGTGGCGCTGGTCGAAGCCCCGGCGCTGCCCGCGGGTACCACGGCCCCTGGCAGCTTCAGCGCCGCCGCGCGCAAAGCCGCGCCGGCGGTGGTGAGCATCAACACCAGCAAGGCCGTGCGCCACCCGCGCAGCAACGACCCCTGGTTCCAGTTCTTCTTTGGCGACCAGGGCCCGCAGGAGCAGACCGGCCTGGGCAGCGGCGTGATCATCAGCCCCGATGGCTACATCCTGACCAACAACCATGTGGTCGAAGGCGCGGACGACATCGAAGTCACGCTGCCCGACAGCCGCCAGGCCAAGGCCAGCGTGATCGGCACCGATCCCGAAACCGACCTGGCGATCCTGAAGATCGCGCTCGACAAGCTGCCGGTGATCGTCCTGGGCAATTCCGACCAGCTCGCGGTCGGCGACCAGGTGCTGGCCATCGGCAACCCGTTTGGCGTGGGCCAGACGGTGACCAGCGGCATCATCAGCGCGCTGGGCCGCAGCCAGCTGGGCATCAATACCTTCGAGAACTTCATCCAGACCGATGCCGCGATCAACCCCGGCAACTCGGGCGGCGCGCTGGTCGACGTGAACGGCAACCTGCTGGGCATCAACACCGCGATCTACTCACGCTCGGGCGGCAGCATGGGCATCGGCTTCGCGATCCCGGTGTCGACGGCGAAGATGGTGCTCGACAGCATCGTCAAGGACGGGCATGTCACGCGCGGCTGGATCGGCGTCGAGCCCAACGAGCTGTCGCCCGAGCTGGCCGAGACCTTTGGCGTCAAGCCCGGCGCGGGCGTGATCGTCACGGGCGTGCTGCAAGCCGGCCCCGCGGCCCAGGCCGGGATGCGCCCGGGCGACGTGATCCTGCAGGTGCAGGGCAAGCCGGTGCGCACTGTCTCCGAGCTGCTGACCACGGTGGCCGGCCTGACACCGGGCACCGCCGCCGCCTTCGAGCTGCGCCGCGGAGATGGTGAGGTCACGATCCAGGTCACACCGACCGCACGCCCGCCCCAGACACAACGCGGAGCAGAACGCAGATAAGCGGTTTCACAGGCAAGAAAAAGCGGCCCGCGGGCCGCTTTTTTCATGGCCTCGCAGAGGCTACTTTTCCACCGGGGTCGATGGCTGCTCATCCGCCTCGCTGTCCGGCGAGCGGGAAACACGGCTGAACCAGCCGGCGCCCAGGATGCCAATCTCGTAGAGGATACACATCGGAATGGCCAGAGCGAGCTGGGAAATCACATCGGGCGGCGTGACCACGGCGGCAATGATGAACGCCAGCACGACAAAGTAGCCGCGGAAGGCCTTGAGCTTGTCGATCTCGACCAGCTTGAAGCGCACCAGCAGCATCACCACGATCGGCACCTGGAACGCCAGGCCGAACGCCAGGTACAGCGACAGGATGGCTTCGACATAGGAGGCGATGTCCGGGGTCGCGGCCACGCTGTCAGGCGTGAATCCCTGGATGAAGGCAAACATCTTGTCGAGCACGAAGAACTGCACGAATGCAATGCCGACATAGGCCAGCAGGCTGCCAAACAGGATCAGCGGCAACGCAAAGCGCTTTTCATGGCTGTACAGGCCGGGCGCCACGAAGGCCCACATCTGGTACATGATCCAGGGCAGCGTGGCCAGCACACCGACCATGCCCAGCACCTTGACGGGCACGAAGAAGGGCGTGAACACGCCCACCGCGATCAGCTTGGCATCGGGCGGCATGTGCGCCTTGATCGGCATGGCGATGAAATCGATCAGCCCGTTCGGGCCGGGCCAAAATGCCAGGATGGCCACCGCCAGCGCAATGCCGTAAATGCAATAAAGCAGGCGGTTACGCAGCTCCAGCAGGTGCTGCACAAAAGGCTGCTCGGTGCCGGCCAGCTCGTCGTCTTTGGATGGAATGTCTGCCATGGTGGGATTGGGGGCGCTCAGGCCCTGACGCATTTCGGAAAGACCAATAAAAAAGCACGCAGCGCAATGCCTGCGCTGCGTCCGCCCCCGAGCTGCCGTATGACAGCAGGCTCAGCGGAATTTCTGCGGACGAAAGCGCGCCACGCGCGCCGCGCCCGATTGTGCCTTGCTGCGCACCCCGGCACGCGCCTTGTACCACTGGGGCACGGCCGCGCGCTTGAGCCGCCAGTTCTTGCGCGGGTGAGTGTAGGCAGGCACCACGCCGCGGCCCGGGTTTTCATAGGACGACGTGTAGCTGTCCGAGGCACCATCCAGCGCGTCGCTGGTGCTGGCATTCCAATCCTTCTCGAAGTCGCTGGCACTGGTGTGAATGGTCTGCTCGACATCGCGCGCCGCCCCCTCCACCGTTTCCTTCATCTTCTTGAGTTCATCGAGCTCCATCGAGCGGTTGACCTCGGCTTTTACATCGGCGACATAGCGCTGGGCCTTGCCAAGCAGGGCCCCCACGGTACGCGCCACGCGCGGCAGCTTTTCCGGCCCGATGACAATCAATGCCACCGCGCCTACCAGCGCCATCTGAGACAGGCCAATATCAAACATGCAGTCAGCGCCTGAGCGCTTCAGAGCTTGTGCTTGGCTTCGACATCAATAGTGGTCTTGTCAGCCGCGGTCTGGTTGACAACCTGACCGGGAGCCGGCACGACGCCAGGTGCTGCCGGATCGGTGCTGCCGTCCTTGACGCCATCCTTGAAGCCCTTCACCGCACCGCCCAGATCGGAGCCGAGGTTCTTGAGCTTCTTGGTGCCGAACACCATGACGACGATGAGCAGCACGATCAACCAGTGCCAGATGGAAAACGAACCCATGAGTATCTCCTAACGATTTGCGGACATTTTAGACGGCGCGCGTGAAGCAATGATGAATCGCCCTTTTTACCGCGCAGCCGGCATCAACCTTTTAACCAGGGGCGAGGACCGCCCATCACATGCAGGTGCAGGTGGTGTATTTCCTGGCCGCCTTCATCGCCGGTGTTGATCACCACGCGAAAGCCGCCTTCGGGAAAGGGATTGCAGCCCTGCTCCTGCGCCAGCCGGGGCGCGAGCGTGAGCATGTGGCCGAGCAAGGCTGCGTCCTCGGGCTGGACCTGGGCCATCGATGCAATGTGCTTCTTGGGCAGCAGCAGGAAATGGATCGGCGCGCCCGGATGGATGTCGTGAAAGGCAAAGACCTGATCGTCCTCGTACACCTTGCGCGAGGGAATCTGGCCGGCGATGATTTTGCAGAAAAGGCAATCGGGATCGTGCATGGCAGTCAGGACACAGGTGAGGGGGCCGCGGCAGGCCGGATAGCCAGTCGCGGGCGCAATGGGATCTTCAGGCCTCGAGCGCCTGGCTGCGGTTCATCGCCGCCATGCCGCGCACGATGCGGTAGAGGAACCAGATCGAGATGATCACCCAGGCAATCCAGCCCGGGAAGAAGAACAGCAGCCACAGCGGCGCGGTGACCAGATACAGGACGCCGGCCCAGATCACGCTGCGGATGCGCCAGGAAAAATGGCTCGCCTGCCAGGTGCCGGTCGCATCGCCGCGCTTGACCAGGTCGATGATCAGGGCAATCACCAGCAGCGCGATGCTGGGCTGGGCGGCGGGCACGACCGCGGCCACGGCGACCACCAGGTGCAGCACATAGCTGAGCCAGCCCCAGGCCTTGAGGCCGTCTCTGTGCATGGGGTCTACGACGCGGGCTTCGACGATGTCATCACGCATGCAACTTCTCCTTCTTCAATGGCGCGCTTGTGGGCTTTGCGCAGGGCTTTTTCCTCCAGACCGCTCGTGCCCTCGCGGCGCTCGAGCTCGGCAATCACCTGCGCGGGCTCGAGCCCATAGTGCGACAGGGCAATCATCGTGTGGAACCAGAGGTCGGCGACCTCATACAGCAGCTTGCTCGGGTCGCCGCCATGGTCGACATCCTTGGCGGACATGACAACTTCCGTGGCTTCCTCGCCGATCTTCTTCAAGAAGGCGTCGGGGCCTTTATGTAGCAGCCGCGCCACGTAGCTTTTTTCGGGGTCGCCGCCATTGGCCACCTTGCGGCTTTCAATCACCGCGGCCAGCCGCGCCAGCGCGCCTTCGCTGGAAAGATTCTCGGGAGCAGTCATCGGGGCATTCACCGGTAAATGGTTTCAGGGTCCTTGAGCACCGGCTCCACCGGGCTCCAGGCGCCATCCTTGAGCACGCTGTAGAAGCAGCTGTGGCGGCCGGTATGGCAGGCAATGCCGGGCTCGTGGCCCAGCTGGGTGATCTTCAGCAGCACCACGTCGTTGTCGCAGTCCAGGCGCATTTCATGCACCTGCTGCACATGGCCCGATTCCTCGCCCTTGAACCACAGACGGTTGCGTGAACGGCTGAAATAGACCGCGCGGCCCAATTCGGCCGTCTTGGCCAGCGCCTCGCGGTTCATCCAGGCAAACATCAGCACATCGCCCGTGGCGTGCTCCTGCGCAATGACGGGCACCAGGCCCTGCGCATCCCATTTCACTTGATCGAGCCAGTTCATGCTTGCATTGTGAGTTATTTACGCTTGAATAACGTATAAAAAAAGCTGTATGAGCGGCGCCGGGCCGCCCCAAGGCAAAACGCGGTGGGGGCACCGCCCCCAAGCGCAGCCACACGAAGTGGGCAAGCGTGGGGGCTACATCCTGACGGGGATGCCACGATCGGCCATGCGCTGCTTCGCTTCACCTACCGTGTATTCACCATAGTGGAAGATGCTCGCCGCCAGCACCGCATCGGCGCCGCCCTGCTGCACGCCATCGGCCAGGTGGTCGAGGTTGCCCACGCCGCCCGAGGCAATGACCGGCACGCTCACCGCATCGCTGACGGCGCGCGTGAGCGCGAGATCGAAGCCCGACTTGGTGCCGTCGCGGTCCATGCTGGTCAGCAGGATCTCGCCTGCGCCGCGGCGCGCCATCTCGCTGGCCCACTGCACCGCGTCAAGCCCGGTGTTCTTGCGCCCGCCGTGGCTGTAGACATCCCAGCCCGGCCCGACGGGCAGGCCGCCCGCGCCGATGCGCTGCGCGTCCTCGGGCGTGCGGCGCTTGGCGTCGATGGCGACCACGATGCACTGCGCGCCGTACTTCTGCGAGGCGGCGTTGATCACATCGGGATTGGCCAGCGCCGCCGAGTTGAAGCTGGTCTTGTCGGCGCCCGCGTTGAGCAGGCGGCGCACGTCCTCGACCGTGCGCACGCCGCCGCCCACCGTGAGCGGAATGAACACCTGGCTGGCGACGGCTTCGATGATCGGCAGGATCAGGTCGCGGCCGTCGCTGGTCGCCGTGATGTCGAGAAAGGTCAATTCATCGGCGCCCTGGCCGTTGTAGCGGGCCGCGATTTCCACCGGGTCGCCGGCATCGCGCAGTTCGAGGAAATTGACACCCTTGACGACGCGGCCGCCGGTGACGTCAAGGCAGGGAATGATGCGTTTGGCAAGCATGGCGCTGGAATCTCTGAAGAAGGAAAAAGGCTAGGCGCGGGTCAGGCGGCGGGCTTCGCCGTCCTGCCAGCGCCAGGCATCGGCACACATGCGGTCGAGGTCTAGCTCGGCGCGCCAGCCCAGCAGGCGCTCGGCCAGCGCCGGGTCGGCCCAGCACTGGGCGACATCGCCCGGTCGGCGCGCAACCACCTCATAGGGAATCGGCCGGCCACTTGCGCGGGCAAAACCGGCGACCATTTCCAGCACGGAGACCGGCTGCCCCGTGCCGAGGTTCACTGTCAGCAGGCCCGTGTGCTGGCGCAGGTATTCAAGCGCTGCCAGGTGGCCCCTGGCCAGATCGGTGACATGGATGTAGTCGCGCACACCGGTGCCATCCACGGTGGCGTAATCGCCGCCAAACACGCGCAGCTGGTCGCGCTGGCCGGTGGCCACCTGGGCCACGAAGGGCATCAGGTTGTTGGGAATGTCCTGCGGGTCTTCGCCGATCAGGCCGCTTTCATGCGCGCCCACGGGGTTGAAATAGCGCAGGCGCGCCAGGCGCCAGGCCCCGGGTTCGGCGGCATCGAGATCGGCCAGCATCTGCTCGACCATGAGCTTGCTGTGGCCATAGGGGTTGGTCGCCGACAGCGGGAAATGCTCTTCGATGGGCAGGCTCGCAGCTTCGCCATAGACCGTGGCGGACGAGGAAAACACCAGCGTGCGCACCTCGGCCTGCTGCATGGCCTGCAGCAGCGCCAGCGTGCCCGCGACGTTGTTGTCGTAGTACGCCAGCGGCCGGGCCACCGACTCGCCTACGGCCTTCGAGGCGGCGAAATGGATCACCGCGTTGATCGGGTACTTGGCAAACAGCCGCGCCAGCAGCGCGCCATCGCGCACGTCGCCCTGCTCGAGAAGCGGTGCCTGGCCGGTGATGCGCTCCAGGCGCTCGAGCACGCTGCGCTGGCTGTTGCTGAAATTGTCCAGGATCACAAAGGCTTCGCCGGCCGCGGCCAGCTCCACACAGGTATGCGAGCCGATGAAGCCGGCTCCGCCCGTTACAAGAATCACGTTGCTTCCCCAGGGGTCTGCGCCATGCGCGGCAGCTGTTCGAGCCGCTGCGCCGCCTGCCAACGGCCCTGCGGTGCAAGCACTACGGGCGCATCGATGGCCGCGGCTTCAACGCACAGCATATGCCGGTATCCGTCGGACGGCATGTCGGCCAAGCGCGCGCACAGCAGCGGGCCGGGGTTCCAGACCACGGTATCGGCCCAGGCCGCATCCTGCGTGATGCGCAGCCGCGGCCGGCCTGCGGCGTGCAGCTCCATTGCCTGCTCCGGCCGCGGGTAGACCCGGTCGAGCTCGGCGCCGAATTCCAGTGCGCCCTGCTGCTGCGGATGGGTGTCTTCCACCGCATCCCAGTAGCGCAGCCCGTCAAAGCCGTGCAGCTTTGTCTCGGTCACGTCGCCGACGCGCAGATAGCTGTGCAGCGCGGCGGTGAACGCCAGCGGCGCAGTGCCGGTGTTGTGTACCGCGAGCTCGATCGTCAGCACGCCGGGCTGCAGCCAGATGCGCAGCTCGGCCGCAAACGCGTGCGGCCACACCGCGCGCGTTGCCGCATCGTCATCCAGGCGCAGCGTGAAGCGCAGGCCATTGCCCTCCATGCGCGCATCCCGGGCATCGGCCTGCCAGGCCAGCGTGCGGGCAAAGCCATGCTTGACCAGCGGGCCGCGCTGATTGAACTGCGGAAAGCACAGCGGAATGCCGCCGCGGATCGGCGTGCTGCCGTCGTGCGCCGCCAGCGAGCTCAGGAACAGCTGCTCGTCGCCACCCGCAACCCACGACAGCAACTGCGCGCCCTGCAGTGCCACCAGCGCGCTGTCCCCACCGGGCAGCGCCAGCCGGACCGCGGGCAGACCCTGCCAGTCGGCGGCTGTGGCCGTGAAGCCAGTTTCAAGCACCGGCGAGTGCATCCGCGCGCGCTTGCGCGGCGGCGAAATCGAGGTTGCCCGAGTAGATCGCACGGCCGCAGATCACGCCCTGCACCCCTTCGCTCTCCACGGCGCACAGCTGCTCGATGTCGCTCATGCCGGCCAGGCCGCCCGAGGCGATCACCGGAATCGTCAGCGATTGCGCCAGCTTGACCGTGGCATCGATGTTGATGCCCGAGAGCATGCCGTCGCGGCCGATGTCGGTATAGATGATGGACTCGACGCCCCAGTCCTCGAAGCGCTTGCCCACGCTCATCACGTCCTGGCCCGTGAGCTTGCTCCAGCCGTCGATGGCGACCTTGCCGTCCTTGGCGTCGAGGCCGACGATGATGTGGCCGGCAAACGCCGTGCAGGCATCCTGCAGGAAGCCGGGGTTCTTCACGGCAGCCGTGCCGATGATCACGTAGCGCATGCCGGCGTCGATGTAGCGCTCGATGGTGTCGAGATCGCGGATGCCGCCGCCGAGCTGCACCGGAATCTCGGCGCCGACTTCTTCAAGAATCGCCTTGATGGCTGCGTTGTTCTTGGGCGCACCCGCAAACGCACCATTGAGATCGACCAGATGCAGGCGGCGCGCCCCGGCGTCGACCCACTTGCGGGCCATGGCCGCGGGGTCTTCGCCGAAAGTGGTGGATTGGTCCATGTCGCCCTGCTTGAGGCGAACGCAGTGGCCGTCCTTGAGGTCAATGGCAGGAATGAGCAGCATGATGATTGAAGAGAAAAGGGTGCCGGCAGTGCCGGCGGGGAACAGGAATCAGGGGTTCCACTGCAGGAAATTGCGAAACAGGGCCAGGCCCTGGTCGGCGCTTTTCTCGGGGTGGAACTGGGTGGCGAAAATATTATCGCGTGCAATGGCTGCTGCAAAGCGCCCGCCGAAATCGGCTTCGCCCGCGCAATGCGCCGCGTCCAGCGGCTGGGCATAGAAGCTGTGCACGAAGTAGAAGAAGCTGCCCTCGGGCACGCCCTGCCAGATCGGGTGCGAATGCATCTGATGCACGCGGTTCCAGCCCATCTGCGGCACCTTGAAACGGCTGCCATCGGGCTGGGTCCGGCCTTCGAGCTGGAACTTGCGCACCTCGCCGTGGATCAGCCCCAGGCCGGGCGTGTCGCCCTCCTCGCTGTGGTCCAGCAGCATCTGCATGCCGACGCACACGCCAAACAGCGGCTTGCTGCGCGCGGCTTCCAATACGGGCTCCTGCAGGCCCGAGTCGCGCAGCTCGCGCATGCAATCGGGCATCGCGCCCTGGCCGGGCAGCACGACGCGGTTGGCGGCGCGCACCACCTCGGGGTCGGCGGTCACGACGACCTGCCAGTCCGTGCCCTGCGCCGCGGCCTTCACGGCCTGCGACACCGAGCGCAGATTGCCCATGCCATAGTCGACCACGGCAACGGTTTTTTCTTGCATATTCATAGCGATTGGAACGGGCGCATCCCGCAGGTCACAGGGAGCCTTTGGTCGAGGGAATGGTGGTGGCCGCGCGCGGATCGATCTCCAGCGCCGCACGCAGCGCGCGCGCAAACGCCTTGAACACCGATTCGCACTGGTGGTGGGCGTTGAAGCCCTTGAGGTTGTCGATGTGCAGCGTCATGCCCGCGTGGTTGACGAAGCCCTGGAAGAACTCGTAGACCAGCTGCGTGTCGAGCTGGCCGATGCGCCCGGCCGTGAACTTCACGTCCATGTGCAGGCCCGGGCGGCCAGAGAAGTCGATGACCACGCGCGACAGCGCCTCGTCAAGCGGCACATAGGCGTTGCCATAGCGGCGCAGGCCCTTCTTGTCGCCGACGGCGCGCGCGAAGGCCTGGCCCAGTGTGATGCCGATGTCTTCCACGGTGTGGTGGCCGTCGATGTGCAGGTCGCCTTCGCACTGCACTTCCATGTCGATCAGGCCGTGGCGCGCGATCTGCTCAAGCATGTGGTCGAGAAAGCCGATGCCGCTGCTGAGCTGGTTCTGGCCCGTGCCGTCGAGATTGATGCGCACGCTGATGCGCGTCTCGGCCGTGTTGCGGGTGACTTCAGCGGTGCGCGGTGCGCCGGCGGCGGAGGGAATGAGAGCGGAGGAGGTCATATCGAAGCTTCCAGAGCAGCAAGCATAAGGGCATTGTCGGCCGTGGTGCCCACGGTCAGACGCAAACATTGGGCCAGCAGGGGATGCAGCGGCGCGACGTTCTTCACGAGCACGCCGCGCGCTTTCATGGCCGCATGGGCGGCGCCACTGTCGGCCACGCGGATCAGCACCATGTTGGCTTCACTGTCCCAGACCTGGTGCACGCCGGGCATGCGGCGCAGCGCCTGCACCAGCGCGTCGCGCGCGGCGCGCAGCTCGGTCGCCTGGTCGGCAAACACCTGGGCATGCTCGAGCGCAAACAGCGCGGCTTCGCAGTTGAGCACGCTGACGTTGTAGGGCGGGCGCACCTTGTCGATCTCCTGCACCAGCGCGGCCGGGCCGATCAGGTAGCCCAGGCGAACGCCGGCCAGGCCGAACTTGCTGAGCGTGCGCATCAGCAGCACATGGGCGTTGCGCTCGGGCTCGGCATGCATGCGCGTGATCCAGCTGCGGCTGGCGAAGGGCTGGTAGGCCTCGTCCATGACGACGATGCCGCCCTGCGCGCCGGCCGCGTCGATCACGCGCTGCACCACGGCTTCGTCCCAGAGTGTGGCCGTGGGATTGTTCGGATAGGCCAGGTGGATGATGGCCGGGCGGTGCTCGGCGATGGCCGCGACCATTGCCGCCTCGTCGAGCTCGAAATCGGCGTCGAGCGACACATTGACGAAGTCCAGGCCCTGCAGCTGGGCGCTCATCGGGTACATCACGAAGCCCGGCATGGGCGCGAGCACCTTGGCGCGCTGGCCGGCGCCGGCCTGGGCGCAGGCCAGTGCCAGCAGCGAGATGATTTCATCCGAGCCATTGCCCAGCACGATGGCCGAGCCCGCGGGCGCGCCGGCGTAGTCCATCAGCGCCTGCTTCAGGTCTTCGAGCCGCTCGCCAGGATAGCGGTTGAGCGCCAGCGCCCCCAGGCGCGCGCCCAGCGCGGCTTGCAGCGCGGGCGGCAGGCCGAAGGGGTTTTCCATCGCGTCCATCTTGAGCATGCCGGTCGCGGGCTGCACCACATAGGCATGCATGGCGCGCACATCGGGACGGATGCGCTGCAAGGCGCGCGAAAGATTCTCGGGTTGGGTCATGGAATTCAATCCTCTGCCCCGGCATCGCCCGCGAGGGGCTGCTTGCCAGGATGAATGATCTGCACGCCGCCAAACTGAGCGCCGTGCGGCAGCTGCAGCGACAGCAGGGTCTCGCAGCCACTGTGCTGGGCCGCGGCCAGCGCCAGGCAGTCGCCCCAGGCAAGCTGGTGGCGGGCCTCGACGGCCCAGGCGGTCTCGAGCGTCGCGGCATCGATCTGCCACGGCGTCCAGGTGTTGTAACGGCGTATCGCCGCGCGCGCATCGCCCTGGGGCATGGGCCGCGGCTGGGCGCCGGTCACGGTTTCATAGAACTCGGCCAGCCCCTGCGAGCTCACGCGCCCCAGGCGCTCGCGCCACAGCAGGTCCAGCCAGCCCAGCACCGCGGCCTGGATCGGATTGGCAGCATCCTCGGCGCTGACCAGGACCGAGGTGTCGACGAAGACCGGCTGGCGCAGCGGATTCAGGCGGCTCATGCGTTCTCTCCAGGGGCGGTGCGTGCAAGGCATACGCTGCGTGCGGAGGCCTCCTGCGCGCTCCCCTGCCAGGTGCGCTCGTCCGTGCGCCAGGCCAGATAGGCGCGCTCATAGGCATCCTCGCGGCGCTGCATCTCGGCAAGAAAGTCCCCCACCATGCGCGACACGCTGGTGCCACGCCGCGCGGCTTCGACCCGTGCCCATTCGAGCACGTTGTCGTCCACGGTGATGGTCACGTTTTTCATGGATGCGAGTTTACACGAGATTCGTGTGACACGAAGTTCGTGTGACACGGATTTTGTGTTGGAGCCGACGCAGCCCCCAAAAAAACCACCTATGGCACTAGTGAAAAACTCAAAAACCGGTGCATGCCATGCAAAGTGCGCGCCCTGAAACGCCCTTCGACAGGCTCAGGGCGAACGGTAGCGAACGAACCAGCGACCGCAAAAACCGTTCGTCCTGAGCTTGTCGAAGGATGAACGGCCTGTGGTCCATTACAGGGCGAACAGGTAGTTCGGTTCACCCCTTCAACCGCATCTCCGCCGCCCGCGCATGCCCCTGCAATCCCTCCCCACGCGCCAACACCGAAGCAATCCTTCCCAGCGTCTGCGCACCAGCCTCGCTGACCTCGATCAGGCTCGAGCGCTTCTGGAAGTCATAGACCCCCAGCGGCGAGGAAAAGCGCGCCGTGCCGCTGGTCGGCAGCACGTGGTTGGGGCCGGCGCAGTAGTCGCCCAGCGATTCGCTGGTGTAGGCACCGAGGAAGATCGCGCCCGCGTGGCGCAGCAGCGGCTCCCAGCGGTGCGGGTTCTCGCTGGAGACCTCGAGGTGCTCGGGGGCAATGCGGTTGCTGATCGCGCAGGCTTCTTCCATGTCGCGCGTGAGGATCAGCGCGCCGCGGTCGTTGAGGCTCTTGGCGATGATGGCCGCGCGCGGCATCTCGGGCAGCAGGCGGTCGATCGCTTCCTGCACGGCGTCGATATAGGCGGCATCGGGGCTCAGCAGGATGCTTTGCGCGAGCTCGTCGTGCTCGGCCTGGCTGAACAGGTCCATGGCCACCCACTCCGGGGGCGTGCTGCCGTCGGCCAGCACCAGGATTTCCGAGGGCCCGGCAATCATGTCGATGCCGACGGTGCCGAACACGCGCTTCTTGGCGCTGGCGACATAGGCATTGCCCGGGCCGGTGATCTTGTCGACCTTGGGCACGGTCTGCGTGCCGTAGGCCAGCGCGCCCACGGCCTGCGCGCCGCCAATGGTGAACACGCGGTGCACGCCGGCGACATGCGCCGCGGCCAGCACCAGCGCGTTCTTCGCGCCCTGGGGCGTGGGCACGACCATGATGATCTCGCCGACACCCGCCACCTGCGCTGGAATCGCGTTCATCAGCACGCTCGACGGATAGGCCGCCTTGCCGCCGGGCACATAGATGCCCACGCGGTCGAGCGGCGTGACCTTCTGCCCCAGCAGCGTGCCGTCCTCGTCGCGGTAGCTCCAGCTCTCGCCGCTGGCCTTCTTCTGCGCCTCGTGGTAGCGGCGCACGCGCTCGGCCGCGGCCTGCAGCGCATCGCGCTGGACATCGGGCAGGCCGTCAAACGCAGCCTTGAGTTCCTCGGCCTTGAGTTCCAGCGCGGACATCTGGTCCACCGCCAGGCCATCGAAGCGCTGCGTGTATTCGAGCACTGCGGCATCGCCGCGCTGCTGTACATCGGCCAGGATGTCGGCCACGCGCTGCTCGATGGCCGCGTCGGTGTCGGCCGACCAGTGCAGCCGCGCCTGGAAGGCGGTTTCAAAATCGGCGCTGTCGGTGCGCAGGCGAAGGGGCTTGGCGTTCATCATGTGCGGCTTCAGTGGGGCTGGGGTTCAGGCCTGGGCCTGCGTGGCGCGCGCGAACACGTCGATCAGGCGGCGCATCGGCACCTGCTTGAGCTTGAGCGCGGCCTGGTTGACGACCAGGTGCGAGCTGATGTCCATGATGCGCTCGACCTCGACCAGATGGTTGGCTCGCAGCGTGTTGCCGGTGGACACCAGATCGACGATCGCATCGGCCAGGCCGGTCAGTGGCGCCAGCTCCATGCTGCCGTAGAGCTTGATCATGTCGACATGCACGCCCTTGCTGGCGAAGAATTCGCGCGCGATGGCCGTGTACTTGGTTGCGACCTTGAGGCGCTTGCCCTGCGTCACGGCCTGCTGGTAGTCGAAGTCGGCGCGCACGGCGACGCTGACGCGGCATTCGGCGATGCGCAGGTCCAGCGGCTGGTACAGGCCTTGCGCACCATGCTCGATCAGCGTGTCCTTGCCGGTCACGCCCAGGTCGGCGCCGCCGTATTGCACGTAGGTCGGCACGTCGGTGGCGCGTACCAGCACCACGCGCAGGTCGGGCTGGTTGGTGGTCAGGATCAGCTTGCGCGATTTTTCCGGGTCTTCGAGCACCTCGATGCCGGCGGCCGCCAGCAGCGGCAGGGTTTCTTCAAAAATGCGGCCTTTGGACAGGGCAAGGGTAATCATCAAACTCTTTCGATATCGGCGCCAACCGCGCGCAGCTTGGCTTCCATGCAGTCGTAGCCGCGGTCGAGGTGGTAGATCCGGTCGACGATGGTCTCGCCGCTGGCCACCAGCCCGGCAATGATCAGGCTGGCCGAGGCCCGCAGGTCGGTGGCCATCACGGTCGCGCCCGACAGGCGCTCGACGCCCTCGACCAGCGCCACCTTGCCGTCGATCTGGATCTTCGCGCCCAGGCGCACCAGCTCGTTGACATGCATGAAGCGGTTCTCGAAGATGGTCTCGGTCACCGACACCGCGCCGCGCGAGATCACGTTCAGCGCCATGAACTGGGCCTGCATGTCTGTCGGGAAGCCCGGGTACTCGGTCGTGCGAAAGCTCTGCCCCTTGAGGCGGCCATCGGACTTCACGCGCACGCCGTCGGCCAGCACCTCGATCTGCACGCCCGCATCGCGCAGCTTGTCGAGCACGGCGCCCATGTGCTCTGCGCGCGCATGGCGCAGCACCACATCGCCACCCGTCGCCGCGACGGCGCACAGGAAGGTGCCGGCCTCAATGCGATCCGCCACGACCTGGTGGTCGCAGCCATGCAGTCGCTCGACGCCCTGGATGGTGATACGGCTCGTGCCGTGGCCCTGGATGCGCGCGCCCATCTTGATCAGCATTTCCGCCAGATCGACGATCTCCGGCTCCATTGCCGCGTTCTCGAGCACCGTCTCGCCCTCGGCCAGCGCCGCGGCCATCAGGAAATTCTCGGTGCCGGTCACGGTGACCATGTCGGTGGTGATGCGCGTGCCCCGCAGGCGCGTGCGGCCTTCGGGCAGCTTGGCGATCATGTAGCCATGCTCGACCACGATCTGCGCGCCCATCGCCTGCAGTCCCTTGATGTGCTGCTCGACCGGGCGCGAGCCGATCGCGCAGCCGCCGGGCAGCGACACCGTGGCTTCGCCAAAGCGCGCCAGCAGGGGCCCAAGCGCGAGCACCGAGGCGCGCATGGTCTTGACCAGCTCGTACGGGGCCTCGGGCGTGGACAGGCGGCTCGCGTCGATGCGCACCGAACCGTCGGCCGCATGCTCGGCCTCGACGCCCATGTTGCGGATCAGCTGCAGCATCGTCACGACGTCCTGCAGCCGGGGCACATTGCGCAGCACCACCGGCTCGGCCGTGAGCAGCGCCGCGCACAGGTCGGGCAAGGCGGCGTTCTTGGCGCCCGAAATCGCGACTTCACCGTGCAGCGGATGACCGCCGCGAATCAAGAGTTTGTCCATGGCTGGTAGGCCCAAATAAAAGTTAAAACGGCCTGGAGCGCAGGCGCGAAGGCGTTGCTGCGGGTTTCAGGCCTTGTTGGCCCACTCGGCGGGGCTGAAGGTCTTCATCGACAGCGCGTGGACTTCGTTGGTCTGGATGCGGTCGCCCAGCGTGGCATAGACCAGGCGCTGGCGCTGCAGCAGCCGCTGGCCTTCAAAGGCCGCGCTGACGATGGTCGCGTACCAGTGACTTCCGTCACCTTGGACTTCCAGGAGGTCGCAGGCCAGGCCCGCGCCGATGATGGCTTTGATTTCGTCGGCAGTGATTCTAGACATGGCGCAGCGCCGCGGTCGCGGCGTCAAGGTACCCGGCAACATGTGCCGGGAAAGGGGTAGGGACAAAAGGGGTCATCGCGCGGCGACTCAGTGGCGGATCTTGTAGCCGGTGCGCAGCAGATGCACGGCCAGCGCGCTCACGGCCAGCCAGGCACCGCCGACAATCGCCAGGCTGACCCAGGGCGAGACATCGCTCTGGCCGAAAAAGCCGTAGCGGAAGCCGTCAATCATGTAGAAGAACGGGTTCAGATGGCTCACGGTCTGCCAGAACGGCGGCAGCGACTGGATCGAATAGAACACGCCCGACAGGAAGGTCATGGGCATGATCAGGAAGTTCTGGAACGCGGCCATCTGGTCGAACTTGTCGGCCCAGAGCCCGGCAATGACGCCCAGCGTGCCCAACAGCGCGGCGCCCAGCACCATGAACACCAGGATCCACACCGGCGCGGCGAATTCCGGCACGGCAAAGAACAGCGTCACGATGAACACGCCCAGCCCGACCAGCAGCCCGCGCAGCACCGACGAGCCGACATAGGCCGTGAACCAGGCCCAGTGCGACAGCGGTGTCAGCAAGATGAACACCATCGAGCCCATGATCTTGCTCTGCACGATGCTTGACGAGCTGTTGGCAAACGCGTTTTGCAGCACGCTCATCATCACCAAGCCGGGAATCAGGAACGCGGTATAGCTGATGCGGTCATAGACCAGCACCCGGCCCTCGAGCACATGGCCGAAGACCAGCAGGTAGAGCACCGAGGTCAATACCGGCGCGGCCACGGTCTGGAAGCCCACCTTCCAGAAGCGCAACACTTCCTTGTAGAACAGGGTCTGCCAGCCTCTCATGCGACGCTCCCGGCGGGTGCCTTGATTTCGGCCCGGGCTTCGCCCATGACGTTCAGAAATACATCCTCGAGATCGGCGCGGCGGATCTCCATGTCTTCCACCACCACGCCGGCTTCGCGCAGCGCCGACAGGTAGCGCTCGATGTCGCCCGCATCGTGCGCGGGAATCTGCACGATGCGCCCGGTCACGCGCGCCAGCACGCGCAGGTGCTCGGGCAAGAGACTGTTGGTCTTGAACTGCAGCACATTGGCTGAAGCCGACTTGAGCAGGTCGGACATGCTCGACAAGCGCACGACCTCGCCTTGCTTGAGCATGGCCACGCGGCTGCACAGCGCTTCGGCTTCCTCGAGGTAATGGGTGGTCAGCAGCACCGTGTGGCCCTGCTTGTTGAGCTTGGCAATGAAATGCCACAGCGTCTGGCGCAGCTCGACATCGACGCCGGCCGTGGGCTCGTCAAGCACGATGATCGGCGGCTTGTGCACCAGCGCCTGCGCCACCAGCACGCGGCGCTTCATGCCGCCCGACAGCTGGCGCATGTTGGATTCGGCCTTGTCGCTCAGCCCCAGGCTGTGCAGCAGCTCGTCGATCCAGGCATCGTTGTTGCGCACGCCGAAGTAACCCGACTGGAAGCGCAGCGCTTCACGCACATTGAAGAAGGGGTCGAAGACCAGCTCCTGAGGCACGATGCCGAGCTTGCGCCGCGCCTCGGAGTAGTCGGCCTGGACATCGCTGCCCTGCACCAGCACGCGGCCACTGTCGGCGCGCGCCAGGCCGGCCAGGATGCTGATCAGCGTGGTCTTGCCGGCTCCGTTGGGCCCGAGCAGGCCGAAGAACTCGCCTTCCTCGATATCCAGGTTAATGTCATTGAGGGCCTGGAACACGCCCTTGGGCGTGCGGTAGGTCTTGGAGATGGATTGGAATGAGACAGCGGGCATGGGAACTTGGCATTTTAAGCCCGACCCCGCATTGTCCGCTGCCGGCCCCCGCGAAAGCCGGGCGTGGCGGTGGCCTCAGGGCGCCAGGGCGCCGGACTCGGGCTCGAGCAGCGCGCGCACGCCGTAGAGCGCGGCCATGGACTGCAGCCCCGCGGGCAGCCCGGTCACCGCGAACAGCTTGCCCGCGGCCAGCGCCGCGCGCCGGGCGCCCAGCAGCACGGCGAGCGCCGAGGAATCGAAGCTGCGCAGCGCCGAGGCATCGACATCGATGCGGGCCTGGGCCGAAATGCCGATGCTCTCGCCCAGCGCCTGCGCGCAGGCGCTGGCCTGCGCGTGGGTCAGCTCGGGGGGCAGTTGCAGGCGTGCAGCCTCCATGGCGCCGCGCCTCAGACCTTGTTGCGCGAAGCCAGCGCCTGGATCAGGCCGTCAATGCCGCGTGCATTGATTTCCTGGGCAAACTGGCTGCGGTAGGTTTCCACCAGCCACACGCCCAGCACGTTCAGGTTGTAGATCTTCCACGTGCCTTCGGCGCTTTGCTCCAGACGGTAATCGAGCTGGATCGGGTCGCCCTTGCCGCGCACTTCGGTGCGCACCAGCACGTCCTTGTCACCAGGCGCGGCGCGCATCGGCTTCACGACCACGGACTGCTCATTGACCTGCGCCACCGCGCCTGCATAGGTGCGGATCAGCAGGGCCTTGAATTCTTCTTGCAGGCGCTGCTTTTGCTCAGGCGTTGCCTGGCGCCACTGCGGGCCCACGGCAGCAGCCGTCATGCGCTGGAAGTTCACATGCGGCATGACCATCTTGTCGACCAGGGCGCCAACGCGCGCGACATCGCCGGATTTGAGCGTCTTGTCATTGCGGATCGTTTCCAGAATGTCGGCCGAAACGCGCTTGACCAGGGCGTCGGGCGTTTCCTGTGCAGCCAGCGCCGTGCTCGGCAGACCCATCGAAAGAGCCAGCCAGGCGGCGGCCGTGGCTGCCCAGATACGTCGATTCATCATCGTATTTTCCTTTTTGAAGCGAAGGTGGCACTGACCTCGTCGGCTTCGATTGTGCTCGAGCGCGCGCCGTGCAGGATGACGCGCATGTCAAGGGTTGCAAGCAGATGCAAGCAGCTCTTATTGTTCGGGGGGCAGCATGCCCGCGTCGGCATCGACATCGGCGAAATCGTCGTTTTCGCCGCCATCGCCCTGGACACGCAGGTCGCGCCGCTGCAGATAGACGTCGCGCGTCAGGCTGTACTTGTCGAGCGCCACGGCATCGAGCATCTCGCCGGCCTGCAACAGGCGCGCGCGCTTGTCCACCAGGCCCAGCACGGTCAGGCTGTTGCGCGCGCCCATGTCGTGGCTGTAGCCCAGCAGGTTGCCCTTGACATCCACCGGCAGGGCCGCGGTGTCACGCACCGTCGAGGAACCGAGCACCGGCAGCACCAGATAGGGTCCGGTCGGCACGCCCCAGCGTCCCAGCGTCAGACCGAAATCCTGCGGGCGACGCTCGACGCCCATTTCACCGGCTATGTCCAGCAGGCCCCCGATGCCCAGCACCGTGTTGACGCTGAAGCGCACCGCGCTGTTGTAGGCGCCCTCGCCCCGGCCCTGGGCCAGGTTGTTGAGAAACGACCAGGCATCGCCGAGGTTGGAGAAGAAATTGCCCACCCCCTCGCGCGCCAGCGCCGGCGTGACATCGCGGTACAGCGTGGCGACGGGCTTGATCACCGCATCGTCGAGCGCCGTGTTGAAGCTGTAGATGTTGCGGTTGAACGGCTCGAACGGATCGGCCGGGTTGGCCTGCCGGGCCGTGGCCGGGGTGTCGCCCGCCTGCGGGTCGGCGGCGGTAGTCGCGCAGCCGGCCAGCGCCAGCGTCAGCACCAGCGCCAGGGAAAGAGGAATACGGGACGCACCCGCCAGATTGCTTGAGTTCATTGTTTTTCCGGTGCAGGCGTGCTGGTGCCACCTTCTTCCGCCTTGTTGTAGAGGAACTGTCCGATGAGGTTTTCGAGGACCACGGCCGACTGGGTGGCGACGATGCGGTCGCCCGGCGCGAGCAGAGCTTCGTCCGCGCCGGCCTCGATGCCGATGTACTGGTCGCCCAGCAGTCCGGTGGTCAGGATCTTGAGCGAGCTGTCCTTGGGAAAGCGGTACTGCTTTTCCAGTTCCAGTTGCACGCTGGCCTGAAAGGTCTGGTCATCAAAGGTGATCGACTGCACCCGACCCACGACCACGCCGGCGCTGCGCACCGCGGACTTGGGCTTGAGCCCGCCGATATTGTCGAAGCGCGCCGTCACCGCATAGGTTGGCTGGAAGCTCAGGCTCAACAAATTGGCCGACTGCAACGCCAGAAACACCAGCGCCGCTGCACCCAACATTACAAACAGGCCCACCCACATGTCACTTTTAGCTTGCTGCATGGCTTTTTTCCTCTCACCCACCTGGTGGGAGCATCAAATACTGAACATCGTCGCGGTGAGCAGGAAATCCAGCCCCAGAATGGCCAGCGAGGCCATCACCACGGTGCGCGTTGTCGCGCGGGAAACGCCTTCGGGCGTCGGTTTTGCCAGGTAGCCCTGGAGCAGCGCGACAAAGGTCACCGCCACGCCAAACACCACGCTCTTGATCACGCCATTGCCCAGATCGGCCCACCAGTCGACGCCCTGCTGCATCTGGCCCCAGAACGCGCCGCCATCGACACCGATCATCAGCACGCCGACGACCCAGCCGCCCACCACGCCAACGGCGCTGAACACCGCGGCGAGCAGGGGCAGCGCGATCACGCCGGCCCAAAAGCGCGGCGCCAGAATCCGGCGCACCGGGTCCACGGCCATCATTTCCATCGCGCTGAGCTGCTCGCCGGCCTTCATCAAGCCGATCTCAGCCGTCAGCGCCGTGCCCGCGCGCCCGGCGAACAGCAGCGCCGTGATCACTGGTCCGAGCTCGCGCACCAGCGACAGCGCCACCAGCAGGCCCAGCGCCTCGGAGGCACCATAGCGCTGCAGCGTGTAATAGCCCTGCAGCCCCAGCACGAAGCCGACAAACAGGCCCGACACGCCAATGATCGCCAGCGAATAGTTGCCCAGGAAATGGATCTGGTCACCCATCAGCCGCGGCCGGCGCAGCGTGGCCCCCAGCAGGCAGACGAGGCGCAGCAACAGGCGCGTGGCGTAGCCCACCGCAGTACCGTATTCACGCGCGGCGCGGCCGATGCGCGCAGGATGCAGACGGTTCATGGACGCGCTCCCGGGCCGAAGTCCTGGGCCGCGTCGAGCCCTGGATAGTGGAACGGCACCGGGCCTTTGGCACGCGCGTGCACGAACTGGTCGACCAGCGGATCGGTGCTTGCCATGACCTCGGCCGGAGTACCCTGGGCCGCGACGCAGGCGTCGCCGAGAATGATCACATGGTCGGCGACCTGGAAGGTTTCCATCACGTCGTGCGAGACCAGCACCGTGGTCAGGCCCATCGCGTCATTGAGTTCGCGGATCAGGTGCGCGGCCGTGCCCAGCGCAATCGGGTCCAGGCCGGCAAAGGGTTCGTCATACATGATCAGCTCGGGGTCCAGCGCAATCGCGCGCGCCAGCGCCACGCGCCGCGCCATGCCGCCCGAGATCTCGCTGGGCATGAGCGCGCGTGCGCCGCGCAGGCCCACGGCATGCAGTTTCATCAGCACGATGTCGCGCACCAGGTCCTCGGGCAGGTCGGTGTGCTCGCGCAGCGCGAACGCCACGTTGTCGAACACA
Organism: Comamonas sp.; assembly: GCA_040514115.1. Lineage (GTDB taxonomy): Bacteria > Pseudomonadota > Gammaproteobacteria > Burkholderiales > Burkholderiaceae_C > Comamonas. Next base: position 9,488 of record JBEVDH010000261.1, on the reverse strand, counting down.
CTCATGTCGGTGAACAGCGCACCGAACTGGAACAGCATGCCCATGCGCCGGCGCGCGGCATACAGCTGCGTCTGGTCCATGCGGCCCACATCCTGGCCGTCAAACAGCACCTCGCCCTGCTGCGCGCGCTGCTGCCCGCCGATCAGGCGCAGCACCGTGGTCTTGCCGCCACCGGAGGCACCCATCAGCGCCGTGACCTTGCCGCGCGGAATCTGCAGGTTGAGGTCGCGCAGGATCACCCGCTCGCCATAACCAAAGGTCACGTTGCGCAGTTCGACCAGGGGCGCGGAGCTTGTCATGAACCGGCGGCTCCTAAAGGAATAAAGAAAAAAGCATCAAGGAAGAATCTTAAACGATTACATACATCCATGTATGTTTGCTAACACAAATCCCGTGCGCGCGCCGGCATCGACATGCGTGCTGCGCTGGCACCGAGGTCAAAGCATATTGTGCAGAAATGCTTGCGTGCGTGGGTGCTTTGGTTGCGCAAAGAATTGCGCGGCCGGCCCTGATTCGATCAATTCACCACGGTCCATGAAAGCCACGCGGTTGGCGACTTCGCGCGCAAAGCCCATTTCGTGGGTCACGACCAGCATCGTCATCTTTTCCTGCGCCAGCTCGCGCATGGTGCGCAGCACCTCGCCGGTGAGCTCCGGGTCGAGCGCCGAGGTGGGCTCGTCGAACAGCAGGATGTCGGGCTCCATCGCCAGCGCGCGCGCAATCGCCACGCGCTGCTTTTGCCCGCCCGACAGGCGCGCCGGGTAGGCGTCGCGCTTTTCCAGCAGGCCGACCTTGGCCAGCAACGCTTCGGCGCGCGGCACCACCTGCGCGCGCGCCAGGCCCTTGACGACCATCGGCGCCTCGATCACGTTCTCCAGCACCGTGAGGTGCGGAAACAGGTTGAACGACTGGAACACCATGCCCATCTTGCGGCCGATGCGCCGGATCTGCGCTTCGGGCACATAGCTGCACACGCCCGCCGCGCTGGTCTCGGCCAGCACCTCGCCCTCGATGCGCAGCTGGCCGCTGTCGATGGTTTCGAGGTGGTTGAGACAGCGCAGGAAGGTGCTCTTGCCCGACCCCGAAGGCCCGATCACGGCCACGACCTCGCCGCGCAGCAGGTCCAGCGACACCTTGCGCAGCACTGGCTGGCCGCTGAAGGCCTTGCTGATGTCGCGCGCGCTGATCATCACTTCGCGGCCCGCCACCGGCGTCTCAGGCGTCGTATTTGGCATAGCGTTTCTCCAGGTACTGGAAGCCCCAGGTCAGCACCAGGGTCATGACAAGATAGAAGCACGCCGCCACGATGAAGGGCGTGGTCGTGAAATCGCGCTGCACGATGCCGCGCGCCGCGCGCAGCAGGTCGTTGAGCGCCAGCACGTAGATCAGCGAGGTGTCCTTGACCAGCGTGATGGTCTCGTTGCTCATCGGCGGCAGGATGCGCGGCCAGATCTGCGGCAGCACGATGCGGCGCATGGTCTGGCCGTAGCTCAGACCCAGCACCTTGGCGCCCTCGTACTGGCCGCGGTCGATCGACTGGATGCCGGCGCGGAAGATTTCCGCGAAATAGGCGGCGTAATTGAGCGAGAAGGCAACGACGGCTGCGGGAAAATCGTCGAAGCGCACGCCGATCACCGGCACGAAGGGCAGCGCGAAGTAGATGAACAGCATCTGCAGCATCAGCGGCGTGCCGCGCATCAGCCAGATATAGCCGCCGACCAGCCGCGCGAGCGTGCGAAAGCGCGACAGGCGCGCCAGCGCCAGCGCCAGCCCGAAGGGCACCGCGAGCACCAGCGTCACCACGAACAGCTTCAAGGTGACCAGCGCCCCCTGAGACAGCGGCCCCAGGAGGGAGAGAACGTATTCCATGCAATTGCCTTGTGGTCCAGAAATGCAAACACCGGCAGGCCTGTAAGGGCGCAGCCGGTGTCAGCTCTGGAGGGTGCGCTTACTTGATGATGTCCTTGCCAAACCACTTGGTGGCAATTTCAGCGGCCTTGCCGTCCTTCTTCATTGCGGCCATGGACGCTTCCAGCCTGGCCAGCAGTTCCGTATCTTCCTTGCGCAGGCCCACGCCATATTCCTCGACGCCGAAGTTTTCTTCCAGCACGCGGTATTCCTCGGCCTTCTTCGCGACATGGAAACGGCCCACGACCTCGTCGACCACGACGGCGTCGAGGCGGCCCGCCGACAGGTCCATCAGCGCGGTGATGTTGTCGCCGAAGGTCTTCAATTGCTTGAAGCTCTTGGCCACGGTTTCGTCCTTCTTGATCGCGTCGACCGCCGAACTGCCATCCTGCGCGCCCACGACCTTGCCGGCCAGATCGGCCTTGGTCTTGATGGCGCCGCTGGCCAGCACCACGATGATCTGGTGGTTTTCCATGTAGGGCGTGGAGAACGCGATCTTCTCCTTGCGCGGCTCGGTGATGGTCAGGCCGTTCCAGAGCATGTCGACGCGCTTGCCCGCGAGCTCGACTTCCTTGGCGCTCCAGTCGATGGGCTTGAACTCCATGTCCAGGCCCATGCGCTTGCCGGCTTCACGCGCCAGGTCGATGTCGAAACCGACCAGTTCGTTCTTTTCGTCACGGAAACCCATGGGCGGGAAGTTGTCGTCCAGGCCCACGACCACCTTGGTGACCACGGCGGCAGGCGCTGCGGCACCGGTGGCGGCAGTCTGCGCCGGCTCGTTCTTGCCACAGGCGGCCAAAATGGCGCTCAGGGCGAGCATTGCGACGAGGTTACGTTTTTTCATGGCGGTACAGATAAGGAAACAGGCGGCAGTCCGGCGGCGCGCGCAGGGCGCCTGCGGGCTGCGGAAAAGACGGCTATTGTTACCCAGTCCGGCTGAAAACGCATTCGGCTGTAGCAAAACCGCCCCTGTCTTGCGCTGTCTTTCATCTTCCATGACTCCTACCAAGCTCGACCCTGCCCTGCTCCGGGCTTATCGCGAGACCGATTACATCGTGCATGCGGGGCCGGATTTTGTGCTGCATGTGGATCAGACCTGTGCGGGGCTGGTTGCCTATTACGCAGTGCGCGGAATTGATTCGGGATGCGTGATCACGGCTTGGAATCCGTATAGCCAGCCTCTGGCAGACTCTGAGAATCAGGCACGCCAAGACACGCTTGAAGCACAACTAAGACAAGCCGGTCGGAAATGGATTCGTGCCACAGGCGCCCATCCAGACAACGCGTGGCCGCCCGAGATAGGTTGCTTTGTCGAAGGCATGGGCATCGATGCTGCCATTGAGTGGGGGCGGGCTTGGGAACAGAATGCCGTGATCTGGTGTGGGGCGGATGCGATTCCATGTTTGCAGTTGCTGCGCTAAGCGCTTGCGTTTTTTGCTAGCAAGCGCAGGAAGCGCCATTTGCTTGCTGCATGCCCCTGCCCGTGGCAACGGCATGCCGTAAGCAAATTGCGCCGCTTACGCCTGCTCCCGGCTCCCAGCACACACGCCCCAAAACGAAAAAGGCGCCCGTAAAAGGCGCCTTTGCTCAATCCGACAAGTCTCACCGCGGCAGCGAACTCTTCCCCATCAGGAACGCATCCACCGCATGCGCCGCCTGGCGCCCCTCGCGGATAGCCCACACCACCAGCGACTGGCCGCGGCGCATGTCGCCTGCGGCAAACAGCTTGGGCACGCTGGTGGCATAACCCACAGCCGCGTCGGTCGTGGCCTTGGCGTTGCCGCGCTGGTCCTTTTCGACGCCAAAGGACTCGAGGATAGTAGCCACCGGGCTCACGAAGCCCATGGCCAGGAACACCAGGTCGGCCTTGAGGATCTGCTCCGAGCCTGGAACTTCAGCCATCTTGCCTTCCTTCCATTCGAGGCGCACGGTCTTCACGCCCGTGAGCTGGCCCTTCTCGCCAATGAACTCCTTGGTGCCGATCGCGAACTCGCGCTCGCAGCCTTCATCATGGCTGGACGAGGTGCGCAGCTTGTAGGGCCAGTAAGGCCAGACCAGGGGCTTGTTCTCCTGCTCGGGCGGCATGGGCATCAGCTCGAACTGGGTCACGCTGACGGCGCCATGGCGGTTGGAGGTGCCGACGCAATCGCTGCCGGTATCACCGCCACCGATCACGATCACGGTCTTGCCGTCGGCGCGGATCTGGCCCTTGAGCTTGTCGCCGGCGTTGACCTTGTTCTGCTGGGGCAGGAACTCCATCGCGAAATGCACGCCGTTGAGCTCGCGGCCGGGCACCGGCAGGTCGCGCGACTGCTCGGCGCCGCCCGACAGCAGCACCGCGTCGAACTCGGCCATCAGCTGCTCGGGCGACACGGTTTCCTTGGCCCAGTTGGTGACCTTGGAATCCTTGCCCAGGCCTTCGGCGCCGGCCACAAGCACGCCGCAGCGGATGATCACGCCTTCGGCTTCGAGCTGCTTGGCGCGCAGGTCGATGTGCGACTTCTCCATCTTGAAGTCGGGAATGCCGTAGCGCAGCAGGCCGCCGATGCGGTCGTTCTTCTCGAACAGCGTCACGGCGTGGCCGGCGCGCGCGAGCTGCTGGGCCGCGGCCATGCCGGCCGGGCCGGCGCCGATGACGGCCACCGTCTTGCCGGTCTTGACGGCGGCAGGCATGGGCTTGACCCAGCCTTCGGCCCAGGCGCGGTCGATGATCGCGTGCTCGATGCTCTTGATGCCGACCGGCGCGGCATTGATGTCCACGACGCAGGCGGCTTCGCAGGGCGCGGGGCAGATGCGGCCGGTGAACTCGGGGACGTTGTTGGTGCTGTGCAGCACCTTGATCGCGTTGGCCCAGTCGTCGCGATACACCAGATCATTGAAATCCGGAATGATGTTGTTGACCGGGCAGCCGTTGTTGCAAAACGGCGTGCCGCAGTCCATGCAGCGCGCGCCCTGCACCTTCGCCTGCTCGGGCGTGAGGGCAATGACGAACTCCTTGTAGTTCTTCAGGCGCTCGGCAACGGGCTTGTAGCCCTCCTCGATGCGCTCGAACTCCAGAAAACCGGTGGCTTTTCCCATGATGAAACTGTCCTTGAATTGATAAGCGAATGTTTGGCGGATCGGGCCTCAGAGGGCCACGACTGGCTCGGATTCAGTAGCTAGTTCTGCTTTCGCAGCAATGGCTTCCTTCGCTTTGCGTTCATGGATTTCAGACAGGGCGCGCTGGTATTCCGACGGGAACACCTTGACGAACTTGGCGCGTGCCGCGGCCCAGTTGTCGAGCAGCTCGCGCGCCCGCTTGGAGCCGGTCCAGCGGCTGTGCGCCTCGACCAGTGCGCGCAGCTGCTGCTCGTCGCTCTCGCCGCGGTGCCAGATGCCCGGGTTCACGGTGCTGGCGAACTCGCTGTGCGGCAGCACCTTCTCCAGGGTCACCGAGGCGGTGTTGCAGCGCTGCGCAAACAGGCCGTCTTCGTCATAGACATAAGCCACGCCGCCGCTCATGCCAGCGGCGAAGTTGCGCCCGGTCTTGCCCAGCACCACCACGGTGCCGCCGGTCATGTATTCGCAGCCATGGTCGCCCGTGCCTTCGACAACCGCCGTGGCACCCGACAGGCGCACCGCGAAGCGTTCGCCGGCCACGCCGCTGAAGAAGGCTTCGCCGCTGGTCGCGCCGAACATCACGGTGTTGCCGACGATGGTGTTGGCCACCGAGGCGCCGCGGAAGGCGTGGCTGGGGCGCACGATGATGCGTCCGCCCGACAGGCCCTTGCCGGTGTAGTCGTTGGCGTCGCCGGTGACGTTGAGCGTGATGCCCTTGCACAGGAAGGCGCCGAAGGACTGGCCGCCAGTGCCTTCGAAGTGGATGCGGATGGTGTCATCCGGCAGGCCTTCGGCGTGCGCGCGGGTCACGGCGCCCGACAGCATCGCGCCGACCGAGCGGTTGACGTTGCGCGCTACTTCCATCAGGCGCACGGGTTCGCCGTGCTCGATCGCCGGCTTGCAGCGCTCGATCAGCTTGACGTCCAGCGCCTTGTCCAGCAGGTGGTCCTGGTTCTCCACGTGGAAACGTGGCACATCGGCGGGCACGATCGGCTGGGCAAACAGGCGGCTGAAGTCCAGGCCCTGGGCCTTCCAGTGCGCCAGGCCCTTGCGGGTGTCGAGCAGGTCGGAGCGGCCGATCAGGTCGTTGAACTTGCGGATGCCCAGCTGGGCCATGATCTGGCGCACTTCCTCGGCAACGAAGAAGAAATAGTTCACGACATGCTCGGGCTTGCCGGAGAACTGCTTGCGCAGCACCGGGTCCTGCGTGGCCACGCCGACGGGGCAGGTGTTCAGATGGCACTTGCGCATCATGATGCAGCCCTCGACGACCAGCGGCGCGGTGGCGAAACCGAACTCGTCGGCGCCCAGCAGCGCGCCGATGACGACGTCGCGGCCGGTCTTCATCTGGCCGTCGGCCTGCACGCGCACCCGGCCGCGCAGGCGGTTGAGCACCAGCGTCTGCTGGGTTTCGGCCAGGCCGATTTCCCAGGGGCCGCCGGCGTGCTTGATGGACGACAGTGGCGAGGCGCCCGTGCCGCCGTCATGGCCGGCAATCACGATGTGGTCGCTCTTGCACTTGGTGACGCCCGCGGCAATCGTGCCGACGCCGATTTCGGACACCAGCTTGACCGAGATGTCGGCATGCGGGGCGACGTTCTTCAGGTCGTGGATCAGCTGCGCCAGATCCTCGATCGAGTAGATGTCATGGTGCGGCGGGGGCGAGATCAGGCCCACGCCCGGCACCGAGTGGCGCATGCGGCCGATGTATTCGGTGACCTTGCCGCCGGGCAGCTGGCCGCCTTCGCCGGGCTTGGCGCCCTGCGCCATCTTGATCTGGATCTGGTCCGAGGACGACAGGTATTCGGCGGTGACACCGAAGCGGCCCGATGCGACCTGCTTGATCTTCGAGCGCAGCGAGTCGCCATCTTGCAGCACGACGTCGACTTCGACCTGATCGTGGCCGATCACCGAGCCCAGCGTCTCGCCCTGCTTGATGGGAATGCCCTTGAGTTCGTTGCGATAACGCATCGGATCCTCGCCGCCTTCGCCGGTGTTGCTCTTGCCGCCAATGCGGTTCATGGCCACGGCCAGCGTCGCGTGGGCTTCGGTCGAGATCGAGCCCAGCGACATCGCGCCGGTGGCGAAGCGCTTGACGATGTCCGCTGCGGATTCGACTTCATCGAGCGCGATGGCCTGCGCCGGGTCGCCCTTGAACTCGAACAGGCCGCGCAGCGTCATGTGGCGCTGGCTCTGGTCGTTGACCAGCTGCGCGTATTCCTTGAAGGTGCTGAAGTTGTTCGAGCGCGTGGCGTGCTGCAGCTTGGCAATCACGTCGGGCGTCCACATGTGCTCCTCGCCGCGCGCGCGCCAGGCGTACTCGCCGCCGGCTTCGAGCATGGTTTCAAGCACCGGGTCGTCGCCGAAGGCTGCCACGTGGTTGCGGATGGTTTCCTCGGCGATTTCGAACACGCCGATGCCCTCGATGCGGCTGGCGGTGCCGGTGAAGTACTTGTCGACGGTGTCGGTGCTCAGGCCGATGGCCTCGAACAGCTGCGCGCCGCAGTAGCTCATGTAGGTGCTCACGCCCATCTTGGACATGATCTTCGACAGGCCCTTGCCGATCGCCTTGACGTAGTTGTAGACCGCCTTCTCGCCCGACATGTCGGCCGGCAGGTCCTTGCCCATGGCCAGCAGCGTTTCCATTGCCAGGTAGGGGTGGACGGCTTCGGCGCCATAGCCCGCGAGCACGGCGAAATGGTGGATTTCGCGCGCCGTGCCGGTTTCAACCACGAGACCGGCGGTGGTGCGCAGGCCTTCACGCACCAGGTGCTGGTGGATGGCCGACAGCGCCAGCAGCGCGGGAATCGCGACCTGGGTCGCCGACATGCCGCGGTCGCTGATGATCAGGATGTTGGCGCCGCCGCGGATCGCGTCGACGGCCTGCGCGCACAGCGAGGCCAGCTTGGCTTCGACGCCCTGCTTGCCCCACGCCAGCGGGTAGGTGATGTCGATGGTCTCGCTCTTGAACTTGCCCTGCGTGTGCTCGGCAATGTTGCGCAGCTTGTCCATCGCTTCGAAGTCGAGCACCGGCTGCTGCACTTCGAGGCGCATCGGCGGGTTGACCTGGTTGATGTCCAGCAGGTTCGGCTTGGGGCCGATGAAGGACACCAGCGACATCACGATGGCTTCGCGGATCGGGTCGATCGGCGGGTTCGTGACCTGCGCGAACATCTGGCGGAAGTAGTTGTACAGCGGCTTGTTGCGATCCGAGAGCACGGCCAGCGGGCTGTCGTTGCCCATCGAGCCCACGCCCTCCTCGCCCTTGGCGGCCATGGGAGCGAGCAGGAACTTGATGTCTTCCTGGGTGAAGCCGAACGCCTGCTGGCGCTCGAGCAGCGGCAGCGTGGCCACGGGGGGCTGCACGGCGCCCTGGCTGCCGAGGCTGTCGAGCTTGATGCGCAGGTTCTCGATCCACTGCTTGTAGGGCTTGGTGTTGACGATGTTGGCCTTGAGCTCCTCGTCCTCGATCAGACGGCCCTGCTCGAGGTCGATCAGCAGCATCTTGCCGGGCTGCAGGCGCCATTTGCGGATGATCTTGCTGTCGGGCACGGGCAGCACGCCGACTTCCGAGGCCAGAATCACGAGGTCGTCATCGGTAATGACGTAGCGCGAGGGGCGCAGGCCGTTGCGGTCCAGCGTGGCGCCGATCTGGCGGCCGTCGGTGAACACGATCGATGCCGGGCCGTCCCAGGGCTCCATCATCGCGGCATGGTATTCATAGAACGCGCGGCGGCGCTCGTCCATGGTGGTGTGCTGCTCCCAGGGCTCGGGGATCATCATCATCACGGCCTGGCTGATGGGGTAGCCGGCCATGGTCAGCAGCTCGAGGCAGGTGTCGAACGTGGCGGTGTCGGACTGGTCGGCGAAGCTGATGGGATAGAGCTTGTGCAGGTCGGCCGCAAGCACGGGCGAAGCCATCACGCCCTCGCGCGCCTTCATCCAGTTGTAGTTGCCCTTGACGGTGTTGATTTCGCCGTTGTGCGCCACGTAGCGGTAGGGGTGGGCAAGGGGCCACTCGGGGAAGGTGTTGGTCGAGAAACGCTGGTGCACCAGGCCGATGGCCGAGACGCAGCGCTCATCCTGCAGGTCCATGTAGTAGGTGCCCACCTGGTCGGCCAGCAGCAGGCCCTTGTAGACCACGGTGCGGCTGGACATGCTGGGAACGTAGTATTCCTTGCTGTGCTTGAGCTTGAGGTTCTGGATGGCGGCGCTGGCCGTCTTGCGGATCACGTACAGCTTGCGCTCCAGCGCGTCCTGCACGATCACGTCGTTGCCGCGGCCGATGAAGACCTGGCGCAGGATGGGCTCCTTCTTGCGCACGGCGGGCGACATCGGCATCTCGCGGTCCACCGGCACGTCGCGCCAGCCCAGCAGCACCTGGCCCTCGGCCTTGATCGCGCGCTCCAGCTCCTGCTCGCAGGCGAGGCGGGAGGCGTGCTCCTTCGGCAGGAAGATCATGCCGACGCCATATTCGCCGG
>JBEVDH010000210.1:0-12818 GCA_040514115.1 Comamonas sp. | reverse complement strand
GGGAACAGCGCGCCCAGCAGCAGCACCAGCTCACCGCCACGCGACTGGCCGCTGAGCGCGACAAAGCCGTCCCGCGGCTGGAGCTCGCGGTGGATCCATTGCAGCGCGGTCTCGAAATATTCGAGGTGCGTGTCGGAGATGTAGTCGGAGCGGCCCGGGCACTTGAAGTAGCCCACGGCCAGCGCCGCGTAGCCGCGCGAGGCATAGAGCGCGGCGCGCGGCTCGTTGATGCCGCCGCCCGAGCCGTTGAGCACCATCACCACGGGATGTGGGCCTGGGGTGGCGGGCGTGAACAGCACCGCCGACAGGCCCGCGTCACGCACCTCGCGGCGCGTGACGCCCTCGGCTGCGAGCTGCTGCACGAAGTGGGCGCTGAGCACCGGGCCGCCCTCGCCCAGCAGCGCGCGCACCTCGGTGGTGAGCGCAGCGCCGGGCTCGGCTGCAAACGGTTCGGCCGAAGCCTCGGCGTCCTTGGTCTGCGACCAGACCAGCCCCATGGCCGACACGCCGCTGTAGCTGCCCTGCACGGGCGCATCCCGCGTGAGATCCACGCTGCCGTCGGCGTTCGCCAGGAAGATGGCTTCGGAAGTCCACTCCACCCGCGGCCCACGCACGGTGCGCGCCTGCAGCGTGACGCGCTGGCCGGGTTGCAGGCCGCGCAGCGCGATGCGGCGCGGCACGTCGATGAGCGCCGTGTGCGGCGTGATCTCGAGTTCGGGATGCATCGGGCGCGCGCCTTACTTGGTGGCGGTGACCTGCAGCGCCGTCGTGCGGTCGCTCAGGATGGGAACGACCTTGAGGCCCTTCTTGGCGGCCCAGATGTTCTTGTAGTGGAACAGCGGGATCTGGCCGACATCATCGGTCACCAGCTTGGCCGCGTGGCGGAAGATCGCTTCGCGGCGCTTGGCATCGAACTCGATGGTCGCGGCGTCAAGTGCCTTGTCCACATTCTCGTTGCTGTAGCGGCCCCAGTTGTTGGCGCCGCGGCCGGCCTTGGCATCGGTGGTCGCCAGGGTCTGCAGCAGGCCGTAACCCGCCTCGCCCGTGCCGTTGCCCCAGGCAATGACGCTCACGGCGTAGTCGTTCTTGCCCGCGCGGCTGGCGTACACCGACCATGGCACGACCTCGAGCTTGGTCTTCACGCCGATGCGCGTCCAGAACTGGGCCACGGCCTGCATGGCTTCGGGCGCCTGCGGGTAGCGGTCGCCGGGCACGTGGATGGTCAGCTGGAAGCCCTGGGGGAATCCGGCATCGGCCAGCAGCTTCTTGGCCTTTTCGGCGTTGTAGGGCGTGGCGGGGATGTCGGGGTTGTAGCCAAACGAGCCCTTGGGCATCCACTGGTTGGCTTCGGTGGCCGTGCCCTGCAGGATGCGGTCGGTGATCGCCTTGCGGTTGATCGCAATGCTCAGCGCCTCGCGCACGCGCTGGTCGAGCAGCGGGTTCTCGGCCAGGGGCTTGCCGGCGTTGTCGGCAATGAACTCGTTGCTACCCTTGCGCAGGCTCGGCTGGATCAGCAGCGCGCGCAGGCCGGGGTACTCATAGACGCTGACGGAGGAAGTCTTCTTGAGCTTGGCAACGTCGGTCACGGCGACCTTGTCGATCACGTCCACATCGCCCGACAGCAGCGCCGCGGTGCGCGCCGCGCCATTGTTGATGAAGCGGTAGGTGACCTTGTCCCAGGGCTGCTGCGGGCCGTAGTAGCTGGGGTTGCGCTCCATGACGGTGCGGTCGCCGGGGGTGTACGAGACAAACTTGTAGGGACCGGTGCCGACACTGGCCTTGCCCGAGTTGTAGTCCTCAGACTTGGTCTGCGAGCCCACATGCTTGCTGACGATATAGATCGAGGCGATTTCCAGCGGCAGCATCGGGTTGGCCACGGTGGTCTTGACGATCACCGTGTGCGCATCCTTGGCGGTCGTGGACGCCACCGTGCGCAGCGCGCCGCGGTAGGAGGCGACCGAGCCGGGCACATTGCGCGCGCGCTCGAAGGAAAAGACGATGTCGTCGGCCGTGAACGGTTTGCCGTCCTGCCACTTGATGTCCTTGCGCAGCTTGAATTCCCAGGTCTTGTCGTCGAGCGACTTCCAGCTCTCGGCCAGGCCCGGCTCGAGCTTGCCGCCGTCGCGCGAGTTCACCAGGGAGTCATAGAAGTGCAGTGCCAGCGAACGGTCGCCCGCGTGGTTGTTGATCTGCGGGTCGGCGGAAGAGATCGGATCGGCAAAGCCGATGCGCAATTCGTTGGCGCTGGCGCCCGACACGGCCAGCAGGGCGGCCATGGCAATGGCGGAAAGGGAAGCAGTGTGCATGGGATGCTTTCTGTCAGAGTGGAAACGGGAAGTCAGGCGCCGGGCAGGTCGTTGAGATGGCAGGCGCTCTGGTGTTGGATGGCGATGCCCTTGAGCCGGGGCACCTCGACGCTGCAGCGCGGCATGGCATGCGGGCAGCGCGGGTGGAAGTGGCAGCCGCTGGGCGGTGCCATCGGGCTGGGAATCTCGCCGCGGATAGTCTGGAAGCTGGTGCGGCGGTGGTCCAGGCGCGGGATCTCGGCGAGCAGCGCCTGGGTGTAGGGGTGCTGCGGATTCGCAAACAGCTCATCGACGGGCGCGGTCTCGACGATACGCCCGAGGTACATGACGGCCACGCGGTCGCAGACATGGCGGATCACGCCCAGGTCATGGCTGATGAACAGGTAGGCCAGGCCCAGGTCGTCCCGCAGGTCCATGAACAGGTTCAGGATCTGCGCCTGGATGGACACGTCGAGCGCGGCCACGGCCTCGTCGCAGACCAGCATCTTCGGCTGCACGGCCAGCGCGCGCGCAATGCCGATGCGCTGGCGCTGCCCGCCGCTGAACTGGTGCGGGTAGCGAAAGCGCAGGCGCGGATCGAGCCCGGCGCGCTCGAGCTGCTGGCAGACATACTCGTCCTCATGCGCGGCATCGACCAGGCCATGCAGCCGCGCGGCCTCGCCGACGATGCGGTTCACGCGCAGGCGCGGGTTCAGGCTCGACTGCGGGTCCTGGAAGATCATCTGGATGCCCAGCCGGGCCTGCAGCGTCTCTTCGGCGCTCAGCTGGGTGCGGTTCTTGCCCATCACCTCGACTGTGCCGTCCGTGGGCGCGAGCAAACCGGTGGCAATGCGGCCCAGCGTCGACTTGCCGCAGCCCGATTCGCCCACCAGGCCGACGACTTCACCAGCGCGCACCTGCAGGTCCACGCCATCGAGCGCATGCGTCACGACGGGCGCCTTCGCCAGGCCGAGCTGGCGCATCCAGCGGCCCCAGTGCTTGGGTTCGGGTTGCTGGCCAAAGCGTTTGGTGATGCCGTGCATGTCCAGCAGCGGGGCGGTCTGTACGGTCTCGCTCATGCGGCGCTCCGGGAAAGTTCGGGCGCTGGCCCGGGGAAGAAGCAGCGCACGGTGTGGACGGTGCCGGAAGCCGCCACGTCTGCACCGGCCACCGGCTCGAGCGCGGGCGGCTGCTCGCAGCGCGGCTGCGCGCGCGGGCAGCGCGGCGCGAAGGCGCAGCCGGGCGGCAGGTCGAGCAGATTGGGCGCCATGCCCGAGATCTGCTGCAGCCGGCGCTGGCGCTGGTTGGCGCTGGGCAGGCTGCCGATCAGGCCCTGGGTGTAGGGATGCTGCGGGTTGTCGAGCACGGCATCGACGCTGCCATGCTCGACGATGCGCCCCGCATACATCACGGCAATGTCGTCGGCCAGGCCCGCAACCACCGACAGGTCGTGGCTGATCCAGATCATCGAGGTGCCGGTCTCGCGCACCAGCTGCTGCATCTCCGACAGGATCTGCGCCTGGATGGTGACGTCAAGCGCCGTCGTGGGCTCGTCGGCAATGATCAGCTCCGGGTCGTTGAGCAGCGCGATGGCAATGGCCACGCGCTGGCGCATGCCGCCCGAGAGCTGGTGCGGATAGGCCTTGAGGCGCTCGGCGGGGCTGGGAATACCCATGCGCGCCAGCGTCTGGCGGCAGTGCTCGAGCGCCTCGGCCTTGCCCATCTTCCGATGCGCGCGGATCGTCTCCAGCATCTGCACGTCGATGCGCAGCACCGGGTTGAGCGTGGCCATCGGGTCCTGGAAAATCATCGCCATGCGGTTGCCGCGCAGGCTGCGCAGCGCGCGCTTGTCCAGGCGTGCCAGGTCCTGGCCCTGGAACAGCACCTCGCCCGAGGCAATGCGCCCGGGCGCGTCGATCAGGCCCATGATGGAAAAGCCCGTGACCGACTTGCCCGAGCCGGACTCGCCGACCAGGCCCAGCACCTTGCCCTTTTCCAGGCGAAAGCCGACGCCATTGACCACGGGCAGCACGCCTGCGCGGGTGTCGAACTGGGTGTGCAGGTCCCTGACCTCGAGCACGGGTGCTGCCTTGGCGGGCAGCGCGGAAGATAGGAAATCGTTGGACATCGTGCGGGGCTTCATTTCTGCAGGCGCGGGTTGAGCACATCGCGCAGTTGGTCGCCCACCAGGTTGATGGCGACGATCGTCAGCAGCAGGGCGACACCGGGAAAGAAGCTGATCCAGTATTCGTTGGACAGCAGGTACTGGTAGCCGTTGGAGATCAAGAGGCCCAGCGAGGGCTCGGTGATCGGCACGCCCAGGCCGAGAAACGACAGCGTGGCTTCCAGCGTGATCGCGCGCGCGACCTGCAGCGCCGCGATGACCAGCAGCGGCGGCAGGCAGTTGGGCAGGATATGGCCCAGCAGGATGCGCCACTGCGCGATGCCCTGGCCGCGCGCGGCGTCGACATACTCGCGCCGCGTCTCGACCAGCGCCTGGCCGCGCGCCGTGCGCGCGTAGTAAGCCCACTCGACCAGCACCAGGGTCAGGATCACATTGCCGATGCCCTTGCCCATATAGGCCAGGATCATCAGCGCCATCAGGATGGTGGGAAACGACAGCAGCAGGTCGACGACGCGCATGATCAGCGCATCGATCTTGCCGCCGGCATAAGCCGCAATCAGGCCCACCACGGTGCCGACCACGGCCGCAATCGCCGCCGAGCCCACGCCGACCAGCAAGCTGATGCGCAGGCCATAGACGATCGCCGAGTAGAGGTCGCGCCCCTGGCCGTCAGTACCCAGCCAGTAGGTATAGCCATGCTCCATGCTCTGGCTGCCGGGCTGCAGGCGCGAGTCCATGACATCGAGCTGCATCAGGTCATACGGGTTCTGCGGCGTGAGGTAGGGCGCGAAAAGCGCCATCAGCACCACGATCAGCAAGATGGCCAGGCCAAAGATGGCCGGCTTGGAGCGCAGGAAGTCGTGCGCGATCTGCGCCCAGATCGACTGCACCTTGCCGGGGTCGGCGGCCGTGCGGACGGCCACGGGAGAAGCGGTGGAACGCTGGTTCATTGCGCGGTCTCCAGGCGGACACGCGGGTCCAGCAGTTTGTAGAGCAGGTCGACGATCAGGTTGAGCGTCACGAAAATCACCACCACGACCATCAGATAGGCCACGACGACGGGGCGGTCCAGCGAGTTGATGCTGTCCAGGATCAGCTTGCCGGCGCCTGGCCAGGCAAAGATCGACTCGGTCACGACGGCATAGGCAATCGTCGAGCCCAGCTCCAACCCAAGGACGGTGACCAGCGGAATCATGGTGTTGCGCAGCACATGCATGCACATCACGCGCGACTCCGACAGGCCCTTGGCGCGCGCGAATTTCACGAAGTCCTGCGGCAGCACTTCGCGCACGCCGGCGCGCGTGAGCCGCAGCACCAGCGAGATCTTGAACAGCGCGAGGTTGAACGCGGGCAGGATCAGGTGGTGCAGGCCGTCAAGCGTCAGAAACGACCATTCGATGCCAAACAGCGTGCGCGTGTCGCCGCGCCCGCTCGAGGGCATCCAGCCGAGCTGCACGCTGAACACCATGATCAGCATCAGCGCGACCCAGAACGCGGGCAGCGAGAAACCCAGGATCGAGCCGCTCACCAGCAGCTTCGAGACCGGGCTGTCGGGCTTCATGCCTGCATACAGGCCCAGCGGCACGCCCAGCACGATGGCCATCAGCATGCCGACAAAGGCCAGTTCCAGCGTTGCCGGCAGGCGGTCGAGAATCAGGCCGATGGCCGATTCGTTGTAGACGAAGCTCGTGCCCAGGTCACCCTGCAGCGCGTTCTTCAGGAAACTGAAGTACTGCTGCAGCAGCGGCTTGTCCAGCCCGAGATGGGCAATGGCTTCGAGGCGCTCCTGCTGGTTCAGGTCCTCGCCGATCAGGATATCGATGGGGTTGCCAATCGCATGCAGGCCGGCGAAGACGATCACCGTCATGGCCAGCACCACCAGCACGGCCTGGCCGATGCGGCGCAACAGCCAGCCGATCATGCTGCCACCTCGTCATAGGGCGGCAGCGGCGCATCGGTCCATTCATGGCCTTCGAGCTCGGGCTCGCTGTAGCGCTCCATCGCCGCATAGTGGTGCGCGATGTCTTCGGCGTACAGCGCGCCCGCCAGGCCCTGCGACAGCCGGCGCGCGCCATCGCTGATCTGCGGAATGTCGCCCGATACCGTGCCCAGCGACAGCGCCGCGGGGTAGCTGAAGCAGTGGATGCGCTCCAGCCCGGGGCAACTGCCCGGCTCCCTTTCCTGGA
The DNA here is from genome assembly GCA_040514115.1 of Comamonas sp. GTDB lineage: Bacteria > Pseudomonadota > Gammaproteobacteria > Burkholderiales > Burkholderiaceae_C > Comamonas. Next base: position 6,222 of record JBEVDH010000210.1, on the reverse strand, counting down.
ACTCGAACAGCGTGCCCAGGTCCGGAGACAGGTTCAGCTCGCTGTCTTCCTGATCCACGGGCGGCGTGAAGCGGTCCTGCCACAGGCGCACATGGGGCGCGAAGGGCGCGAATTCGGGGCGCAGCTGCCAGTCGGGGCGAAAGCCGGTGCAAAAGACCACGAAGTCGGCCGCGATCGGGCCTTTGTTGGTATCGATGCGCAGCTTGCCATCGGCGCGCAGCTGCGCGCCTTCGATGCCCGTGCCGAGGTGGAAGAACGCATTGCTGTGCCTGGACACGCGCAGCGTGCTGCCCTGCGGCGGCGGCACCTGCTGGCGGTTGATGTAGTTGCGCAGCTGCCATTTCTGTTCGTCGGGCAGGCGGGCAAAGCCATGCGCCGCGCCGGGGTTGCCCGCGCCCTTGCCCTTGTTGATGGTGGGCAGCTCCTTGCGCCGGATCAGCAGATGCACCGAGGCTGCGCCGTTTTCCAGCGCCGTCGCGGCGCTGTCCATGGCCGAGGCGCCGCCGCCCACGACCACGACCTGCTTGCCCGCAAACGCATTGTCGGCCCAGGTGTCGGACGAATGCGCCCAGCGGTCGCGTGGCAGCTGCTGCGCCACTGCCGGCACCCAGGGGCCGCCCAGGCCGTCGCGGCCGGTCGCCAGCACGACATGGCGCGCCAGCACGGTGTAGCGGCGCTCGCCACCTTGCATGTCGAGCAGGTCCAGTTGCGCGAGCTGGTCGGCGCGCGGGCGCACCGCCGTCACGCGCTGCTGGTTGTGCAGCACCACGCCCGTGGTCTCGCGGTACCAGCGCAGGTAATCCATCCACGGCAGGCGCGGAATCTTGTCGAGCGCCGCCCAGGCCTGGGCACCCCACTGGGCCTCGAACCAGGCGCGAAAGGTCAATGCCGCGAAACCCAGGGCCGGGCCCGTGAGCTCCTTGGGCGAGCGCAGGGTCTCCATGCGCGCCGTCGTGGCCCAGGGGCCTTCATAACCGGGCGCGCTCTGGTCGAAGATTTCGGCGCGGATGCCGAGATGGCGCAGCGCCGTGGTCAGCGCCAGGCCGCCCATGCCGCCGCCGACGACGGCGACATCGAGCACCGCCTGGCCGCCGCGCTCGATGGCGGGAGTCCAGGATTTGGCCGGCAGGCCCAGCAGTTGCAGATCACGCGCAAAGCGTTCCTGCAGTGCGGCAAGGGAGGAAGGCATAGGAGAAAGAAGGCTGTTCATGGGGTGGGCGACGTCTTGCGGCCGGGACGCAAGGGCGCGCTGGTGGAAGGCAATGAAAGAGGAGAAAGGCAGACGCCGGCCATGGCCTGGGCATCGTGCAGCCGGCACTGATCCAATGCGGCCGCCTGGCCCCGCAGCGCCTCGAGCAGCTGCAGCGCGGAGGCCGACAGGTTTTTTCCCTGGACGCTGATCGCGCCAAAGTGAAAGGGAATGCGCACATCGAGGTCGCGGTAGGCCAGGCCCTGCAGCGGCGCGCCGAGCAGCGTGACCGGGTCGAGCACCGCCACGCCCAGGCCGGCGCGCACCAGCGCCTGCGCGTTCATCGAGGAATTGGTTTCAATTTCGGACTGCAGGCTGCTCGCGCCGGCCTGGCGCAGCGCGGCATCGATATGCTGCTTGAGCCGGTGCGGGTTGTGCATGCCAATGACGCGCTCGCGCGCCAGCGCCTCGATGGGCACGATGTCGAGCGCGGCCAGCGGGTGATGCTCGGGCAGCACGGCCTTGCAGGGCACTTCGGCGATCCAGTGCACGCAGATCTGCTGGTGGTCCAGCGGCAGGCTGCACACGCCGATATCGGCCATGCCGTGCAGCACGTCGCTCACGACCTTTTCGGGGCGCACGGACAGCAGCTCGATCTTGCTGACCGCCAACTGCGCGCTGCAGCTTGCGAGCGCCGGCGCCACGATGCCCAGCGACAGCGCCGGCGTGGCCGAGACCAGCAGCGGCGGGCAGGGCACGGGCGCTGCCCGCCGCGCATGCTGCTGGATGCGACGCACGCCATTGACGATGCGCTCGGCCTCCTCATACAGCACATAGCCCAGCGCCGTCGGCGTGACCTTCGGGCCATGGCGGTGCAGCAGCGCCTCGCCGAGGTCAAGCTCCAGCTCCTGGATCTGCCGCGTGATGGCTGGCTGCGAGCGCTCGAGCAGCTTGGCAGCACCTGTGATGCTGCCAATCGTCATCACCGCAACAAAAGCTTCAAGCTGGCGTATGTCCATGCGCGTGGAATTATGCAAAAAGCAAATGATGACGCATTTGGCATGCGTTTGTGAAATACTAAATCGGTATTTGCTTATGAGGAGGATGGGGATTGCGAAGAGGTTCAGAGGTGGGAAGGGCCCCGTAGCGGCTTTCCCTGCTCGTCCTTATCCTGCGCTTGTCGAAGGATCGGCCCGGCTACTCCCGCCATCCTCTGCAACCACTCGGAAAACGACTGCAGCACCCCCGAGGGCGGCAGCGCCGGCGTGATCAGGTAATAGCTGCGCTCGCGGCGCAAAGACATGGAGCACGCCACCACCAGATCCCCGCGCGCGAGCTCCGCTTCCACCAGCATCGGCGGAATCAGCGCCACGCCCATGCCATGCGTTGCGGCCATTGCCAGCATGGAAAACAGCTCGTAGCGCGGCCCGTCCAGCGCGCGTTCGGGCGACAGGCCCGCCGCGTCGAACCACTGCTGCCAGCCATAGGGCCGCGTGCTTTGCTGCAGCAGCGGCAACTGGGCGATGGTTTCGGGTGCAACGGTGTGCCAGGCGCGTCCCAGCGCGCGCGGGGCGGCCTGGGCCAGCAGGGCGGGGCTGCACATCGGCACCACCTGCTCGTCCATCAGCCACTGCGCCTGGATGCCGGGCCACTGCGTCACCTGCTCGGGCGTGCCCGCGTAGAGCGCGGCATCGAAGCCCGTGTCGGCAAAGAGAAAAGGGCGGGTCTGGGTGTCTATATGCACCGTGATGCCGGGGTGCTCCCTGGCCAGCAAGGGCAGGCGGGGCATCAGCCAGCGCGTGGCAAAGGTGGGCACGGCCGCCAGGCTCAGCGTGCCGCCTTCGCCCTGGCGCGCCATGATGTCCAGCGTGTCGCGCTCGAGCCCCTGCAGCCAGCTGCGCACCTTGCGTGCGTAGGTGGTGCCAGCCGGAGTGAGCTCCATGCCATGGCGCGTGCGGCGAAAGAGGGCGACACCGACAAATTCCTCCAGCGCAATGATCTGCCGCGATACCGCGCTCTGCGTCAGCGACAGCTCCTGGGCGGCGCGGGTATAGCTCTGGTGGCGCGCGCAGGCTTCGAAGCAGGCCAGGGCTTGGGTGGAGGGAATGGCGCGGCGCATGGATGGGGGGCGAAGAAGCTCGGGTCGCAGGAATTAGGCCACAGAAGCGGCCCGGGCCGGAAACGGGCGACGTACTGCTGAGCTGTCGGCTGTATCAAAGGCAAAACACCAATTCATGAGTGAATATGAATCCAGCTTACATGCAATAGAAAATCCATATTCAAAAAATCAATGCTAATACGAGCAAAAGTCGCCATGAAGAGGGGCTTTATCAGCCCCTGATGCCTCAAAAAGACCGCGCTCGCTGTGCCAGGGCAGTGCGTGCCTCTTCCGAGACCAGCTCGCGCAGATGCAGCAAGCCGTTGACGTTCTTCAGTCCCGCCCGTTCGACAACTTCAGCCAGCGGCATGCCGGCATTGAGCCAGCGCACGATGGCCGTGTTGCGCACGATCTGCGGTCCCAGGCGTGAGGGTGTCGGCAGGCCGGCGGACTGGGCGGCCTCGGCGAGTGTCTTGGTCACCAGATGCAAAAGCGTGTGGTTGGAAAGGGTGCGCGACTTGCGCGAACAGAACAGCGCGGGTTCCCCCTGCATTGCCGGGTACTGCGCACGGGCGCGCAACCAGTGCGCCAAGCCGCGGGCCAGGGCAGTACTGATCGACAGCTTGCGCTGCTGGTTGTCGCGCTGGCCTTCGACATGCACGCCGATGATCTGCGTTTCGCCGCTGTCATCGAGCGGCGCGCTGTAGAGGATATTGTCCAGACGCAGCGTGCGCAGTTCCTCGGGCGCCAGCCCCAGCTCGAACAGCAGCATCAGCACCGCGCGGTCGCGCGCACCCACCAGGTCGTCGCCGGCGGGAATATGGGCAATGCCCGCCTGCCACATGGCATCCGACAGCACCGCGCCCTTCGGGTCTTCGCTGGGCGGGCGCTCGGCGCGCGCCACCGCATGCACGGGGTTGATCTCGATCCAGCCGTTGAGCAGGGCATGGTCATAGACGCGGTCCAGAACCCGCCAATAGCGCCGGCGCGTGATGTCGCTGATCTTGCGTCCCTTGGCGGTCTGCGGAATATGGTTGATGAAATGCAGCACCTGAACCGCGCTGGCGTCGTGCCACGCCACGGCCGGAATGAGCTGGCCCAGCAAATACTTGCTCCAGGCGCCCCAGATAAAGCGGTAGGGCTTGGCGGCATCGGCCGTCAGCGGCGTCCAGGCATCGTTGCTGCGGGCCTGCAGCCAGTGGTCGAACAGGGCTTCGGCGCTGGGCAGTGACGCTGGGGCAGGGCTGGAATCGGGAAGGGCGGGAGTGGGCATGGTGAGAGATTGCGCAAGGGGTGTTCAACCGTTCGTCCTGAGCCTGATGCTGTCGAAGGGGCGGCGTCCAGCTGCCCGATAAATTATCGTTGCGCTGGACCTCCTTCGACAAGCTCAGGACGAACGGGACTGTGATCCATTCGCCCTGGGCCTGCCTGGGCGACCCCGTCGAAGGGTGGACCGGCACCCAACTCGATGGAGGCGCCCTTTGTGCACTTCAACAGGATCAAGGCACTGCAGCCACCAACCCATTCGCAAAATGCTGCTGCATCGCCGCACGCGCACGCTCCGGAGCGCGGTCCAGCAGGGCTTGCATGATCAACGCGTGTTCCTGCAGCGATTCCTCGATGCGTCCCTCGCGAAACAGCGACTTGTGGCGGTTGAGCTTCATGACCTTGCGCAGATCGGCCACCACCTGGTCGCACCAGCGGTTGTTGGCCAACGCCAGAAGGCGCATGTGAAAGCGCTCGTTGATTGCAAGAAACTGCTGTGCGTCGGCGTGGTGCGCGGCCAGATCACCGTGCAGCGCCTGCAAAGACGCCAGCTCCTCGTCGCTGGCCGAGGCAGCAACGGCCGCCGCGGCGTCGCTTTCCAGCAGCGCCAGCAGGTGATAGACATCGCGCACATCTTTGGTGGACACTTCGGTCACGTACGCGCCGCGGCGCACCTTCATCGTGACCAGTCCCTCGGCCGCCAGCACCTTCAGCGCTTCACGCAGCGGCGTGCGGCTGATGCCGAATTCCTCGGCGATCTTGAGCTCGTCGATCCAGCTGCCGGGCTCGAGCGCATGCTGGAAGATGCGTTGGCGCAGCTGCTCTGCTACCTGTTGGTAGAGCGCGGAAGGGGCTAGGGTAATCACTGACATGAATGTTGGATTGTAGCCTGGATTATTTTGAATCAATAATTATGAATCATGTACACTGATTTGGTCGCAACCTACCGTGGTCTCACCGATGGACAAGCCTACCGATATGCGCCAGAGCGCGCAGCACGCCGCAGAAGCTGAATTTGCCCCTGCCGACCTGAACGCATGGGCCAGGGCAGCGGCCAAATCGGCGCCCGGTGGCGATGTGCAGGCCTTGAACTGGATCACGCCCGACGGCATCACCGTCAAGCCGCTTTATACCGCGGCCGACACCGCCGAGCTGCCGCACGCCAATACGCTGCCCGGCTTCGAGCCCTATCTGCGCGGCCCGCAGGCCACCATGTATGCAGTGCGCCCCTGGACCATCCGCCAGTACGCAGGCTTCTCCACGGCCGAGGAATCCAATGCCTTCTACCGCAAGGCGCTGGCCGCGGGCGGGCAGGGGGTGTCGGTGGCGTTCGACCTGGCCACGCACCGCGGCTATGACTCCGACCACCCGCGCGTCACGGGCGATGTCGGCAAGGCCGGTGTGGCGATCGACTCGGTCGAGGACATGAAGGTATTGTTCGACCAGATCCCGCTCGACAAGGTGTCGGTCTCGATGACCATGAACGGCGCGGTGCTGCCCGTGCTGGCCGGCTACGTGGTCGCCGCCGAGGAGCAGGGCGTGCGTCAGGACCAGCTCTCGGGCACCATCCAGAACGACATCCTCAAAGAGTTCATGGTGCGCAACACCTATATCTACCCGCCCAAGCCGTCGATGCGCATCATCGGCGACATCATCGAGTACACGAGCC
>JBEVDH010000203.1:0-2529 GCA_040514115.1 Comamonas sp. | reverse complement strand
GCGCCTCGTATTCGATGCCGGCGTAGATGTCCTCGGAGTTCTCGCGGAAGATCACCATGTTGGTTTTCTCCGGCGCCTTGAGCGGCGAAGGCACGCCCTTGAAATACTGCACCGGGCGCAGGCAGACATAGAGATCGAGCTCCTGGCGCAGCGCCACGTTGAGCGAACGGATGCCGCCGCCCACGGGCGTGGTCAGCGGCCCCTTGATCGACACCACATACTCGCGCAGCACCTGCAGCGTTTCCTCGGGAAGCCAGACATCGGGGCCGTAGATGCGTGTGGACTTCTCGCCCGCATAGACCTCCATCCACTGGATCTTGCGCGCGCCGCCATAGGCTTTGGCCACGGCGGCGTTCACCACCTTGAGCATCACCGGGGTGATGTCCTGCCCCGTGCCGTCGCCCTCGATGTAGGGAATGATGGGCTCGTGCGGCACGTTCAGCGACATGTCGGCATTGACCGTGATCTTCTGGCCTTGGGCAGGCACCTGGATATGCTGGTAGCGGGTCATTGACAAATTTCTCCGGTCAGGGCGCTGAAGACGTTCAGCAGGGAAAGGCTCCCTTATTTTAACGACAGCGCCACGCCAGTTTGCACCAGAACGGCGCAGCGCGGCGGGCGCGCTCCCGCGCTGCGCGGTCGCCGAGACTGCGCTAAGCTCGCACAGGGCGCACGGCCCGCGCCACGCCCTTCCCCGCCTCGTCCGAATACCGTCCATACCATGACTGCTTTCACCGCCCGCTTTTCCCTGTCGCGCCCGCTGCGCCCGCGCCGCCCGGCGCTGTCCCTTGCCGCCCTGTGCCTGGCGGCGTGGCTGGGCAGCGGCGCGCTGCACCCGGCGCATGCGCTGGAGGGCGCGCCGCAGCTGCACCTGCAGCGCACCGAGCTGCGCGCCGGCATGTACCGCATCGACGCCCAGGTGGCGCAGAACTTTGGCGAACGCCAGACCGGGCTGATGCACCGCCGGCAGATGCCGGCGCACGAAGGCATGCTGTTTGTCTTCGAGCAGCCCGCGCGCCAGTGCTTCTGGATGAAGAACACGCCGCTGCCGCTCACGGCGGCCTTTGTTGCCGACGACGGCACGATCGTCAACCTGGCCGACATGCAGCCGCTGAGCGAAGACTCGCACTGCTCGGCCAAGCCGGTGCGCTATGTGCTGGAAATGAACCAGGGCTGGTTTGCGCAGAAGAAGCTGGGCGCGGGGGCCAAGCTCACGGGCAAGCCATTCACGAACCCCTAGAGCGGTTTCGTGCTGACCAGCCGCGTCGAAGGGCGTTTCAGGGCGCGGCGGTCAATATAAAAACGCTCCAGTCAGCCAAAGTAGAAAAAGCCGGCGGCCCCTTTCAGAGCCAGCCGGCTTTAGCATGCCCCGCTGACGGGGCATTCAGACCTTAGCCCTGCGCTGCTTCGAGCGCCTTGTTCAGCGTCGCGCTCGGACGCATCGCTGCATCGAGCTTTGCCAGGTCGGGCTGGTAGTAGCCGCCGATGTCGACGGGCTTGCCCTGCACGGCCAGCAGTTCGGCCACGATGGCCGCTTCGCCTTCGGCCAGCTGCTTGGCCAGCGGCGCAAAATGCGCGGCCAGCTCGGCGTCGTCGGTCTGCGCGGCCAGGGCCTGGGCCCAGTACAGGGCCAGGTAGAACTGGCTGCCGCGGTTGTCGAGCTGGCCGGTCTTGGGCGACGGGTTCTTGTTGGTGTCCAGCAGCTTGCCGGTGGCTTCGTCGAGCGTCTTGGCAACGAGTTTGGCCTTGGCGTTGCCGTTCTTGATGCCCAGGTCTTCCAGCGACACCGCCAGCGCCAGGAACTCGCCCAGCGAATCCCAGCGCAGATGGTTTTCTTCCACCAGCTGCTGCACATGCTTGGGCGCCGAGCCGCCGGCGCCGGTTTCGTACATGCCGCCACCGGCCATCAGCGGGACGATCGACAGCATCTTGGCGCTGGTGCCCAGTTCCATGATGGGGAACAGGTCGGTCAGGTAGTCGCGCAGGATGTTGCCGGTCACCGAGATGGTGTCCTGGCCGCGGATCACGCGCTCGAGCGTGTAGCGCATGGCGCGCACCTGCGACATGATCTGGATGTCCAGACCCTTGGTGTCGTGCTCCGTGAGGTAGGCCTCGACCTTCTTGATCATCTCGGCTTCGTGCGGGCGGTACGGGTCGAGCCAGAACACGGCCGGCATGCCCGAATTGCGCGCGCGCGTCACGGCCAGCTTGACCCAGTCGCGGATCGCCGCGTCCTTGACCTGGCACATGCGCCAGATGTCACCGGCTTCGACGGTCTGCGACAGCAGCACTTCGCCGGTCGCCAGATCGACGATGTTGGCAACGCCGCCTTCGGTGAGCTCGAAGGTCTTGTCGTGCGAGCCATATTCCTCGGCCTGCTGCGCCATCAGGCCCACGTTGGGCACGGTGCCCATGGTCACGGGGTCGAAGTTGCCGTTGGTCTTGCAGAAGTTGATGACTTCCTGGTAGATGCGCGCAAAAGTGGACTCGGGGATCACCGCCTTGGTGTCCTTGGGCTTGCCGTCGGCG
>JBEVDH010000176.1:0-3960 GCA_040514115.1 Comamonas sp. | reverse complement strand
GCGCGAAGTCCGCCGAGTCGCCAAACCCCACCAGGTCCGGCACGATCACCTGGAAGTGCTGCGCCAGCGGCCCGATGTTGTGGATCCAGTGCATCCAGGAGCCATGGCCGCCATGGATCAGTACCAGCGGCGTCCCCGTGCCCCAGACGCGCCAGCGGGTTTCGCAGCCCCCGAGGTTCAGGGCGTGGTGGGTCGCCTGGCCGTCCCATTGGGCAGTCAGGGCCGCCGCGGCTTCGACTTGTGCAGGGGTAAAGCAAATCATCGCTGGATTTTCCCTCAGGCTTGCAGGATCAGCGCATCGACCGCCATGACGCCCTGGCCCTCGGGCATGACCATCAGCGGGTTGACCTCGGCTTCGCTGACCCGCAGCTCAGGACGCAGCGCGAGTTGCGACAGGTTGGCAATGGCCTGCGCCAGCGCCTCGAGGTCGCCCCGGGCCTTGCCACGCAGGCCCGATACGGTCTGCAGCATCTTGACCTCGCCGATCATGTCGCGCGCGGTCTCCACGCTGACCGGCGCCAGCCGGATGCTGCGGTCGCGCATGACCTCGGCCCAGATGCCGCCCGCGGCCAGCATGATGATCGGCCCGGCATCGGCATCGACGCGGTAGCCGACCAGCACTTCGGTCAGGCCGCGCCGCATGGGCTGCACCAGCACCTGGTCGCAGGCAATGCCCGGCGCGCGCTCGCGCAGGTTCTGCTCCAGCGTGGCAAAGGCCTGGGCGAGTTCCTGTGCATTCTGGATGCCCAGCACCACGCCGCCGACTTCGGTCTTGTGCGGAATCTGCGCCGAGCAGAGCTTGGCGACCACGGGGTAGTCAAAGGGCAGGGTCGCCGGCGGCGCGGCCATGCCAAACGTGACCGCGGGCGCATGGGGCACCCGCAGGGTGTCCAGCAGTGCGTAGGCCTGGGCTTCGTTCAGGGCCGCGGGCGTGCCCTGGGCCGGTGCTGAGCGCACCGTGGCCGGCACGCCGGGCCGGCGGCGCGCGAACACCGCGGCAATCGCATCCGCGCAGGCTTCCGGGGAGCGAAAGCACGGGATCTGCGCCTGCGTGAGCTGGGCCAGCGCCTGGGGCGCCTCGGGCACCAGCATGGCCAGCAGCGGCTTGGCATGGCCGGCGCTGTCCAGGATGGGTTTGACGGCCAGGTCCGGGTTGAAGCGCGCCGACGATCCCACCACCGCCACCACCAGGTCGAACTCGGGCGCTTCGAGCAGGATGTCGAGCGCCTTTTTCATCACATCGTATTTGGTGCCGGCCAGCGTCAGATCGAGCACGCGGCCGGCGCTGCCGGGCAGGCCCGCGGCCTGGAGTCTGGCCAGGGTCTCGGCCGAGACCGGCTGCACGGTGACGCCGCGGATGCCGAGCTGGTCGACCACCATGGCCGCGCCGCCGCCGGTGGTCGTGACCACCCCCACGCGCTTGCCGCGCTGGCCGTCCAGCGGGATCCTGCGCGCCAGCGGAAACACTTCAAACAGGGTTTCGAGCATTTCCACCCGCACCACGCCCAGGTCCTTGAGGAAGGCATCGGCAATGTCGTCTTCGCCCGCGAGCGCGCCGGTGTGGGTGGTGGCCATCTCGGCAGCGGCGCTCGAGCGGCCCAGCTTGTAGGCCACGACGGGCTTGCCGCGCCGGGCGGCCTCGCGCGCAAAGGCCTCGATTGCCGCGCCGTGGCGCAGGCTTTCGAGAAACAGCACATAGCCTTCGATGGCCGGGTCGTCGAGCGTGGCCGCGCAGATCTCGCCGATGCCCAGATCGACCTCGCTGCCCACCGACACCAGCCCGGCAAAGCCCACGCCGCGCGCCTTGCCGCGCGACACCAGCGCGCCGATCATGCTGCCGCTGTGCGAGGCGACAAACACGCTGCCGCTGGGCATGTCGGGTTCGGCAAACGCCGCATTGGCGGTCAGCATCAGGCCGTTGCGCGGGTTCACCACGCCCAGGCTGCTCGGGCCGAGGATGCGGATGCCGGTCTTGTCTGCAATGGCACGCAGTTCATTTTCGCGCGCCACGCCCTCGGGGCCGGTTTCCGAGAAACCGCTGGCCAGGATGGTGACCAGCTTCACGCCCAGCGCTGCGCATTCCTGCACCGTGGGCACGACGGAGTCCGTGGGCGAGAGCACGAACACATGCTCTGGCACTTCGGGCAGCGCTGCCAGGCTGGGCCAGGCCTTTTCTCCCTGGACTTCGGCCCGGTTCGGGTTGATCGGATAGATCCGGCCCTCGAAGCCCGCGCGGCGCAGGAACTGCAGCGGGCGGCCCCCGGTCTTGTGGATGTCGTCCGAGGCACCGACCAGGGCGATGCTGCGCGGGTAGAGCAGTGACTGGCACAGGGAAGAAGGGGAAGCGGTGGATGCGGTGGATGCGGCCATGGTGCGTGTCACTTGTCGATCTTGATTTTCTTGAACTGTTCGGACCAGTGCGCCACTTCCGTTTGCAGCTCGGCCTTGAATTGCGCGGGCGCGTTGCCGATCAGCACGGCGCCCTGGGGGATCAGGATGTCCTGGAATTCCTTGGACTTCACCGCCTTGACGACCGCCGCCGCCAGCTTGTCGACAATCGGTTTGGGCGTGCCGGCGGGCGCGAGCAGCCCGTTCCAGGAATCGGACAGCATGCCGGTCAGGCCCACTTCGGCGAAAGTCGGCACCGCCGGCAGGCCCGGCAGGCGCACCGGGCCGGCCACGGCCAGCGGGCGCACGCGGCCGGCTTCGAGGTGGGGCATGGCCCCCGTGGAGGTCATGAAGGCGGCGTCCACCACGCCGGCAATCAGGTCGTTCATCACACCCGAGCCCCCGGAATATGGCACATGCAGCATGCTGATGCCGGTCAACTGCTCCAGGCGCAGCGTCGCCATGTGCTGCGACCCGCCCGCGCCGGTGGTGCCATAGCTCAACTCGCCGGGCCTTTTCTTCACCAGTTCCTCGAACTCCTTGTAGGTCTTGACATTGAGCTTGGGGGTGACCGCCAGCACGCCCGGGGCGGAAGACACCTTGGAGATGGGCTCGAAGCTGGTGAGCGGATCGAACTTCTGCTTGGGGAACACGAACTTGTTCATGGTCAGGGGCGCCGCCGCCAGCAGCAGCGTGTAGCCATCGGGCTTGGCGGCGGCCACCATTTCCGAGGCAATGTTGCTCGTGGCGCCGACCTTGTTTTCCACGACAAAGGTGCCCTTGAGTTCATCTTGCAGCGCCTTGGCCACCAGGCGCGCCACCACATCGGTGGGCCCGCCCGGCTGGAAGCCGACGATGATCCTGACGGGCTTGGAGGGGTAGTTGTCCGAGGCGGCGGCGCCGCTGGAAATGGCCAGTCCGGCCAGCGCCGCGGCGGTTGCGATCCATGTACGTCGTTGCATTCTTGTCTCCTTTTTAGTATTTGAATAAGGCTTCAGGCCTTGGGCAGGCGCTGCGAGAAGCTCTTGCCGAACACGCCTTCGGCAATGCGGTTCTTGAGCATCTCGATCGAGCCCCCGGCAATCATCCAGCCGCGCGTGCGGCGCACGCAGTACTCGACCAGTGCTTCCTGGCTGAAACCCATGCCGCCCATGACCTGCATGGCCTCGTTCGAGGCGTCCCAGCCGGCGAGATTGCAGGCCAGCTTGGCCATCGCCGTGCTTTGCGCGCTCGGCAGCCCATGCTCGCCTTCGAGCGCGGCCTTGTAGAGCAGCAGCTGGGCCTGCTCGAGCTTCATCCACATTTCGGCGAATTTCCATTGCAGGCCCTGGAATTCGCACAGCTCGCGGCCGAACTGCTTGCGGATCAGCGCATGCTCGCGCGCCTGGTTGAACGCGTAGCGCCCCAGGGCCAGCGCACGCGCCGAGTTGCCCAGGCGCTCGACGTTGAAGCCGGAAATCTGCTTCTTGAAGCCGCCGGGGCCCAGCAGCAGGTTGGCCTTGGGGATGCGGCAGTTCTCGAAGTACAGCTGCGACCAGCTTTCGCCGTTCATGAAGCCCGATGGCGTGCCGA
>JBEVDH010000187.1:0-24651 GCA_040514115.1 Comamonas sp. | reverse complement strand
GCCTCGGCAGGATCATCCGTGTAATGAAACAACCCCAGATCCTTGCGTGAGATCGTGCCTTCCTCGATCATCAGTTCGAAGTCAATCAGCTTCTTCCAGAACGCGCTGCCGAACAGGATCACGGGCACCGGGCGGCTCTTGCTGGTCTGCACCAGGGTCAGCACTTCGAACAGCTCGTCGAGCGTGCCGAAGCCGCCGGGAAAGGCCACCAGCGCCTTGGCGCGCATCACGAAGTGCAGCTTGCGCAGCGCGAAGTAGTGGAACTTGAAGCTCAGGTCGGGCGTGATGAAGCGGTTGCCGTTTTGCTCGTGGGGCAGGGCGATGCTCAGGCCGATGTTGTCCACGCCGACATCGTGCGCGCCGCGGTTGGCCGCTTCCATGATGCCGGGGCCACCGCCGGTGCAGATGTACAGGCGCTCCTGCGGCGCCTGATGGAGGCTGTCGGTGGCGACGATGCGCGCGAACTGCCGCGCCTGGTCATAGCGCTGGGCGTTGCGCACCGCCTGCTGCGCCTGGGCAATGCGCGCCGCATCGCCGCTGGCCTGCGCTTCCAGGAGCTGGCTCGCGGCCTGTTCGGGGTCGACGAAGCGGGCGCTGCCATACACCACGACGGTGTGCTCGATGCCATGCGCGCGTTGCGCCACGTCGGGCTTGAGCAGTTCGAGCTGCATGCGGATGCCGCGGGTTTCGCGCCGGAACATGAATTCCGGGTCGGCAAAGGCCAGGCGATGCGAGTTGGGCTGCAGGACTGCGCCGTTGTGCGCCTGGTCATGCAGCTGGGACCAGCCATCGGCAAGATCGGTCTCGGACAATGGATTGGAAATTTGCATAAAGCCTCATACAGGGGAAAAGCGCGGGTGCGCCGAACCACGATCCAAAACGCAGCGGGCACGCCGTGCGCCACTGCTCAATCCACTATACGCTCACAAACTCATAGCTTTTGGCTTGCCACGGGCAATCAGATGGAGCGCGGCCACAGCGCCTGGACGCTGGCCATTCCGGCCACCGTCATCGCCAGTGAACCCAGCAGATGCACGCTGGCCCAGCCCAGCGCCGCGCCATGGCGCTGCTGCTGCAGCAGCGCGATGACTTCGGCCGAGAAACTGGAAAAGGTGGTCAGTGCGCCCAGGAATCCGGTGACCAGCGCGAGCCGCCAGACCGGATCGAGCTGCGGCAGCGCTTCGAAGGCCGCAACGCAGACCCCCACCAGATAGCCGCCCACGAGATTGGCGGCCAGCGTCCCCCAGGGCAGCGCATGCGGCACGCTGAGCCACAGGCCCAGGCGCCAGCGTGCCAGCGCCCCGAGGCAGGCGCCGATGCAGATGGCCAGAACGGGCAGCATCGATACCAGGCTGTCGGGCTCAGTAACGGTTGCCCGCGTGTTCGGTGTCGTCGCCAGCATCGGCTGGGTCACTGGGCACCACACGGCTCACGGCGGGCGGCACGTTCTGTCCGTTGCGGCGCGCACGAAACAGCGCCGCACGCATCAGGAAGATGGTCGTGATCGGCACCGTGACCGAGATGAACATCGCGATCAGCAGGCCATGCAATGTGAGGCGCTGCTCCATCATCGAGAAGAACAGGATCGTCGCGTGCATGATGGACCAGCAGCCCAGCGTCGCGATGATCGAGGGCGAATGCACGCGCTCGAAGTAGCTTTGCAGCCGCACCAGCCCGAGCGCGCCAAGCAGCGCGATCAGCGCGCCGGCAACGACCAGCACGCCAACGACCACCTGCACCCAGATGGGAACAATGCCTTCGGTCATTCGATGACCTCCCCGCGCAGCAGGAACTTGGCCATCGCGGTCGAGCTCACGCAGCCAAACAGCGCGATCAACAGCGCCGCCTCGAAGTAATCGGTGCTGCTGTACATGATGCCGAGCACCAGCATGGCCAGCATGCCGATGGTGTACATGCAGTCGAGCGCGAGCACGCGGTCCTGCGCCGCGGGCCCTTTGAGCAGGCGGTACAGCGCGCAGGCCATGGCCATCACAAGCAGGAACAGCGCCAGCGTCAGCGCCCAGACGAAATAGGGGCTCATTCGAAGATCTCCATCAGGGGGCGCTCGTAGCGGGTCTTGATGTGGGCGATCAGGGCCGCGTGGTCGCCGACTTCGAGCGCATGCAGCAGCAGGCACGAGCGGTCGCGCGACAGCTCGGCCCAGGAGGTGCCGGGCGTGAGGCATACGATCATCGCCAGCACCGCCAGCGCGTTCGGGTCACGCAGCTCCAGCGGGATGTGCACGAAGTCCGCGCCGTGCTTGCGGTACGACTTGATCAGCAGGAAGCGCACGACCGTCAGATTGGATACCGAGGTGTCATAGCCCACCCTGAGCGCGAGCCGCAGGATGGTCATGGGACGGCGGATGCGCACCGGCAGCGGCCGCAGGCCGCGCAGCAGCACGGGAATGGCCAGCCCCAGGATCGCACCCATCAACAGATGGCCGGCGCTGACCGAATGGTTGAGCAGCAGCCACAGCAGGAGCAGCGCCACGGACAGCAGCGGCGCGGGCAGGATGCGTTTCATGGCTGCTCCTTCGCGGGAATAGGATTGGGCACGGGTTGCTGGGTCAGCACGCCGTGGATATAGGTGCCTGGCGAATGCAGCGCATCGGCGGCGTTTTGCATGTAGCGCAGCACCGGACCGGCCTGCACCGTCATGACAACGCAGCACAGCAGCAGCACGGCAATCGGCAGGCCTTCGGCCACGCGCAGCTGCGGCGTGTTGCGGTCGTGACTGGCCCAGAAATGGCGCATGCCCACGCGGATCAGCGCGATCGACGCCACCAGTCCGGTGCCGATCAGCAGTGCCACCAGCGCCCAGCCCCAGAAGCCCGGCTGGTTGCCTGCGGAGGTGCCGATGCCCAGGGGATTGAGCACGGCGTTGAGCATGGCGACCTTGCCGGCAAAACCCGACAGCGGCGGCAGCCCGGTGATGACCAGGGTGCAGACCATGAAAGCCAGGCCCAGGAAGGCGGCGGCGGCGGGAATGACGCGCCCGATCAGCACTTCCTCGTCTTCGTCGAGGTTCAGACCGGTGGTGGGCACGAGCTCCGCATTGAGGAACGGCGCCTCGTCGTCTTCATAGGGCGCGGTGCGCGCACCGGCATTGCGCCAGCGGTCGAGCAGGTCGGCCAGCAGGAACAGCGCGGCCACGGCCAGCGTCGAGCTCGGCAGGTAATACAGCATGCCGGCCGTCAACAGGTTCTGGCCGAAGCCCGCGGCCGCCAGCAGGGTGCCCGAGGACAGGACCGCGGCGTAGCCGGCCATGGTCGTGAGGCGCTGCGAGGCCAGCATGCCGATGGCCGCGAAGACCATCGTCAGCATGCCGCCGCAGATCAGCCAGGTGCCGCCGAACAGCGCCGACTCGCCGGCCTGGCTGCTGAACATCAGGGTCCACAAACGCAGCACGGTGTAGACGCCCAGCTTGGTCATCAACGCAAACAGCGCGCCCACCGGCGCCGTGGCGGCGCTGTAGGCCGGCACCAGCCAGAAGTTCAGCGGCCACATCGCGGCCTTGATCAGGAAGGCCATCGCCAGGATGCCGGCCGCCGCATGCAGCAGCCCGCGGTCGGCATCGTCGACATGCGGAATGGCGCTGGCCAGATCGGCCATGTTCAGCGTGCCGGTGATGCCGTAGAGCATCGACACGCCAATCAGGAACAGCGACGACGCCGCCAGGTTGATGGCGATGTAGTGCAGTCCGGACTGGATGCGCGCGCGCCCCGAGCCATGCAGCAGCAGGCCATAGGACGCCGCCAGCGTGATCTCGAAGAACACGAACAGGTTGAACAGGTCGGCGGTGAGGAACGCCCCCGCCAGGCCCATCAGCTGGAACTGGAACAGCGGATGGAAATGCACGCCCGCACGGTGCCAGCGTGTCGCCGCAAACACGATCGACGCCAGCGCGACGATGCTGGTGATGACCAGCATCAGCGCCGACAGGCGGTCAAGCGCCAGCGAGATGCCGAAGGGCGCGGGCCAGTTGCCGGGCTGGTACACGCCCATGGTCACGGGCGCGCCGGCCTGATCGGTCCACATCAGGAGGGCAACGGCGACCAGCAGTCCGACCAGCGTGGACATGATGTTCACGGCCAGCTTGACGCGCTGATGCTCCTCGCGCATCAGCAGCATCAGCGCCGCCGTGAGCATGGGCAGCGCAATGGGCGCCAGCATCAGGTGCGGCATGAGCAGCGAGAGGGTGTCCATCATGGCATCTCCTGCACATCACGCGAATGCACTCCATCCACATGGTCGTTGCCGGCCGTGCCGCGCGATGCGAGCAGCACCACGAGGAACAGCGCCGTCATGGCAAAGCCGATGACGATGGCCGTGAGCACCAGGGCCTGGGGCATGGGGTCGGCGTAGTTCACCAGATCCTGCGGAATGCCGGCGCGCAGCACCGGTTCCTTGTCGATGGCCAAGCCCTGGCGGCCCATGCTGAAGATGAACAGATTGACGGCATAGGCCATCAGCGACAGGCCCATGATGATCTGGTAGGTTCGCGGGCGCAGCAGCAGCCAGACACCCGATCCGGTCAGCACGCCGATGGCAAGGGCAAGCACGATTTCCATCAGTGGGCTCCCTCGGTTTCTTCGTCATCGAGCAGCCGCGCATGGTAGCGGTGGCCGCGCACGGATTGGTGGGCTATCGCCGTGAGTATCAACATCGTGGAACCTACGACCAGCGTGAACACGCCCAGGTCGAAGAAAGTGGCGCTGGCCAGGTGGATCTCGCCGATCAGCGGCAGCGTCCAGTGGAAGCTGTGGCTGGTCATGAACGGGAAGCCCGCCACTATCGAGCCAAAGCCGGTGAGCAGCGCAAACAGCAGGCCCATGGCGATCCAGCGGCGCGGGTAAAGCGCGAAGTGGGCTTCGACCCATTGCGTGCCCGAAATGATGTACTGCAGCAGCAGCGCCACCGAGAACACCAGGCCGGCGACAAAGCCGCCGCCTGGCTCGTTATGGCCGCGCATGAAGAGATAGACCGCCACCAGCGTGGCAAAGGGCAGCAGCAGCCGCACCAGCACCGCCGGCACCATCAGGTAGCCCACCGCGGTGTCGCTCGCGTGGCGCGGGTTGAGCAAGTCGGTCTGCAGGTCGCCGGGAACGAAGCGTTGTTGCTCGGGCAGGTCCATGGTCTCGCGCGCGGGCCGGAAGCGCCGCAGCAGCGCATACACCGTCAGCGCCACGACGCCCAGCACCACGATCTCGCCAAAGGTGTCGAAGCCGCGGAAGTCGACCAGCATGACGTTGACCACATTGGTGCCGCCGCCGCCACTGAGCGCGTTTTCCAGGAAGAAGGTCGAGGTGCTGTCGTGAAACGGGCGGCTCATCATTGCAAACGCCAGCCAGGCCATGCCGCCGCCCGCGGCCACGGCCAGGGCGAGGTCGCGCAGCCGGCGCGCGCGCGCCCGGTACTGCGTTGAAAGTGCCGGGATGCGCATGTGCTTGTCGCGCTTGGGCAGCCAGCGCAGGCCCAGCATGATCAGCACCGTGGTCACGACTTCCACCACCAGCTGGGTCAATGCCAGGTCGGGCGCGGAGAACCACAGGAAAGTGATGCAGACACAAATGCCGCAGACGCTGATCATGATCAGCGCCGCCATCCGGTGGAACTTGGCTTTCCACGCGGCCGCGAGCGCGCAGGTGCAGCCCATCACCCACAGCAGCACGAATGCCGGCGACAGCGGCAGGGTGCCACGGTCGCCCAGCTGCAGGTCCCGGCCCCACAGCGGCAGGATGCCCGCGGCCAGCGCCAGGCACACCAGCCACAGCATCTGCCACTGCAGGCGCATGGTGCTCAGCTGTCGCCGGCCGGTGCGTGCCGCGCCCTGCATGATGGCCAGCGAAGTGTCGAAGAAGCGCCGGCCGTCGAAGTGGCGCAGCAACGGCGCGGTCTCAACATGGCCGGCCTTGCGCAGCCAGCGCAGCAGGCAGTGGATCGCGATGCCGCCCAGCAGCGCCAGCACGCTCATGATCAGCGGCGCATTCACGCCATGCCACACGGCCAGGCTGAACGCGGGCAGCGCGCCGCCCACCACCGGCGTGGCCGCGGCGCGCAGGAAGTCGCCCATGGCCCATGCCGGAAAGATGCCGACCACCAGACAGGCCAGCACCAGCAGTTCGACCGGCACCCGCATCCAGTGCGGCGGCTCGTGCGGCGTCAGCGGCAGGTCGGTGGCCGGCGGGCCGAAGAACACATCGGCCGTGAAGCGCAGCGAGTAGGCCACGCTGAACATGCCCGCCAGCGTCGCGGCCACGGGCAGCCAGGAGCGCACCCAGGGCGCGGCATCGAGGTAGACGGTCTCGGCAAAGAACATTTCCTTGGACAGAAAACCATTGAGCAGCGGCACCCCGGCCATGGCTGCGCTGGCCACCATCGCCAGCGTAGCCGTGACGGGCATCATGCTGCGCAGCCCCGAGAGGCGGCGGATGTCGCGCGTGCCGCTTTCGTGGTCGACAATGCCCACGGCCATGAACAGCGAGGCCTTGAAGGTCGCATGGTTCATGATGTGGAACACCGCTGCCACCGCGGCCAGGGGGCTGTTGAGGCCCAGCAGCAGTGTGATCAAACCCAGGTGCGAAATGGTGGAATAGGCCAGCAGCGCCTTGAGGTCGTTCTGAAACATGGCCAGGTAGCCGCCCAGCAGCAGCGTGCACAGACCGGAGCCGCCGACCAGCCAGAACCAGGCTTCGGTGTCGCCGAGCACGGGCCACATGCGCGCCAGCAGAAACACGCCAGCCTTGACCATGGTGGCGGAGTGCAGATAGGCCGAGACCGGCGTGGGCGCCGCCATCGCATGCGGCAGCCAGAAATGGAACGGGAACTGCGCGCTCTTGCTCAAGGCGCCCAGCAGGATCAGCACCAGCGCCGTGAGGTAGAGATGGTGGCCACGGATCTGCGCGCCCGCGGCCAGGATGTGGTCAAGATCGTAGCTGCCGACAATGTGGCCCAGCACCAGCATGCCGGCAAGCATGCACAGCCCGCCCGTGCCGGTGACCGTCATGGCCATGCGCGCGCCCTGGCGCGCGTCCTTGCGGTGGTGCCAGTAGCCGATCAGCAGAAAGGAAAACAGGCTGGTCAGCTCCCAGAAGAAGGCCAGCTGAATCACATTGCCCGAGAGCACGACGCCCATCATCGCGCCCATGAAGGCCAGGAAGAATGCAAAAAAGCGTGGGACCGGATCGGCCGCGGACATGTAATAGCGCGCGTACAGCACCACCAGCGAGCCGATACCCAGCACCAGCATGCAGAACATCCAGGCGAAACCATCCATGCGCACGATCAGGTTCATGCCCAGCGCCGGGATCCACTCGATCTCCTGGCGCAGCACACCGCCGTCGGCGACTTCGGGGAACAGGAAGGCCACCTGAATGGCGCAGCCCAGTGCAATCAGACCGGCCAGCGTGGACTCGGTATTGCGGGCATTGGTCGGCAATACGGCAGCCAGAAGGCTGCCGAGAAAAGGCAGAATAATGAGGAAGATCAAGGGCATGTGCGTGCCATTTTAGAGGTAAGCGACGCAATTCCGCTATGAAAATCTGAGCATGTTTTCAATTCGGGTCGTGGTGCGAATAGAAAAAAGCCACCTGAGCTGAAGTGACCGTGGCGCGCAGGCGCAGCGGGTGTCAGGGCGGCGTGAAGGGCGCGCCCCTGTCCGGCTTTTCCAGGGCCGCAGCGGTCGAAGCCGGAAGCCTGTCGGGCGCCGGCGCGGAGCTGCCGGGGAAGCTCTTGCCATTCACGGTCAGACCTTCCGCGGAGAATTTGCTGGCCGAAGTGTTTCCTATGCCGTGAACCCGGTCGATCAGATCCGGCCAATCAATGAATATGGCCCGGTGGCGTTGGGCGAGGATACGTTGCGAAAGTGCGGGGCCTATGCCTTTGACGGCATCGAGCTCGGCCAGGGTGGCCTGGTTGGCATCGATGTCCGCAAATGCCAGGCAGCCGTAAAGCAAAGCGGAAATGGTCAAGATTTTCTTCAACATTGCGCCTTCCTTGTGCTGTGGCGACTGTTTCCAATAGAGTGAACAGACCATGCCGGTGAGGGGCGCGTACGCGCGCCCAGGCCCATGCCATGGCGCCAATCGTCGTCGGGGGCTGTTCCTTCACGCTGCCATTCGCTGCGCGGCAGAGCTGCAAGGTACTACCGCAGCTGGCATTGGCATGCCCGGCGGCCCATGCAGGCAACAGCCGGTCTGGCTTTGCCAATGCGACCCAGATACAGGAATGCAGAGGGATATTTCCCGCTGCAAGTCCTGTTGATCGCATCCTAAGGTAGGACAAAGGATTGCAAGCCGCTAAAGACCTTGCGCCATGCGGGTTGTGCATTTCCCGTGCCTGCAGGCATTCCGATGCAGCGGTTTTGCGTACCGTCTGGAGGCTGCGCAGCGGCAAGCCCCGACCGTACTTACAACTCCTCGACGCGGCGCGCCGGATAGCTGTCCCAGCTCTGGCAGCCCGGGCAATGCCAGAAATGCTGACGCGCCTCGAAGCCGCAAGCCGCGCAGCGGTAGCGCGTCAGCGGCTTGGTCGCATGCTCGAGCGCGCGCTGCACCGCGGGGTGGTGCTGCTCCTGCGCAAAAGGCTCGTCGGCCAGCCAGCGGGTGGCGGCGACCAGCGAGGGCTCCTTGCCCAGATGCGCGACATAGCGCTGGCGACCCGGCGCGTCGGGATGGCTGGCATCGAGCGCCACCAGCGCCTGCAGCAGGTCGATGGACGGCAAGCGCAGGTACTGCGCTTCGAGCCAAGGCCGGATCTCGGCATCGCCCAGCGCCTGCGCCAACTCCGGCAGCAGCGCGGCGGCCAGCGGCAGGGCGCCGGGGCTCTTGTCGGCCAGCACCTGCAAGGTGCTCCAGGCCTGCGCGGTACGACCCAGGCGGTGCTGCAGCCGGGCCAGGTCGATCTGCGGCCGCCCGGCGCTGGGGGCGAGCACCAGCGCCTGCTGGTACTGCGCCACCGCGGCTTCGAGCTGGCCGCTGGCGGCCAGCACATCGGCGCCTTCGCACAGGTAGTGCGCCAGGCGGACGCTGAAATCACCCTGCCGCGCGGTCTGCATGCGGTTGGCAATATCGCTGGCCTGCTTCCAGTCGCGCGACCGTTCGTAGATGGCCAGCAAGGCCAAGCGTGCCTCGGCTTCGAAGTTGGTGCCTTCGAGGCGGCGCAACGCGTCCTCGGCCCGGTCGAGCAGGCCGGCCTTGAGGAAGTCCAGCGCCAGCGCATGCTGGGCGCGATCGCGGTCCGGGCGGCTCAGGTCGCCGCGCGAGAGCAGGTGCTCGTGGACCCGCACCGCGCGGTTGTACTCGCCGCGGCGGCGAAACAGATTGCCCAGCGCGAAGTGCAGCTCCGATGTGTCGGGATCGTTTTGTACCGCCTCGATGAAGGCATCGATGGCCTTGTCCTGCTGCTCGTTGAGCAGGAAATTGAGGCCCTTGAAATAGGCTTTGGGAGCGCTGCGGCTTTCCGCACGCATCTGCCGGGCATCGAAGCGCGAGGCCACCCAGCCCAGCACGAAGGCCAGCGGAAAGCCCAGCAGGATCCAGGTGAGATCAAACTCCATGGAGATCGTGCGGGGGCAACAGGGCGCCGGTGGGCGCGGAGTCCGGCGCGGCAGCGGGGCCCGTGGCTGCAGTGGCCGCCGGTGCCGGTTGGGCCGCACGCTGCGCGGCGCTGCGGTGCTTGAGCCAGCGCGGCACCATGCCCAGCACCCCGGCCACCAGCCCGGCCGCAAAGGCCGTCAGCACGACCAGCACCAGCGGCGCGGTCCATTGGGTGCCAAAGAAGAAGTGGACGGTAGCGTTTTGCTGGTTGTTCAGCGCAAAGGCGAACAGCGTAAAAAAAATGGCCGCCTTGAGCAGCCACAGGATGTATTTCATGCGACTCCTTTGTGATGGCCTGATTCTATAGGCCTTGATTCACCTCGGGAGCGTATCGCAATTCAAGGTCGCGGTCTCAAGACCGGGGATCTCAAGATCGCGGATCTCAAGATCGGGGCTCGTTGCGCAATGCATGCGCGGCCAGCAGGGCCTGGGCACCGCCGAGTTCCGCGGTGCGCTGGTCGACGGCTTCACGCAGGGCCTTGCCGGGCTTGAAGTGGGGCACACGCTTTTGCGGAATGTGCACGGCCTCGCCGCTGCGCGGGTTGCGGCCCATGCGCGCGAGGCGGTGGTTGATGGAAAAACTGCCAAAGCCGCGAATTTCAATGCGCTGCCCGCGCACCAGGGCATCGCCCACCGCATCCAGAATGGTCTTGACCGCGAGCTCGGCGTCGCGTTGCGTCAATTGGCCAAAGCGGGCGGCCAGTTCTTCGACGAGATCAGAGCGGGTCATCGAAAGCAAATCCAGTGAAAACCGGTCAGCCGGTTTGAAAGAAAAAAGCGGCGGGCGCCATAAGCGCCCGCCGCATCCATACAAGCCAAGCGGCCGGGAGGGCTGGCACAACCGGACAGATCATTGATCTGCCAGGTGGCGCCTGCCGCTCCCCGGCACTTTACTTGTCGGAGTTGTCCAGCTTGGCGCGCAGCAGGGCGCCCAGGCTGGTCGTACCAGCGCTTTCGCGCGTCGATTGTGCCGACAGCGTAGCCATGGCTTCCTGTTGGTCGACCATGTCCTTTTGCTTGATCGACAGCTGGATGTTGCGGGTCTTGCGATCCACGTTCAGCACGATGGCAGTGACTTCGTCGCCTTCCTTGAGCACCGAGCGGGCATCTTCCACGCGGTCGCGCGAGAGTTCCGAAACGCGCAGGTAACCCAGGATGTCTTCGCCGAGGTCGATTTCAGCGCCACGGGCGTCCACGGTCTTGACCTTGCCGGTCACGATCTGGCCCTTGTCGTTGACAGTCGCGAAGGTGGTGAAGGGGTCGCTGTCCAGCTGCTTGATGCCCAGGCTGATACGTTCGCGTTCCACGTCCACTGCCAACACGATGGCTTCGACTTCTTGGCCCTTCTTGTAGTTGCGAACCGCGGCTTCGCCGGTTTCGTTCCACGACAGATCGGACAGGTGAACCAGGCCGTCGATGCCGGCAGCCAGACCCACGAACACGCCGAAGTCGGTGATCGACTTGATCGGGCCCTTGACGCGGTCACCGCGCTTGGTGTTCTGCGCGAATTCTTGCCATGGGTTGGCCTTGCACTGCTTCATGCCCAGGGAGATGCGACGCTTGTCTTCGTCGATTTCCAGAACCATGACTTCGACTTCGTCGCCCAGCGACACCAGCTTCGAAGGAGCAATGTTCTTGTTGGTCCAGTCCATTTCGGAAACGTGCACCAGGCCTTCGATGCCGGGTTCCAGTTCCACGAATGCGCCGTAGTCGGCAATGTTCGTGACCTTGCCGAACAGACGGGTAGCCGAAGGATAACGGCGCGAAACGCCCATCCAAGGATCGTCGCCCATTTGCTTCAGGCCCAGGGACACGCGGTTCTTTTCGGTGTCGAACTTCAGGATCTTGGCCGTGATTTCCTGGCCAGCCGTCACCACTTCCGAAGGGTGACGCACACGGCGCCATGCCATGTCGGTGATGTGCAGCAGGCCGTCGATACCACCCAGGTCCACGAACGCACCGTATTCGGTGATGTTCTTGACCACGCCTTGAACGATGGCGCCTTCTTTCAGCGTCTCCATCAGCTTGGCGCGCTCTTCGCCCATCGAAGCTTCCACGACAGCGCGGCGGCTCAGCACCACGTTGTTGCGCTTGCGGTCGAGCTTGATGACCTTGAATTCCAGGGTCTTGTTTTCGTAAGGCGTCAGATCCTTGATCGGACGCGTGTCGATCAGCGAACCGGGCAGGAATGCACGGATGCCGTTGACCAGAACCGTCAGGCCGCCCTTGACCTTGCCCGAAGTGGTGCCGGTCACGAACTCGCCAGATTCCAGGGCCTTTTCCAGGGCCAGCCAGGAAGCCAGGCGCTTGGCGGTGTCGCGCGACAGGATGGTGTCGCCGTAGCCGTTTTCGATGGAGCCAATGGCCACCGACACGAAGTCACCCACTTGGACTTCGACTTCGCCCTGATCGTTCTTGAATTCGTCGAGGGGCACGTAGGCTTCGGACTTCAGACCAGCGTTCACAACCACGAAGTTGTGCTCGACGCGCACGACTTCAGCGGTGATGACTTCGCCGGGACGCATTTCCGTGCGTTGCAACGATTCTTCAAACAGGGCGGCAAAAGATTCAGACATGTATTTCCTTGGCAGCAAACAGGTTTCCGCAAGCACTATTGCTCACGTTTTTAAGGCTGCTTGCAGCGGTTGCGGACGGATCCGCAGGCTAAAGTTCAATAACTCTCTGCCATTCGTTAGCCAAGACGAAAAGGAGGCAAAGAGACCGGTTAATCCTTCGAGGCAGGCCCGAAGGGTTGTCGCTCCTGCCACCACTGCAGCACCTGCTCGACCACCTGTTCGATGGAGAGTTCGGAGCTGTCAAGGGACAGGGCGTCTGGTGCCGGCTTGAGGGGGGCTATGCTGCGCGACATGTCGCGGGCATCCCGGGCTTCAAGGTCAGCACGAAGCGCGGTCATGTTAGCTGAAATTCCTTTGGAAATCAATTGCCTATACCTTCTCGCAGCGCGGCATTCGGCCGAGGCGATCAGATAGACCTTGAGCGGCGCGGCGGGAAAGATCACCGTGCCCATGTCGCGGCCGTCGGCCACGAGCCCCGGCAGGCGCTGAAAATCCAGCTGCAGTGCGACCAATGCCTCGCGCACTGCGGGCAATGCAGAGACGCGCGATGCATCCATGCCGGCCGCCTCGCTGCGGATCGCCTGGCCGATGTCCTCGTCGCCCAGCAGGATCTGCTGCGCAGGCGTGAAGCGAATCGGCAGCCGGCGCATCAGCGCGGCAATGTCCTCTTCATGTGCAAGGTCGATGGCGATGCCGGCGCGTTGCGCGGCCAGCCCGGCAATGCGGTAGAGCGCGCCCGAGTCGAGAATGCCGTAGCCCAGGCGGTGGGCCACCTCGGCCGCGATCGTGCCTTTGCCCGAAGCGGTGGGGCCGTCGATGCAGATCACGGGAATGCGCTCGCGCGGCGTCTCGCAGACCGAGAACAGCGCCTCGAAATACTCCGGGAAGGTCTTGGCCACGCACTTCGGGTCCTCGATGCGCACCGGCAGCTGCTGCGGGTTGAAGGCAGCGAGCGAAAAGCACATGGCAACGCGGTGGTCGTCATAGGTGTGGATGCTGGCGGCACGCCAGTCGGCTGGTCGGGCCGGCGGCGTAATGCGCAGATAGTCCGCGCCTTCCTCGACAGTGGCGCCGAGCTTGCGCAGCTCGCAGGCCATGGCGGCAATGCGGTCGGTTTCCTTGACGCGCCAGCTCGCGATATTGCGCAGCAGGGTCGTTCCTTCGGCATAGAGCGCCATCACCGCGAGCGTCATAGCCGCGTCGGGAATGTGGTTGCAGTCGAGATCGATGGCCTTGAGCGGCCAGCGGCCACGGCGCACCTGCAGCCAGTTCGGGCCACTGTCGACCTCGGCGCCCATCGCCTGCGCGGCTTCGACAAAGCGGATGTCGCCCTGGATCGACTGCGCTCCCACGCCCAGGATGCGCACGCCCGTACCCGCGGCAATGGCCCCGAGCGCGATGAAGTAGCTGGCGGAAGAGGCATCGGCCTCGATATGGATCTCCCCCGGCGAAAGGTAGCGGCTGCCCGCAGGGATGGTGAAGCGCTGCCAGTTGTCGTTGCGCACCGCGATGCCGAAGCGCGCGAGCAGCTCCAGCGTGATGTGGATGTAGGGCTTGGAAATCAGCTCGCCGACGACTTCGATGTGGATGTCCTGCTGCCCGGCGCGCAGCGGCAGCGCCATCAGCAGCGAGGTCAGGAACTGGCTGGACACATCGCCGCGCACCTGGATCGGTGGCTGCGCCGACGTTCCGGAAAAATCGGCCGGCATGATGCGCAGCGGCGGGAAACCTTCATTGCCCAGGTAATCGATGCGGCAGCCGAGCTGGCGCAGGCCGTCGACCAGATCGCCAATCGGACGCTCGTGCATGCGCGCCACGCCGCTGAGCGTGAACTCGCCGCCCAGCAGCGCCAGCGCCGCCGTGAGGGGGCGCATGGCGGTGCCTGCATTGCCCAAGAACAACTCGGCCGCCGTGCCCGTGGGCAGGGCGCCGGCAATGCCGGTGATGCGCAGGCTGGCGCCGCTGCGCTCGAGCGTGCAGCCGATCTGCGCGAGGGCCGTGAGCATGACGCGCGTGTCGTCCGAGTCCAGCAGGTCATGCACCACGGTCTTGCCCTCGCTGAGCGCGGCCAGCAGCAGCACGCGGTTGGAAATGCTTTTCGAGCCGGGCAGGCGGACTTCGCCGGCGGCCGCAGCCAGCGCGGGAATATCGAGGAATTCGGTCTGGAACATGGCGCCTTTTCAGCGTGCGGGCTCAGGCGCCCAGGAGGTCGGAAGAAGGGGCGGGCGCGGCGGCGCGCGGCGCGCCCAGGCGCCAGCCCGCGCGCGCGCCGCTGGCCAGCGTCAGCTGGCCCTCCAGGCCCGGGCCGTCGCCGGCCTGCATCAGCGCTTCGAGCGCATGCAGCGCCTGGCGGAACTGGCGCGACTGGGCCAGCACCTGCGCGCGGTTGGCCATCAGGATATCGCGCCAGATCTGCGGGTTGCCCGCGGCAATGCGCGTGAAGTCGCGAAAACCCGGGCCGGCCAGCGCCAGCGTGGCGTCGGCGTTCGGCTGGGCCAGCACGCTTTGCATCATGGCAAACGCCAGCAGGTGGGGCAGGTGGCTCACGGTGGCCAGCGTCGCGTCATGCGCCTCGGGCGACATGCTGTGTACCTGGCAGCCCAGAGCCTGCCAGATGCGGCGCGCCTGCTCGAGCTGCACCGCCAGCGTGCGCTCGGTGGGCGTGAGCACCACGTGGCTGCCCACATAGAGATCGGCATCGGCATGCTCGACGCCCGCGACCTCCTTGCCCGTGATCGGGTGCGCGGGCACGAATGAAGCCAGGCGATCGCCCAGCCCCGCGCGCGCGGCCTGCACCACGTCGGCCTTGGTCGAGCCCACATCCATGATCAGCATTTCTGGCGTGACCAGATGCCGGATCGACGCCAGCGTGGCTTCGGTGGCGGCCACGGGCACGGCCAGCAGCACGATGTCGGAGCCCTGCGCGGCAAGCAGCGCCGACGGCGCCTGGGCATCGATCACGCCAAGCTGGCGCGCGCGCTCGGTGGTCGCGGGCGACTTGCTGTAGCCGACGACGCGCTTGACCAGGCCGGCTTTCTTGAGCGCCAGCGCAAACGACCCGCCCATCAGGCCGCAGCCGATGAGCCCCAATTGTTCAAACATCCACAGACTCCGGCGGCAAGGAGGAAAAAAGGCCAGGCATGGCCATCAGGCCGGCGTGGGGTATGCGCCCAGCACCTTGTAGAACGCGCACAGGCCCTGCAGCTCCTGCAGCGCCGCGGCCACATGCGGCTCAGACGGGTGACCGGCCAGGTCGATGTAGAAGTAGTACTCCCACTGCCCGGTGCGCGCCGGGCGCGACTCGAAGCGCGTCATCGACACGCCATGGGTTTTCAGCGGCACCAGCAGGTCGTGCACGGCGCCGGGGCGGTTGGGCACGGAGATGATCAGGCTGGTCGAATCCTTGCCCGTCGCCTGTGGCATGGCGAGGGTCTGCGGCAGGCAGATGATCGCAAAGCGCGTGCGGTTGTAGGCTTCGTCCTGGATCGCATGCGACACGGTGTGCAGGCCGAACTGCTGCGCCGCGCGGTCGCCGGCAATGCCCGCCCAGGTCGGGTTGAGCGATGCCAGGCGCGCGCCTTCGGCATTGCTGTCGACCGGGCGGCGCTCGGCATGCGGCAGGTGCTTGGAGAGCCAGCCCTGGCACTGCGCCAGCGCCTGCGGATGCGCGGCCACGACCTCGATGCCTTCGAGCGAGTTGCTCAGGCGCAGCAGGTTGTGGCGGATCAAGAGGCTCACTTCGCCGACCACATGGCAGGGCGTGTGCAGGAACATGTCCAGCGAGCGCGTCACGACGCCTTCGGTCGAGTTCTCCACACCGACCACGCCGTACTGCGCGCTGCCCGCGGCCGTCGCGTGGAACACCTCGTCGAAATTGGCGCAATACATCAGGTCGGCCGCGCCGCCGAAGTAGTCAATGGCGGCCTGCTCGCAGAACGTGCCCGCGGGGCCGAGCACGGCGACGCGCTGGGGCGACTCGAGCGCCAGGCAGGCCGACATGATCTCGCGCCAGATGGCCGAGACATGCGAGCCGCGCAGCGGGCCGGGGTTGGCGGCCTCGATCTTCTGGATCACCTGGGCCACGCGGTCGGGCCGGAAAAAGGGCGTGCCTTCGCGCTTCTTGACTTCACCGACCTGCTCGGCAACGCGCGCGCGCTGGTTGACCAGCGTCAGCAGCTGCTGGTCGATGCTGTCGATCTGCTGGCGCAGGTCCGCGAGATCGGGCGAGGCTTGGGGCGTGTTGATCACAAAGGTCTCTCTCAGGCGTGTTGTTGTTCGAAGGCATGCATGTAGTCGACCAGCGCCTGCACGCCGGCCAGCGGCAGCGCGTTGTAGATGCTCGCGCGCATGCCGCCGACCGACTTGTGGCCCTTGAGCTGCAGCAGACCGCGCTCCCTGGCACCGGCGAGGAAGGCGTCGTTGAGCGCCTCGTTGCGCAGCAGGAAGGGAATGTTCATGCGCGAGCGGCAGTTGGGCGCGACCTTGTTCAGGTACAGCTGCGACTGGTCGATGCTGCGGTAGAGCAGCTCGGCCTTGGCGATGTTGCGCTGCTCCATCGCGGCAATGCCGGTGAGCTCGCCCTCGCGCTGGCGCTTGAGCCATTGGAAAGTCAGGCCGGCCATGTAGATGCCCCAGGTCGGCGGCGTGTTGAACATCGAATCGTTGTCGGCCACGATCTTGTAGTCGAAGGCGCTGGGGCAGGCGGGCAGGGCGTGGCCCAGCAGGTCTTCGCGCACGATGACGATGGTCAGGCCGGCCGGGCCGATGTTCTTTTGCGCGCCGCCAAAGGCCAGGCCCACGCGGCTCCAGTCGACGCTGCGCGAAGCGACATGCGAGGAAAAATCAATGACCAGCGGCGCATCGCTGCCCAGCGCCTTCAGGTCGGGCAGCTCGTGGAATTCGACGCCGTGGATGGTCTCGTTGGTGCACAGGTGCACGTAGCTCGCGCCCCGGCTCAGCTCCCAGCTGGCGGCGGGTGGAATCGAGGTGAATCCGGTGCCCTCGGCGCTGGCCGCGACATGCGCCTGCGCCGCGTACTTGCGCGCTTCCTTGAGCGACTTCTGGCTCCAGCTGCCGGTGAGCACGAAATCCACGGTGCCGGCGTGCGACAGGTTCAGCGGCACGATGGCGTTTTCCGCCAGGCCACCGCCTTGCATGAACAGGATCTTGAAATTTGCCGGCACGGCCAGCAGCTCGCGCAGGTCGGCTTCCGCCTGCTCGTAGATCGAGACGAATTCCTTGCCGCGGTGGCTCATCTCCATGACGCCCATGCCGCTGCCGCGCCAGTCGAGCATTTCGGCCGCGGCCTGCTCCAGCACTTCAGCAGGGATGGCCGCGGGGCCGGCGGAAAAGTTGTACGGACGGTTCATGGTGTCTACGGGCGGCGTTCGGCCGCGCTACTCTTGCGGAAGTGGGAAACAGGCACGCCGGCATTGCCGGCGTGTGCGGGAGAGGCCCGGGATCAGGCCTGGGGCGTTGCGTCGCCGTCCGCCGCGGGGGCGTCGGGCGCATCGGCGGCCTCGGCATCCTCTGCCACGGCCTGCGCGTCGTTTTCGGCAATGCGTTGCAGGCCGCTGAGCTGCGAGCCGTCGTCCAGCGCAATCAGCGTCACGCCCTGCGTTGCGCGGCCGAGCTCGCGGATCTCGCCGACACGCGTGCGCACCAGCACGCCCTTGTCGGTGATCAGCATGATCTCGTCATCGGCGCGCACCAGCGTGGCCGCGACAACCTTGCCATTGCGCTCGGTCTGCTGGATCGCAATCATGCCCTTGGTGCCGCGGCCGTGGCGCGTGTACTCGGAAATGCTGGTGCGCTTGCCATAGCCGTTGAGGGTGGCGGTGAGCACGCTTTGCGGGTTGCTGTCCGAATCCTCGGCGACCAGCATTGCAATGACGCTCTGGCCTTCTTCGAGCGTCATGCCGCGCACGCCGCGGGCCTGGCGGCCGAGCGGGCGCACGTCGTTCTCGTCGAAGCGCACGGCCTTGCCGCCATCGCTGAACAGCATCACGTCATGCGCGCCGTCGGTGAGCGCGGCGCCGATAAGGAAGTCGCCGTCATCGAGGTTGACGGCAATGATGCCGGCCTTGCGCGGGTTGCTGAACTCGTTGAGCGCGGTCTTCTTCACGGTGCCCATGCTGGTGCCCATGAACACGTAGCGGTCTTCGGGGAAGCTGCGCATCTCGCCCGTAAGTGCGAGCACCACGTTGATCTTCTCGCCTTCCTGCAGCGGGAACATGTTGACGATGGGGCGTCCGCGCGAGCCACGCGAGCCCGAAGGCACTTCCCAGACCTTGAGCCAGTACAGGCGGCCGCGGTTGGAAAAGCACAGCAGGTAGTCGTGCGTGTTGGCGATGAACAGCTGGTCGATCCAGTCGTCGTCCTTGGTGGTCGTGGCCTGCTTGCCGCGGCCGCCGCGCTTCTGTGCGCGGTATTCGGACAGCGGCTGGCTCTTGATGTAGCCAGTGTGGCTGAGCGTGACCACCATGTCGGTGGGGGTGATCAGGTCTTCGGTGGAGAGGTCCTGTGCGCTGTATTCGACGGAGCTGCGGCGCGCGCCGACCTTGCTCTGGCCGAATTCGGTCTTGAGCGCCGTGAGCTCTTCGCCAATGATGACCGAGACGCGGCCGGGCTTGGACAGGATGTCGAGCAGGTCCTCGATCATCGACATGACGTCCTTGTACTCGGCAACGATCTTGTCCTGCTCCAGGCCCGTGAGGCGCTGCAGGCGCATCTGCAGGATTTCCTGCGTCTGGGTTTCGGACAGGCGGTATTGACCGTCCCGGCCCAGGCCGAATTCGACTTCGAGGCCTTCGGGGCGGTAGTCATCGGCGCTGACGAGCCCGCCGTCTTCACGGGTGCGGGTGAGCAGCTCGCGCACCAGCTTGCTGTCCCAGGCGCGGGCCATCAGCTCGGCCTTGGCCACCGGGGGCGTGGGCGCATTGCGGATGATGGCGATGAATTCGTCGATATTGGCCAGGGCCACGGCCAGGCCTTCGAGCACATGGCCGCGGTCGCGCGCCTTGCGCAGCTCGAACACGGTGCGGCGTGTGATCACCTCGCGGCGGTGCTGCAGGAAGACCGCGATCAGTTCCTTGAGATTGCAAAGGCGCGGCTGACCGTCGATCAGCGCCACCATGTTCATGCCGAAGGTGTCTTGCAGCTGCGTCTGCTTGTACAGGTTGTTGAGCACCACCTCGGGCACTTCGCCGCGCTTGAGCTCGATCACCAGACGCATGCCGGACTTGTCCGATTCATCCTGGATATGGCTGATGCCTTCGATCTTCTTCTCATGCACCAGCTCGGCCATGCGCTCTTGCAGCGTCTTCTTGTTGACCTGGTAGGGCAGCTCGTCGACGATGATCGCCTGGCGCTGGCCGCGGTCGATGTCCTCGAAGTGGCACTTGGCGCGCATGACCACGCGGCCGCGCCCGGTGCGGTAGCCGTCTTTGACGCCATTGATGCCGTAGATGATGCCGGCCGTGGGGAAATCGGGCGCGGGCACGATTTCCATCAGCTCGTCGATCGTCGCTTCGGGGCTTTGCAGCAGGTGCAGGCAGGCGTCGACGACTTCGTTGAGGTTGTGCGGCGGAATGTTGGTCGCCATGCCCACGGCAATGCCGGAGGAGCCGTTGACCAGCAGGTTGGGCAGGCGGCTGGGCATGACCAGCGGCTCGCGTTCGCTGCCGTCATAGTTGGGCCCGAAATCGACGGTTTCCTTGTCGATGTCGGCAATCATTTCATGCGCGATCTTCGAAAGGCGGATCTCGGTGTAACGCATCGCGGCGGCGCTGTCGCCGTCCACCGAGCCGAAATTGCCCTGGCCATCGACCAGCATGTGGCGCAGGGAGAAGTCCTGGGCCATGCGAACGATGGTGTCGTATACCGCGGAATCACCGTGCGGATGGTATTTACCGATCACATCACCGACGATACGTGCCGACTTCTTGTAGGGGCGGTTCCAATCATTGTTGAGTTCGTGCATCGCGAACAGCACGCGCCGGTGCACCGGCTTGAGGCCATCGCGTGCATCGGGCAGCGCGCGGCCCACGATCACGCTCATGGCGTAATCGAGATAACTGCGACGCATCTCCTCTTCTAGGCTGACGGGCAGAGTTTCTTTGGCAAACTGGGTCATGGACTGCGACTTTGACGGCAAGGGAGGCTCATTTTAGAGTCATTGGGCTGTAGTTGCTGCGCAACATATCCCGGGAATTAAGCTTTTGTCGTGTCGACCCCACCGCCGAGCCCGCCTCATTCGCATGTTACGTATGGCACAATCATTTCCAACGTTCTTGGTGATGGCCACTAATGACGTCCACAATTTCGCAGCGCGGCTGTGACTTTTTCCCCAAGAGGAGAACCATGAAGAAACTGAACAAAGTAGCGATGTTGTTTGCCTGCGCTGCCCTGGCTACTGCTGCCGGCGCTCAAGTCAAGGCTGCCAATGGCGGCAATGTGATCGACAACTGGCAAAACGGCACCAGCGAGCTGGTCTGGAAGAACGGCACGAACGAACTGTGCTGGCGCAATGCCAACTGGACCCCCGCAACGGCTGCTGTCGATTGCGACGGCGCCCTGCAACCCGCCGCACCCGTGGCTGTGGTCGCTCCTACGCCCGCACCGGCTCCAGCACCTGCACCCGCTCCTGCACCCGCAGTGGCGACCAAGGTCACCTACGCTGCTGACGCGTTCTTTGACTTCGACAAGTCTGTCCTGAAGCCCGCGGGCAAGGAAAAGCTCGACGACCTGATCTCCAAGGTCAAGGGCGTGAACCTGGAAGTCATCATTGCCGTGGGTCACACCGACTCCGTGGGCTCCGATGCTTACAACCAGAAGCTGTCGGTGCGTCGTTCCGAAGCCGTCAAGGCTTACTTGGTGTCCAAGGGCATCGAAAAGAACCGCGTCTACACTGAAGGCAAGGGCGAAAAGCAACCCGTCGCCGACAACCGTACGGCTGAAGGCCGCGCGAAGAACCGCCGCGTGGAAATCGAAGTGGTGGGCACCCGCGCCGCTCAGTAATCTCCGGATTACCCTGAAGAAGCCCCGGAAACGGGGCTTTTTTTATGCCTGTGACCATTTCTGCGTGAAGGAAAAGCACGATGCAAGACGCGATCAATGTCGACCCGGCCGAACTGGCCAAGTTCTCCGATCTGGCCCACCACTGGTGGGACCCGGAAAGCGAATTCAAGCCGCTGCACCAGATCAACCCGCTGCGCCTGGAATGGATCAACGGCATCGCTGCGCTGCATGACTGCGACGTGCTGGATGTGGGCTGCGGCGGCGGCATCCTGGCCGATTCGATGGCGCGCAAAGGCGCCGTGGTGACCGGTATCGACCTCGCCACCAAGTCGCTGCGCGTGGCGCAATTGCATGCGCTGGAAGCCCAAACCCCAGGCATCCGCTACGAGGAAATTGCCGTCGAAGCGATGGCCAAACGCCAGCCCGCAAGCTTCGATGTGGTCACCTGCATGGAGATGCTCGAGCATGTTCCCGACCCGGAATCGGTAGTTCGCGCCTGCGCGCAGCTGGTAAAGCCCGGCGGATGGGTATTTTTTTCGACCTTGAACAGAAATCTGAAATCTTTTGCGCAAGCAATTGTTGCCGCCGAGTACTTGCTTAATCTGCTGCCGCGTGGTACGCACGAATACGCCAAAATGATCCGCCCGAGCGAGCTCGCTGGCTACTGCCGCGCCGCGGGGCTCAACGTGCTGCATGCCCGCGGCCTGCAGCACAATCCGCTGACGGGCCGCTACTGGCTCAGCGCCGACACCAGCGTCAATTACATGATCGCAACGCAAAGGCCGATGGAATGAGCATGGCATTCAAAGGCATTCGTGCCGTGCTGTTCGACCTGGACGGCACGCTGATCGACAGCGCCCCTGACCTGGGCGCCGCCGCCGACCAGATGCGCATCGCGCGCGGCCTCGCATCGCTGCCCGCCGAACATTACCGCCCGATGGCGGGGGCGGGCGCGCGCGGCATGCTGGGCGTGGCCTTCGGCATCACGCCCGAAACGCCCGATTACGACACGCTGCGCGAGGAGTTCTTCCGCAACTACGAAGCGCGCATGACGCAGACTACCTATGCGTTCGACGGCATTTCCCAGCTGCTGGCCGACATCGAGGCGCGCGGCCTGCTGTGGGGCGTGGTGACCAACAAGTCGGCACGCTTCACCGACCCGCTGACCCGCGCCATGCCGCTGTTCGCCAACGCGCGTGCGGTGGTGAGCGGCGACACCACGCCGCACTCCAAGCCCCATCCCGCGCCGCTCTTCGAAGCCGCCAGCCGCCTGGGTCTGCCGCCCGAGGCCTGCATCTACGTCGGCGATGACGAGCGCGACATCGTCGCCGGCCGCGCCGCAGGCATGAAAACCGTGGCCGCGCTCTACGGCTACCTCGGCGCCGTCGACGCCACGGAGCACTGGGGCGCCGATGCTGCAATTAAATACCCCTACGAGCTCTTGCAATGGCTCGATGTAGCCTAAAATGTGCTTCATGGGGCTGTCCTGGTTTCGACGTGGGTTCGGAGCCGGTGTGGTGCATGTCGAGCTTGAATGACGCTCGTAAATCTCCGTTCAAAAAAACTAACTGCAAACGACGAACGTTTCGCACTCGCCGCTTAATCCGGTGAGCTTTGCAACAGCACGTTGATGGGCTGGGCAAGGGGGTCGCAAGACTTCCAGGCTGCAAAGGAATTTTCATCAACTGGTTCTGTGCCGGGTACCTTGGTATGGAACGAGAAAATAGGGTACTGGCTTTGATCTCAGCGTGTGCCTGCGCGGTGATCGAGGCGAGATCTAAATCAGAACACTAAACATGTAGATCTGCCCGGTGAAGGCTTGCGGACGCGGGTTCAATTCCCGCCAGCTCCACCATCCAAGACAACGCCACACAATGGAATCCCCACTGTGTGGCGTTTTTCTTTGCCCGTCAGAATGCCTGTCATTGCCGTGAAATTCACACCGGAATCACACCGGATTCACACCAGCGCATTTCATTGCACCGACCGAAGCACCGCCTTGGGCTTTTGATAGTCCTCGCGGATGAACTTGCCATAGGTGCGAAACACCATCTCCACGTCTTCATGGCCCAGCTGGTGCGCCACGTACCCAGGGTTGGCGCCAGCCGTCAGCAGGGTGGAGGCGTAGGTGTGGCGGATCTGGTACGGGTTGCGGTAGTCGATGCCTGACCGGGCCATGATCGGCAGCCATGCCGTTTTACGCACTTGCGCGTCGGTGCTCCAGGGCTCGAGCGTGCGAGGATTGAGCCAGATGCGTTCGCCGCGCAATTGGCTCAGCGGCTTCTGCGCGCGCAGAGCTTCCATCGCCTCCGCATTGAGATCAATGGTGCGAATGCCCGCGGCAGTCTTTGGCGCCTTGAGCACCCCGACCACCTGATTCTGCTCGATGCGCGCGGTGGCCTTGTCCCAGTTGATGTGGCGCCATTCAAGCGCCTGCAGCTCGTCCGGGCGCAGGCCCGTGTTGAACCAGAACTGGAACATGGGCCGCTCATCCAAGCGGCATGCGCCGAGAATGGCTTCGCGCTCGGCGTGCGCGAATGGCTGGATCACATAGTCGCTGGCCTTGCTGGTCTGTCGGATCAGCTTCACCAGGGCGATGCGGTCGAACGGGTTGAATTCGATCAGTTCGTCATTGAGCGCGTCTTCGAATACTGAACGCAGAGGGATCAACATGTTCCGGATGGCCTTAGAGGTGCAGTCCATCCCGCTCACCCAGTCGCGCAAGGCGCTGGGCGTGACCTCGTGCAACTTCCACCCGTGCCAGTGGCGCATGCGCTCACCGGTGAGGCTCTTGGCGTAGCCGCGAAAAGTCGCCGGCGACATTTTCCCGTTTTCGACCTGCTTCTCGTAGAGCGCCATTTGCTTGCCCCAGCATCTCTTGCATCAGACTGGATTGCGGGTCGGGGGCCTTGGCTTTGGGGCTGCTCGGGAAGTAGTCGGGATAGGCAAACGTGCCGTCCTTGATCTTGCGCAGAATTTCGCCGCGCAGATTGGCCGCGTACTGGATGCTTGCTTTGGAGATAGGGCAGGGCGGCAGCAGCTCCCGGCATTGCATGCCCTGCCATGTGAAGGCGATCTGTATGCGAGTGACGGTCGCCTTGACCCGGATGGTTACGCCCGGTGGGGTTGCGAGAGCTGGTTTTTGATCCATTGATCGGCTTCCTTGATGTTGACGTAGAGGCGCCGCGCGATGACAGCGCAGTGCTTGCCGTCCAGCCAGATGCCAGCGCGGCGGCGGTTGTGAATGGCCATGGGCGTTACGCCGGTCAGCTCTTGGAATTTCTCGGCCAGGACCCACTCGGGCTCTATGGAGGCCGCAACGGCATGCGGGGCGCGGGATACTTCTGTATCTTTTTGTGTCATGGTTTGGGCCTAAAAAAGCCCGCTTGCTGGGCGGGCTGGTCAAAGTCGGGGATGGGGGCGCGCTTGTCGGGGCGCTCACGTTTGCGGCGGCTCATG